>NZ_BAAARE010000014.1:0-160523 GCF_039532035.1 Terrabacter carboxydivorans | reverse complement strand
GCGGCACACCATCGGCGACCAGCCGCCGGATCAGAGCCCAATCCTCCACTGAGATCACCCATCCAATCTGTCTGGGTGGCCTCGTTTTCGACCGTCGCTATGGCCTCATTTTCGAGCGTCGTCGACAAGACATGTCAAGGGGGCCTTGGAGGAGGGCGGACTTGAGGGTGCGTCTCTAGCGATGCAACAAATCGGACTGTCGGTTCCTGCGCTCGGACTCGGGGTGTCCTTGGCTCGAGGAGCTCACGCGATGCTCTCCAAGCATCGTTTCGAGAAGGCGGCGCTCGAGAACGCGACGCTTTTAGGAGGCGAAGTTGCGGCTGAGCTGAACGATGAAGCAAGGGCTCTCGCCGCGGCCCTCACTGATCTTGCCCATGCTCACGTGCCCGGAGTTCTAGTCATCGAGGACCTCCACCTAATGAGCCCATCCTTTGCCGAGTTCCTCGACGCAGCATCGCAGCGTCGCGGCGCGCATCCAGTGCTCGTGATCGGAACGGCCTGGCCCGAAGGCGAGAACAATGCTCCATACACGAAATGGCGTAGCCGGACGGAGCTGCAGGGGAACGTTGAAATCTGGGACATGCCGGACCTCGAACCCAAGGACCTGCAAACATTGCTGCGCCGGTACGCCCCCGACACATCAGATCATGATGCCGCACAAATTGCGGCGAGATATCCCAACCCGCTCACGATGGAGTTGTTCTGCACGCTCAATGAGACGCAGGAGAGAATAAGTGCAAGCGCTGGCCGCTTAATCGTCTCTGAACTTGATATGTCTCGCCTACCGTTCACCCTCCAAGCTCTATACGAGGCAAGATGGAGCGAGATGTCTCGCGACGTGCAAGATGCACTAGCGTTGGCGTCGGGGGCCATCCCGAACTCGATGTTCTCATGGCGCAGAGAGCCTATCACCGCCATCATTAGTCGAGCCGTTGCGCCTAAGGTGCTTGGACTTCATGTGGCTATGGCCGCAGCTCAAGATCCTTATCACTGGACCACGGAAGAACAGGCAAGCCCCTCCAAAGAGCGCTTCGTTGAGCCAATCCTCTACGAGATCGCGACATCACACCTCACCCAAGGAGTGCGCGAAAAAATGCTCCATTCGACTCGCTCATGGCTTGGGGAGCAAATGGATGCCTTGAGAGACGACGATCAGAACCGCGACCAGAGCGGGGTGCGCCTCGAGTTCGCTGAGTGGTTGACCGCATTCACCCGAATCCACGGGACCAAGTCGGCAACGGAGGCCGAGGCCGTCTTTGTCACTGCCCAAGCGCTGGCTGACGCACACCAGTTTCGGGCCGCAGTCGCTCGCGTCGAGGGCCCCTATCTTGCGCTGATGGGCTTTCATGAAGAAGGAACTCTCATCTGGCGCAATCAACGAGCACTTTGGCTCGGGCTCTCAGGACAGCTCGACAACGCGATCGCAGAATTCGAGGCGCTCTTGAGGGATTGCGAGGGGGTATTGGGAACAGATGATTCCAGGACGCGCACCGTACGACTGAATATCGCCGCCTCATTCGTACAGGCTGGGCGGCCAGAGGAGGCGATCGAGCCCCTGATATCGCTAGTCGAGGGTTCCACCGCGCGCTGGGGAGCCTCTCACCCAGAGACCTTGGCCCTACGACGCGACCTGACCCTCGCTTGGGGAGAGTCTGGTCAGGTGGAGAGGGCCGTTGGTGAAGCCAAGGAGATAGCCCAAAAATGCCAGGAATCTCTTGGGCCGTTGGACCCAGCGACCCTCCAAGCGCAAAGTGACTTAGGCAGGTGGGTAGGGGAGGCCGGCCACTACAACCGTGCCATCGCCATCCTGGAAGGCCTGCTGCCGCTCCAGATCGAAGCGCTAGGAGCAGAGGACCCATCGACCTTCATAACCCGCAGCAACCTAGCCTTTTGGATCGGCGAATCAGGAGACCCTGAAAGGTGTCTTCGCCTGTTCCAAGAGTTACTTGAAGACCAACTTCGACTGTTCGGGCCCGAACACCCGGAAACTTTGGGCACGCGCAACAACGTTGCGTCTTGGACGGGTCGAGTAGGTGACGCCAGCGGCGCGGTACTGCAATTTGGCGAGTTGCTTGAGGCGCAGTTCGGCCTCTTGGGTGCCACACACCCTGACACCTTGGCGACGCGCAACAATTTAGGCTATTGGATTGGCAAGAGTGGTGACACGACAGGAACCGTACAGCATTTCGAGGATTTAGTTGCTGATCTAACCGTTGCGCTAGGGGATACACATCCCCAGACTTTGACCGCCAGAATGAACCTCGGATACTGGATCGGAGATTCTGGTGATCCGCGTGGTGCGGCGAAATTGTTCAAGACTCTGGCAAGTGACTGTGCCAAAGTGATGGGTCCACAGCACCCTGTGACTCTGGGCGCGAGGGCGAATCTGGCTTGGTGGATTGCACAAAGTGGTCAATTGCGCAACGCCGTGCGCCAGTTAGTGAAGTTGGTCGCTGAATGCGACTCCATTCTGGGGAGCGGCCACTCAACGACGCTCGCCTGCAGGCAAAACTTGGATATCCTTCGGTCCCGAATGTCCGGCGGTGGCTGAGACAGGCGTTGCCGTCAGCGCTGGCAGCACTGGATCGCCGACAGCGGCTGATTGGCCGCATCGAGGACCGCTGCGGTCATGCAGCAGCGTGATGGGTGGGCCATGACGGTTTATCCTTGGCGAGTCCTCGCTCATCCCCTCCCCGGAGCCCGGACTAGGTGGACAAGAACCTCTCGTCTCGAATGGCCACGCCGTTGCGCTCAAATGCCTGGACAACAGCGGGCATGCCTCCCTCTCGCACCGGACGGAACTTGTCTTGGACACCCAACAGTTCGAACGTCTGCATTCTCATCACTAACAGGGCCAAGTCGGCGACTAGGCGCATCACGATACCGTCCGGACGATGGTCTCTGTCTGGATGCTTGATGTCGTTGTTTACATGAGCAATGGCAGTCGCAACTTGCCGCACCGACCCCAGCGCTGACACGTCCAGCCCGCTCGCCAGCAGGCAACGTTCAATCTGCATGTGCAGGGGTGTCTTCGGCTTGCGGAGGTCATCGCGGAAGTACCCCATGGCATCGAGACCTAGGACAGTCATGAGCAGTCGTGGCTCCACGAAGCGTGTCGCGCCGTTTATCACCTCGACTGCAGGCTCTACTGCTCGACGAACCAAGGGTTGAGAATACAGGTCGAGCCACCGCTGTAGCCCGCCGGCGCCCAAGTCAGCCAATCGGATGGCTGGCCAACGTAGATCGGTAGTCTCGGCCACAGGTGCCACGAAGTCGCCGGCGGTGCGCTGATAGAGAACGTTGACGAAGGAAGGCTTCTCTTCGTGGCCATCAAGCATCCAAGTTGGGAATTGGTGGTCTAGGACCTTATGAGCTCGCCAACGAATTTGTGTTCCTTGCACAATGGAGAGGAGAGCACGAACCGCCCACTGCGCCTGTATGTGTTCGTCCACGGTTGCGCCCTCAGCGCAGGTCGTTTCGAGCTCAGCGTCCGCTTGGGTGGTGAACCCGATCCCATCCATGGCATCCCATGGCGCCGTGGCCCTGATGGCGAGGGTGAAGGATCCCGACTTCGCCTCGACCACGTCCTTTGGGTCGAGGGTCACGCGAACCTTGAACCGGTCGGCCTTGCGCCTAAAACCAATGTCAATGGACTCGAAGGCGGCGAAATGGTGCAGCCCATCGAGTCGGGAGCGCAGGGTCTTGACCCGGTACTCGCGTTGAAGCTTCCTGGGCTGTCCGAAAATTGCGACTCGAGCGTCGAGCCGACCAAGTGAGTAGACAAGTCCGCGGGCTCCCCTGAACCGTAGGCCAGTCAGCGTGACGTGGCCGTCGGGATCGGCGAATAGGAGGGACTCCGGGGGCGAGGCAGTGCCAAACTCAAACCACTCGCTCGGCAGTTCGAACTGCTCCACTCCATTCACATAGGGAACAGACAGCAGCGCACCCTGCGACGGATCGCGAGTCAGAGTGCACTGTTGATATGGCGTCCCTTCGACATCATCAATGAGCATCCCGACTCTGACGCGGTCGGCCTCCAGGGAGTTGTCCATTGTGCGAACGCTACGGGAATTGGGCGACGGACGGTGCGGTGTTGTGAAGGTGTCCCACGTCAGCGGCACGACTTCTGATCCGGGGGGAGCCCAGAGCAAAGGCCGTTGAGCAGTGGCCAGCAGATGGTCGCCGAGGCGCGTCCTCCCGCCGCCTCCGACCTGGCCTCGCCCGGCTCGTGATCGGAGCACGGCGTCTGGCGAGGAAGCTTCAGTCGAAGGTCGGCCAGGAGCCGCGGCTCTGGAAGTACTCGACCGCTTCCGGGGTGCTGCTGAACTCGAGCAGCCCGCCGACCTTGGCGGCCAGGACGTCACGCACCTGCTCAGGGGTGGCGAAGAAGAACTCCCGGCGCAAGTTCACCCAGTTGACGCGCCGGTCGGCAAACTCCTTATGCAGTTCGTTCTCCAGGGTGATCGCGTCATCGGAGAAGAACAGCGCATGGATGTCGTATGTGAACGGCACCGATGCGTCCCCCAGCTCGCGGACGCGGTCGCGCGGCTCGAGCCTGCGGGTCATACCGATTTTCACGACGTTCGGGCCGAACGCGCCGACGTTAGAGATGACGTAGACGTAACCAGCGCGGATATTCGCGATCCGGTAGTCGTTGGCCTCGATGGCTGCGTCGATCTGACCGAGGCGTCCTGCCAGTTCGTCAGCGGCCGCGTCGTCACCGGAAGCGCGGAGGGCGGCGAGCGCGCTGGCGTAGTGGGCCCGTTCCTTCTCCAGTCGTTCCCGCTCGGCGGCGAGCTCCTGCTCGGCACGCCGCTGTTCGCGTAGTAGCTCCCGCTCTTCCCGTGCGCGTTCGCGCTCCTCCTGGACCTTCATCTGGTAGTCCGCGGTGAGCTCGATCTCGGCCACCCGCAACGCGTGGTAGTCGGGACTGATCCGCATCTCCATCATCGCGCCGAGCTTCTCGATGGCCGCGACCGCCTTGTCGAGACGCCGGGTGGCCGTTACCGCATTGCCGGAGCGAAGGGACCGGACGCACGAGTCCGCTTCCGAGTTGTACGCCCGAAGCATGAGCTTGGACAGGTCCCACACCATCCTCCGGCCCTTCGCGAGGCTGCCCGCGAAGGTGAACATGTCGGCGGCCAGCACCGCGCGCCGGCCCTTGACGAACTCGTCGACCCGGCACTCGATCTCACGGAGCCGGTCCTTGTAGGCGGCGGCGTCCTCGAGAGGATGGTGGTACCGGTAGATGCCCACGTCCTGGAGCACCTGCTGGTCGCTGAGCTCCACGACGTCATCAGCCGCGCCCGCAGTCGCGGCCAGAGCCGTTTCCAACTGTGTGACCCGGCGCTGGAGCCTGCCGATCTCTTCAGCGGACGCCGAGGACGTTCCGACTGCGGGCCCCTCGGGTGAAGGGATCACCAGATCGTCGGACGAAGGGTCCGGCACGGATCGCTCGGCCGAAGCCGGCTTGGTGTCGGGCACAGACAGCGGCCCGTCGTCGTGCTCGGCTGGCAGCCACAGCTGCCACCCCTCCGGCGGGTCGGGCCAAGAGGGGTCCGGTCGCCAGCCGGCCGGTGGGGTCCAACCCGGCGGTGGTGTCGGCCACCCCGGCGGCGAGTTGAACCTCACCCCAGACCTCGGACTCGGACGCCTGACCCGGTGTCGGCCGGTGCCAGGTCGAACGGGGCCTTCGACACGGCGGCCCCGAGGTGGGTCAGGGTGGCGTGCGGCACGACCCGGGCAAGGTCGAACTCGCCGAACGACTCCATGTCTGCCGACACCACAGCGAGGGGCACCGTCTCGGGGAGGCCTGTGGCCGGGGCGATCCGGTCCACTCCTACCGTGAGGGCGATGGTGTGGATCTTGCCGGCGCGGTCGGCTTCGAACACCTCGTGGAGGGTGCGCACCGCAACCTGCCAGACGGCGTCCGCGTAGCGATCCTTCTGCGCCTTCACCGGGAGCATGCTCGGCGTGATCTCGTCCTTGCCCTTGGCGTACCGGTACTCCTTTACGGCGGGCACGTCGGCCGGCTCGGGGATGCGGACGGTCAGCGCCAGCTCGCGGGAGTCGAGATCGAAGGCGTAGTCGTGGCTGACCGGGAAGTTCTCGGGGTAGACGGAGTTGGACAGCACGACACCGACGTACTGTTCGATCGCGTCGGGGACGTCGAAGGCAAGGTCGTTGATGAGCTTCGTCAGGTCGGCGTTGCGCTGCTCGGCCTCCGCCTCTCGCTCCGCGCACTCGCTCTTGTACGTATGTTCGGCCTCGACGAGGTCCTTGACGCGCTGCGCCTCCGCCTGCTCGCGCCCGGCCTGCTCGGCTACGTAGTCATCGTGCATCTTCTGGCAGTGCGCCTGCCACGCTCCGCACTGCTGGCGGTGATCTACCTCTGCCTGCGCAACAGCTTCCTGGTGCTTCTTCTTGCCAAACACCCCGGAAAGTCCGGTCGGTGCCGGGGGGCCCACAAACTCCGGCTGCGGCGGGTAGACAAGCTCCGGCATCGGCTCGGCCGGCACCGCGAGCCTTCCAGGCCTGAACGGCGGGTGCTCCACGGACGTGACCTTCAGCGACTCCAGGTCGACGTAGTCGTCGACCTCGAGCGTCGCGGCGAGCAGCCCGTCGATCTCCTCGTACGCGTTCGCCAGCTCGACGTTCATGGAGTTGGCCTCGGCGGCACGAGCCTCCGCATACAACTGGGCGGCCACCCTTTCCGCTGCCTTCTGCTCGGCAGCCGACGCACGGGCGGTCGCCGCACGCGCATTCTCCGCCTTCCGCCTCGCAATTTCCGCCGCACGCACTGCGGAGGCATGCGCACGAGCCGCGGCCGCCTCCTGCTGACGCCGACGCTTCTCCGCCTGCTGGGCCTGGTGATTCATCTCCGCGAAGAACCCGCGCTTAGCCATCAATACTCCCCTGTCACCGACGCGCGACCACCGCACACCGTCGCCGTCCTTGATAGCAAAGGACCGACGTCAAATGTGTCGATTCGCCTCATTGGACTCCAACTACCCGAAGACAGCGGGCCGGTGAAGCCGCATCGAGAGCATATGGACTCAGGGCAACGGCGGCTGCTCCCTGGGCACCCACCGCGGCCTGCATCCATATACGTCCGTCCGCCGCGTGTTCGCCCGTCCTGAAAGGGCCAGTCGGCGGCATCTCGCGCGGAGTGGACGTTGCCGCGGGACGGCGTCGCCAGGTTGCAGGCCACAAGGGACCCTTTCCACGGCTGACAGTGCCGCTAGCCGGGATGCTCCTTCGTGGTGATGCTCACGCTCGGTCATCTTCCGGCTGGACCTGTAGGCGCTTCAGGACCTCGGCGAGCGCTAGCGACTGCTGCTGTGCCATGAAGGAAGCCCGAAGCATCGGCCCGCCAATGGCGTAGTTGCGATGGAGATGGTTCGTGAAGCTGTCGCCGCCGCGGTCGATGGCATACCCGTGAATGGCCGCACGGGCGGACGCGACGATGCCCGCATGGATGAGGGAGGCGAGCATCTCCAGCTCGGCCAACGTCACGACGAGCAAGCGGGTGCACTCTGGCTGTCGAAGCAGGCCAGCGGACTCGAGCTCGTCGTTGATGTATGCGGTGGTCTCGGCGATGACCGGGAACTCGGCACCTTCGACAACCATGGGCACGACGCGTCGAGGACGCCTTCCCAAGGGATGCGCGCGATGCGCGACCTTGGTCAGGAGTTGTTCGATGGTGTCGTCGAGTTGGCGTGCCTTGCCAAGCACCGACTTTTTCACGTCGTCCCTGAACGCTGAGGCGTCCGCGAAAGCGCGGGCGGGAACCTTGACGTTGTGCTGGACGATGTCGGCCACCAGGACGAAGTCGCCGAAGTCGATGCCGCAGTCCGCGGCGGACCCACCCAGCAGTCTGACTGTCTCTTCCGTGAAAAAGCTGCTGGTGCCGTCGAGCATCGGCGGCGCTGCATCCTTCAGGAGGTGCTCGGCGTGCATCTCGACGAGCTCGGAGTACGTCTGTGTCCACTGGATCCGGGCCGTGTTGCCGTGGGTGTCTCGCTCATGGTCGTGCACCAGCCAGTACAGGGCGCTGGTGAACCTGCGCTGCAGCAGCACCATGTCGATGACGAGAACGTCTGTCTTGCTGAGCCGCAAGAGGGGACGGTTCTCGAACGGCAGGAAGAACCACTCCCCAGCTCCGACAGGACCGCCCTTCAGCGCGCGGGCGAAACCCGCGCGGCTGTCGGAGAAGAGGGTGAGAAACCTCGACACAACGTCGGCTGGCAGGCCGAGCTGGGACATGTCGAGCGCGACGGAAGTCGAATGGACCCCAAGGCTGCTGACGTGAGCGAAGAGGGCGAAGGCTAGGGCCAGGATGTCCTCAAGGTCCAGCCCGGTGGCTTCGCGGACCATGTCGCGCAGAGGGGCCCTCGGCGGATATCGGGTCAGCTGTGACTCGTAGTGCGTCCACAGGAACTCCGTGCGCGCGATCAGGGCGCCGTAATCCAGAGGCAGGTTGAAGAGGGCGTGCACCACCAGATGCATCGTGTCCGACTCGGGGCGGCCACCCATGACCGGTTCGGGCCCGCGCAAATACCGACTCACCATGTCGCCGTGGGCGACATGGTGAGAGAGCAACGTGGCGGCGATGCGTGGGTCGTCGTCGCCGGGTCCGCGGACGACCGGCTCAGTCAAGGCCGCCCTCAAGGCCAGCAGCACCGGCTGCCGTGCCAGGAAGACGAAGTGGGGACCCCGGTCGGTCGGGGCCAGCGCTGAACGCATCGCGGCGGCGAGTGTTGGATCGACGTTCGCCAGGACGTACGCGGTCCACTCGTCGCGTTCGGCCGGGTCGCTGGCGACGCGGGCCGCGAGGGTCAAGGCTGCAATCAGATCCCGCCGTGGGCACAAGTGCAACAACTTGTACAGCCACCCCACATGGCTGTACCGCTGGCCTTTGGCGGCGACGTACTCGGGCGCATACTGCTCGCTGATCAGGTAGCGCGCAGTGCCGTACGGCACCCCGCCGCTGCGTCTTCGTCCCCGTCTCGCTCCCACGGGTGCACCGTACCGATCGCCGCCCGCGGCCAAGTCCGCCGGACTCGGACGTCGCGACCAAGGCGGCCATTCATCGGCGATGCCGCTGGCCAAACCACACCGTTGATTGGTCGCCGATGTCCACAGATGCAGCGTCTTTCCGCCGCCAATGGGCGCACACCGGTTCCCTGCCGCGGACGCGTGATTGTCTGTTCGCAGGGCTGCTGGCGAGCTGGCTTCGAGGGCGAAATCGTGCCCCCGCTCGGCTGTTCGCGCATCAGGACAGACAGGAGGACGGGATGACAATCCTTGCCGAGCGGGCTCTGTACGCGATCCCCGACGCCATGGCGTTGCTGAGCATGAGCCGGTCGGTGATCTACGAGCAAATCCGCGCCGGTCGGCTCGAGGCCGTGCATGAGGGGCGTCGCTGCTATGTCACCGCAGGTGCCCTTGAGCGCTACGTTGCCCTGCTTGAGACGGAGGCCCGTCACCGTGCCGACCAGGCGTAGTCGGGGCGAGGGCGGGCTGCACTTTTCGGAATCCCGGCAACGCTGGGTCGCCACGGCTCACGTCGGCTTCAAGCCGGACGGCAAGCGCATCGTGAAGCGCGCCAGCGGGGTCACCAAGACTGAGGCGAAGACGCGACTGCGAGAGATCTTGCGAGACATGGACGACGGCCTTGGGGTGCAAGGTCACCAGTTCACCGTCGAGGACGCACTCCGAGACTGGCTGGCCTATGGGCTCAGCGGCCGGGACCCCAAGACCGTTGAAGCCAGCCGTATTCTGAGCGAACGACGCATCATTCCGGGACTCGGCCGACGGCGCCTCCGGGAATTGACGGCTGACGACGTCGACGTCTGGTTGGCGAAGGAAGCCCAGACAGCGAGCACGTCAACGCTAAGCAAGTTGCTGTCGATCCTCAGACGCTCCATAGACCGCCAAATGGCTCGCGACAGGGTCAAGCGCAACGTCGTCTTGCTCTGCCAAGTCCCCTCAGGTCGTCCCGGCCGAGCCTCGAAGGCCCTGACGCTCGAGCAGGCCAAGGCGCTGCTGTCTGCGGCCGAGTCAACCGAGATGAACGCGTACATCAGCGTCTCGCTGCTCACCGGCGCGCGCACCGAGGAACTACGGGCACTCACGTGGGCTCACGTCGACCTCGACGGCTCGCCGTCACAGACTCCCCCAGTGCCACCGACTCTCCAGCTGTGGCGCTCCGTTCGCGCACATGGCGACACGAAGACGAAGCTTTCGCGTCGCACACTGCGCCTCCCGTCACGATGCGTTGAAGCGCTCAGGAGCCACAAACTGGCACAGCTCCACCAGCGGGAGGCTGCCGGCGATTCGTGGACTGACCGCGATCTGGTCTTCTGCACCCGCACAGGAGGAGCGCTCGATCCCGCGAATGTGCGTCGAGCCTTTCGTGCCGTGGCTCAACGGGCCGGGCTGGAGGCCGCTGACTGGACACCACGAGAGCTAAGACACAGCTTCGTCAGTCTGCTTTCAGACGCCGGGGTCTCCATAGAGGAGATCGCTCGGCTCGTCGGCCACCGCGGCACGGTGGTCACCGAGGCGGTCTATCGCAAGCAGCTCCGACCGGTCATCACCGAGGGTGCAGAAGCCATGGACCGGATCTTCGGCCCAGAGCCGTAGGTCGATCGCCTGGCGCCAGGGTCCGCGCGGTGATACATAGTCACTCACTTAGTCACTCAGCACAGGCTCGCGTCAACCTGGCCTAGACAAAGCAACAGCCCCTGACCGGCGTTTCCGCTGGTCAGGGGCTGCTTGGTGTTGGTGGGCGATACTGGGTTTGAACCAGTGACCTCTTCCGTGTCAAGGAAGCGCGCTACCGCTGCGCCAATCGCCCGTGGGTGTTGCTGTCCTGCTGGTACTGCTTGGTGTCTCACCGAGGTGGAGACGGGATTTGAACCCGTGTACGCGGCTTTGCAGGCCGCTGCCTCGCCTCTCGGCCACTCCACCGTGGAAGGCAAGTGGATCTTTGCCTCCGAGCGGACGACCGGGCTCGAACCGGCGACCTCAACCTTGGCAAGGTTGCGCTCTACCAACTGAGCTACGTCCGCGGAACACCAGCGTTGTAACTTCCCGCTCGGTGCTTGGTAGACATTAGCCGATCGATCCACGAGATACAAAACCGGCTCCGACCACCCCGTCAGGGCCGTCCGACACCCCGATCCGGGGCCTCACTCGGGGCCTCACTCGGCGCTCGATCCGACACCGGATCCGGCACCCGGCCGGCCGCCTCCTCGGCGCCGAGGGCGCTTTCCCCGACCCCGCGGCGGATGGCCGTCTTGATCGGTCCGGCGTCCGTGCTCTCGAACTGCTGGTCGCGGCCGCGACGCGTGCCGTCACCGGTCACGCGGACGCCCGGGCTGGCAGGGACGTCGACGCCGTCGGCAGTCACGGGCGGGTCGATGTCGGCGACAAGGCCGGTGGCGCCGTCGGCACCGTCGGCGTCGCTTCGCGCCAGCAGACCGCCCGCGCCCTCCCTCGCCCAGTTGACGAGGCGGACGTCGACGCCCTCGTGGAGGTCGACCGGCCAGAGGGTGCGCACGGCCGCGTTGAGCCCAGCGCCGATGAGGATGGCCACGGCCAGCGCATACAGCCACACGAGCAGCACGATCGGCGTGCTGAGGGGACCGTAGATCGACGAGCCACCCATCGAGGCCTCGAGCGAGACCCGCACGACGAAGGAGGCACCGACCCAGATCGCCATGGCGAGCACGGCGCCCGGGATGTTCCGCCGCCACGGACTCCGCTGCGGCGTCGACACGTGGTACATCGAGGCGAGCAGCATGACGCTGAAGACGATGAGCGTCGGCCAGTAGAGCGCCTTGGTCACCGTCGCCGCCGCGTCCGGCAGCCACGAGGCCAGCAGCCCCGGACCGAGGAGCATGAGGGGAAGCACGACCACCGCCGAGAGGATGCCGAAGGTGTAGAGCAGAAGGCTGAACGCGCGCATGTGCACGATGCCGCGGGCGTCCTTCTGCCCGTACATGATCGACACCGTGTCGACGAAGACGTTGAGCGCCCGCGACCCGGACCACAGCGACAGGATGAAGCCGACGGAGATGATGTCGGCACGTCCGTCGCGGAGCACGTCGTCGATCGTCGGCAGCAGCAGCTCGTTGATGCTCGACTCGGTGAGGAAGCGCGAGGCATACACCTGGATCGCGGACACGATGCTGTTGATCGTGTCCGCGCCGATCCAGCCGCCGACGAAGCCGAGGCCGCCGAACAGCCCGAGGACCAGGGGCGGCAGGCTCAGCAGCATGAAGAACGCGCCCTCGGCCGCGAGGCCGGTGACGCGGTAGCGCAGGCAGACCCGGATCGTCTCGAGGGTCAGCCTCGCCAACGGGATGCCCCACGGCACCCGCTCCAGCACTGCCCGCACCCTCGTCCGCACGCTCATCGCCTCCGAGGCTAACCGCCGTCCCGGCAGGACGGTCACCGGTGACGTTCGCGACACGCGTCCACCCGGCGGGCGCCACCCCGCGCCGCCTAGGCTCGATGGGGTGAACACACACGAGGTGACCAACCAGGTGCCGCCGTTCCTCGGCCAGCACTTCCTCACCGACGACGCCCCGCTGCGCGAGTCGGTCGAGCGCTGGGCGGGACCCGACGCGCTCGCAGACCTCGCTCCCCTCGGCGCGCTCGCCGGGACCGAGGAGGCCCAGGAGCACGGTCGCCTCGCCGACGCCAACGTGCCTCTCCTGCGCACCTACGACGCCCGCGGCAACCGGGTCGACGAGGTCGAGTTCCACCCGTCCTGGCACTGGCTCATGACACAGGCCGTCGGGGCGGGGCTCACGGCCGAGCCGTGGACGGCCCCGGCCGGCACGGGCGCCCACGTCCGCCGCGCCGCCGGCTTCGTGCTGTGGTCACGCGTCGAGGCCGGGCACGGCTGCCCCGTCTCGATGACGTATGCCGCGGGCTCGGCCCTGCGACACGACCGCACCCTGGGCGACCGCTGGCTCCCGGCCCTGGCGAGCCGGCAGTACGACTTCGGCATCCGCCCGGTCGCCCAGAAGGCGGGCGCGATCTCCGGGATGGGCATGACCGAGAAGCAGGGCGGCTCGGACGTGCGCGCCAACACGACGCGGGCCACGCCGACACCCGGGGGCCCGCTGCCCGGTGAGACCTACCGCCTGACGGGCCACAAGTGGTTCTGCTCGGCCCCGATGAGCGACGTCTTCCTCGTGCTCGCCCAGGCGCCGGGAGGCCTGACCTGCTTCGTGGTCCCGCGCGCCCTCGACGACGGCACGCGCAACGCGTTCGCCCTCCAGCGGCTCAAGGACAAGCTGGGCAACCACTCCAACGCCTCGAGCGAGGTCGAGCTCGACGGCACCTGGGGCAGCAGGCTCGGGGACGAGGGGCGCGGAGTCCGCACCATCATCGACATGGTCGGGGCGACCCGTCTCGACTGCATCCTCGGGTCGACGGCGACGATGCGCGACGCCGTCTCGCGTGCCCTGCACCACGCCCGCCACCGCACTGCCTTCGGCGCGCTGCTCGTCGACCAGCCCCTCATGCGCAACGTCCTCGCCGACCTCGCCCTCGAGTCGGAGGCCGCGACCCTCCTCGGGCTGCGTCTGGCGCACGCCGTCGACACCGGCGAGACCGAGCTCGCCCGGCTCGGCGTGGCCCTCGGCAAGTTCTGGGTGTGCAAGCGCACCGCTCCCATGGTCGCCGAGGCGCTCGAGTGCCTCGGTGGCAACGGCTACGTCGAGGAGAACGGCCTCGCCCGGCTCTACCGCGAGGCCCCGCTCAACTCGATCTGGGAGGGCTCCGGCAACGTCAACGCCCTCGACGTCATCCGTGCAGTCACCCGTGAGCCGACGACCCTCGAGGCGCTGACCAAAGAGCTCCACCAGGTACGCGGACGCAGCGCCGAGCTCGACGCGCACGTGGACTCCGCTCTGGCACAGGCCCGTTCGCTGGACCCGGCCTCCCCCGCCGCCGCGTTCGGGGCGCGCTCCGTCGTCGAGGCGCTGGCAGTGGCCCTCCAGGGCGCCCTGCTCGTGCAGCACTCCCCCGGCCCCGTGGCGGACGCCTTCGTCGCGAGCCGGATCGGCGGACGTCGAGGACACACGTTCGGCTCGCTCGACGTCGACCTCGCCGGCGCCACGTCGAGCATCATCGAGCGCGCCGGCTGACCGGGCGCACACCGCGGAACCCGCTGTGCGGCATACGCCCTCGCGTCAGCTGGCGGACAGCCGCTTCCTCTCCGCCTCGACGTCGAAGTCGGCCTGCGGCCACTGCAGGTTCAGCCCCCGCAGGGCCTCGAGGAGCAGCTGCTGCACGGCGAGCCGGGCGTACCACTTGCGGTCGGCGGGGACCACGTGCCACGGAGCCCCGACCGTCGAGGTCTTGTCGAGGACGGCCTGGTATGCCTCCATGTAGGCGCCCCAGTGAGCCCGCTCGTCGACGTCACCCGGGTTGTACTTGTAGAACTTGTCGGGGCGGTCGAGCCGCTCGGCCAGACGCGACTTCTGCTCGTCCCGGGAGATGTGGGTCATCACCTTGATGATCGTGGTCCCTGCGGCGGCCGCCCGGCGCTCGAAGGCGTTGATCTGCGCGTAGCGCTTCGACCACACCGCCTCGGGCACCAGCTCGTGGACACGCACGACGAGCACGTCCTCGTACTGCGACCGGTCGAAGACGCCGAGCTGACCGGCCCCCGGGAGGGCCTTGTCGATGCGCCAGAGGAAGTCGTGCGCGAGCTCCTCCTTCGTCGGCGCCTTGAACGCCGTCGCCTTGACGCCCTGCGGGTTCACCGCGATGACGTGGCGCATGATGCCGCCCTTGCCCGAGGTGTCCATGCCCTGGACGACGAGCAGCACCGACCTCCTGCCACCGGCCGTGGCCTCTGCGAAGAGCCGCTCGAGCTGGTCGGACAGCTCGGCCTCGCACGCCTTGAGCGCCGCCTTGCCCGCCAGCTTGTCGCCGGTGAAGCCGGGAGTGGCGGAGGTGTCGACATCGGCCAGGACGAAGCCCTTGCCGACGCGCAGCGCGTTGGCGACGTCCTTGATCTCCTCGACTGCCTCGGCCTCGTGCTCCGCGACCACCTCGTCCTCGCGGGCCTGCTGCTGCACCTCCTCGGCCGCAGCCTTGCTCGCCTTCCTGGCCGCCTTGCCGCCCTTGCCGCTCTTGCTGTCGGACTTCTTGCCCTTGCCCTTCGCGCCCTTGCCCATGGCGTCATCCTGCCGGACCGGACGCCGCCACGACGGGATGCGGGCCCACCGATCCTGCGCCCACCCCAGCCGTCGCCGATACTGGCCGGATGCAGCTGCTCGTTCCCGGTCGCTCCGGCCTGCCGCCCCTGACGGACCTCGACACCGACGCCCTCGTCACGGCGTATGCCGCCCCCGCTGAGGACTGGGTGCGCTGCAACATGGTGACCTCCCTCGACGGCGCCGCGACCGGTGCGGACGGCCGCTCGGGCTCGATCAACAACGAGGCCGACCACGTCGTCTTCGACCTGCTGCGTGCGCTCAGCCACGTCGTCGTCGTGGGCGCAGGGACCATCCGCACCGAGGGCTATCCCCCACTGTCGGTGGACGACTCGCTCATCGGGATCCGTGGGGGTCTCGGGCTCCCGGACGCTCTCCCCCTCGTCGCGGTGAGCAGCCGCGGTGACGTGCCGCCGACCCTGAGCGGCTGCCGCGACGGCCGCGCGGTCCTGGCGGTCCCGGCCTCGGCGCCGGGTCTCGAAGGTGCCCGCCGGGACCTCGGCGGCGACAACGTCATCGTCTGCGGCGACGACGAGCTCGACGTAGCAGCGCTCGTCACGGCCCTGCGCGAGCGCGGGTGGCGCCACGTCCTCACCGAAGGAGGCCCGAGCCTGCTCGGCTCGTTCCTCGCGGCCGACCAGCTCGACGAGCTCTGCTTCACCATCACGCCGCAGCTCGTCGGGGGTGAGCACCCCCGCCCCGTCGGGTCCGACGGCACCCCGGCCGAGCTGGACCTCGGCCTGCTCGTCGAGCAGGACGGCACCCTGATGGGTCGGTGGTTCGTGCGCCGCGACGAATCGTGACCTCGGCTCGCGTGCTCGAGTCGTGACGGCACACCGTACCGGCCGACGCGGCAGCCCACGACGAGTCGGTCAGGTGCTCAACGACTCTCGACGAAGCGGCGCAGCACGCGCTCCCACCGGACGGGGTCGTAGTTCCACTCGCGGCAGTGCCGCGCCGTGTCCCACCGCTCGAAGCTCACGAGGTCGGGTCGTCGGCCCGCGAGCGCGACGGCCGGCCCGACCGGCACGAAGTCGTCACCGTCCGAGGCGATGACGAGCATCGGGTGGCGCAGCTCGTCCGCCCGGGCGACCCAGTCGGTGCGGGCGACGTCGATGGGCTCCCGCACCCCGACGAGCCGTCGGCTCCGGCGCGAGCCCAACAGGTCGGTGGCCACCCGCACGAGCGGGCCGGGCATCCGGTGCAGGCGTCCGTGGTGGCGCAGGACGACACCCCAGTCGATGACCGGCGAGTCGAGGGCCACACCGACGACGTAGCTCGACAGGGGCGAGCGGTCGAGCGTCTGCAGCACGATCGCTCCACCCATGGACCACCCGAGCAGGAGGATGCGTCGCGCTCCGTGCGACACGGCATACCCCATCGCGGCCTCGACGTCGCGCCACTCCGACAGCCCGAGGTTGTAGCGACCGTCCGGTCCCCGTGGTGCGTCGCGGTCGTTGCGGTAGCCGACCACGAGGCTCGTCCAGCCGGCCTGACGCAGGACCGGGACGGCGCGGAGGGTCTCCTCGCGACGGGCACCGCGGCCGTGCACGAGCACGGCCCAGTCGCCCCCGGAACCGCCGTCCGGACGGACCAGCCAGCCGGGCAACGGGCCCACGTCCGACAGGATGCTGACGTCCTCGTCGCGCAGGCCGAGGCTCACGGAGGGCCGGTCCCAGTAGTAGTACTGGTTCCACCGGGCGGTCCCGACCTCGACGACGCCACGGTCGACGCCGAGCAGCCGGCGCGTCACCGTCCCGGCGTGCGCACCAGCATCGGCATCGGCATCGGCATCGGCATCGGCGTCGACGATGTCGCCGACGCGCAGGTGGCCGGCTCCCCCGTCGAGCCACACGCCGTAGCGCCCGGGCACCACCGTCTCGGGGGTCACCGCGAAGGTCACGGTGTCGGCGTCGTGGCGCAGGATCTCGACGTCGTCGGGCTGCAGCTCGTCCGGGGTGATCACCTTGCGCGCGAAGTAGGCCGCCGCCGCGACCGTGCCACCGGCCATGCCCACCACGGAACCGGTGCCCGCGGCGGCCGCCACGAGCACCGGACGCGAGACGAGTCGGCGCACCTGCACGCGCACATCGTCGCAAACGACGGGCCGCAGGCCCCCGCACAGGGGCTCTGGGCGCGTCGCCCACCAACCGTCACCGCCACCCTCATCGGCCGTCGCCCGGATCAACACGTATCAAAGCGGACATCTCGCGGCTCCGTCCTTCGGGAGCCGCACGGACGTCCACAGGCACAGCTGAGGGAGCCCTCGCCGTTCCCCGGCCCGACAACCTCCACCGGGCCGGTCGCAGTCAGGTCGGGACGACTCGGGGCTCGGTCCACGACCTGCCTGTCTCGGGGTGCGAGGGCCATCCGCGCACGTCAGCCACCGTCTCGTTCCCACGAAAGGGGACCACCGTGTTCACAGCCATGCGCCGCAGCGCGCTCAGCATCGCGGCCGCCGGGGCGCTCGTCGCCACGCCCGCCCTCGCGATGGGCGCCGGGGTCAGCCCGGCCACCTACGACGCGTCCGTCGACCCGGGCTCCACCGTCCACGTCACCAAGACGGTCACCACGCCGGACATCCCACCCAAGCCCGACATCGTGCTCGTCGTGGACCGGACGGGCAGCATGGGCGGCGCCCTCAACGACGTCAAGGCCAAGATGGGCGCCGTCATCGACTCGGTGCAGGCGGCCCAGCCCGACGCCGAGTTCGCGGTCGTCGCCTACTGCGACACCGGCGAGACGCCCTTCAGCCTCGTCCGGCAGCTCACGGCGAGCAGGACCGACGCGGTGAACGCCGTCAACAGCATCGCCCTCTGCGGCGGTGGCGACACGCCCGAGGCACAGCTCGACGCCCTGTGGCAGATCGGTTCCGGCGGCGGCCAGATCGCGTTCCGCTCGGGCTCCACCCGCGCCCTCGCGTGGTTCGGCGACTCGAACGGGCACGACCCGAGCGAAGGTCACACCCTCGCCGACGCGATCGCCTCGCTCCAGGGCGTGGCGGCCAGGGTCGTCGCCATCAACGTCGACTCTGGCTCGGGCAACGGCCTCGACAACGGCGGCCAGGCGACGGCCATCACGACGGCCACCGGCGGCCAGTACTTCCCCAGCGTCGCCGAGGCCGGCGTCGCGGACGCGATCCTCGCCGGGCTCGGCAACCTGCCCGCGGAGGTCACCGCGAACGTCTCCTGCGACCCCGGTCTGTCGATCGCCTTCGCTCCGACGCTTCCCCGCACGGTGACGAGCGGTGAGGACGTCGTGCTCGACGAGGCGATCACCGTCGCTCCCGGTGCGACGCAGGGTGCGACCCTGACGTGCACGACGACCTTCCTCGTCAACGGCGCCGACGCCGGTCCGGACTTCGTCCAGACGGTGACGATCAAGGTCAACGACGTGACCCCGCCGACCGTCGCGTGCGGCCCCGGCGTCAACCCCGACGGGGTCACCCCTCCCGGCTACAGCAAGGCGGGCTTCTACCAGCTCGTCGCGTCCGACAACCTGCCCGGGACGACGGTGCGGCTGACGGACACCGCGACCGGCGCGAGCTTCGGGCCCTACGCACCCGGGACCTACGTCAAGCTGACGCAGGCGCCCGGTGCGACGCCCTCGTCGGTGCCGTTCTCGGGCATGGTCGACTGGCACGTCACGGTGCGCGGCGACCTGCTCCTGACCGCCACGGACGCCGCCGGCAACACCGCCACGGCGACCTGCACCGTCCCGCCCAACGGCAGGTGAGGCGGGCCGGCCCGTCGACGGCCTGAGAGGCACGAGGGGTCCCGGACGCGCCGGGACCCCTCGTTGCCGTGCGGGCGTCGACGCGTAAGACCGTCGTAAGCACACGGCGCCCGCCGGGCGGGCACAAACGGGGCGGACGTGGCGTTGGTCAGGTCATGAGACATCGCGACACCTCGAGCACCCCGAGCACCTCCGGCAAGCCGTATGCCGTCCAGCGCACCGACGAGGAGTGGCGCGCCGCCCTCACGCCCGCGGAGTACCAGGTGCTGCGACAGGCCGGGACCGAGCCGGCCTTCCGCGGCGAGTACACCGACACCAAGACCCAGGGCGTCTACTCCTGCCGCGCCTGCGGCACCGAGCTCTTCCGCAGCGACACGAAGTTCGAGTCGCACTGCGGGTGGCCGTCGTTCTACTCCCCGCTCGCCGGTGACACCGTCGAGTACATCGAGGACCGCGCCTTCGGCATGAAGCGCGTCGAGGTCCGCTGCGCGAACTGCGGCTCGCACCTCGGCCACGTGTTCGGGGGCGAGGGCTACGACACCCCGACGGACCAGCGCTACTGCATCAACTCGATCTCCCTGCGCCTGCAGCCGGACGAGGACCCGGCCGCCCAGGCCTGAGCAGGCAGCAGGCCCACGCGCACAGGGTGCTGCGACGACGGGGCCTCCTCGCCTAGATTCGTCCCATGGAGGACGACGGCGACATCCGCATCGGCAGCGCCGAGCGCGAGGAGGCCCTGTCCGCACTCGCCGACCACCATGCGGCAGGGCGCCTCGACGCCAACGACTACGAGGACCGACGCGGCCGCGCCACCGACGCCGTCGTGAGGCGTGACCTGACCTCGCTCTTCACCGACCTGCCCGAGCCACGTCCGACGCTGCGGCCTGCGGCCCTGTCGGGCACCGGACCGGCTCAGCCGCCGGCAAGGGGCCGGTCGGCACAGAGCAAGCTGGGCCGCACGCTGGTCAGCCTGTCGCCGTTCATCGCCGTCGCGGCGTTCTTCATCACCAAGAGCTGGCTCTCGTTCCTGCTCATCCCGATCATCGCGATCGTGGCCAGGGCGCTCGACGAGTGACGTCGGCCCTCAGCGCAGGTTCGCGACGAGCTCTGCCGGCTCGACCTTGGGGCCCGTGAAGAAGGGGATCTCCTCGCGCACGTGCCTGCGGGCGCGTGACGCCCGCAGCTCGCGCATGAGGTCCACGATGCGGTGGAGCTCGTCGGCCTCGAAGGCGAGCAGCCACTCGTAGTCACCCAGGGCGAAGGACGCGATGGTGTTGGCCCGCACGTCCGGGAAGTCGCGGGCCATCTGGCCGTGCTCGCGCAGCATGTCGCGGCGCTCGCCGTCCTCCAGGAGGTACCACTCGTAGGAGCGGACGAAGGGGTAGACGCAGATGTACTTGCGGGCGACCTCGTCGGCCATGAAGGCCGGGATGTGGCTCTTGTTGAACTCCGCCGGGCGGTGCAGCGCCGCGTTGCTCCAGACCGGCTCGAGGTGCTGCCCGAGCTCGGTGCGCAGCAGTCGGTGGTAGGCCGACTGGAGCTGCTCGATCGTCTCGGCGTGCCACCAGACCATGAAGTCGGCGTCGCCGCGCAGTCCGGCCACGTCGTAGAGGCCGCGCACGACCACGCCCTCCTCCGCGAGGTCCGCCAGGAAGGTCTCCAGCTCGGCGGTCACCTTGCCGCGGTCGTCGCCGAGCGGCGCCACGCTGCTGAACACCGACCACATGCAGTAGCGGATGGTGTCGTTGATCTCTCGCATCTGGGCCGGGGACAGGCGCTCGCTCATGGGTCCATCATCCCCCGTGCCCGAGGCTGGCTCCTCAGGGGGTCGCCAGGCTGCGGGCCGCGGCCCGTCCGGACGCGATGCACGCCGGGATCCCCACCCCGTCGTATGCCGCCCCGCACAGGGCGAGCCCACCCGGGAGCACGCGGGTGGGGGCGAGGCGCGCACGGTGCCCCACGGCATACTGCGGCAGTCCCCCACCCCACCGCTGCACGTGTGCGTCGACGGGGTCGGCTAGACCCGGGCCGAGGACCGTCCGCAGGTCGGCGAGGGCGAGCTCGACGAGCTCGTCGTCGGGTCGCTGGAGCCCCGCCTCCTCCCGGTGTCGGCCGACCGAGGCACGCAGGAACGTGCGCTCGGGGTGGGCCGCAGCGAGCCACGGCCACTTCACCGAGCTGAAGGTGGACGCCTTGATGGTCAGCGGCTCGGTCGGCGGGACGAGGAAGCCGCTGCCGTCGAGAACGGCCGGCGGGGGGCCGTCGAGCGCGAGGGTCACGATGGCCATCGAGGCGTACTCGACGCCCCGCAACGCAGCAGCCGCGTCCGGTGCCACGCCGCCGAGCAGTCGCGCCGCAGGAGCCGCGGGCACCGCGAGCACGACGGCGTCGAACCGTTCCTCGACGACGGCCGTCGTGGGTCCGGTCGACACGACCCAGCCGGAGCCGTCGCGGCGCAGACCCCGGACCACCGCGGACGTCCGGACCTGCACGCCGGCGGCGAGCAGCTCGCGCTCGAGCACCTCGGGCAGCGTCCCGAGACCACCGCGCAGCGAGGCGAAGACGGGGCGACCGGCTGACGGGCCGTTGGTCGCAGCATCTGCGGCCGCCCGGGCAACCTCGAGCAGGGGGCGGCCGGTGTGCGCTGCGTCCGCGAGCGCCGGCACGGCGAGCTCCGCGGAGATCTCGCGGGAGTGCCCGGCATAGACCCCGGCCAGCAGTGGCTCGACGAGCCGGTCGGTGACCGCCGCGCCGAGCCGGGTGTCGACGAGGTCGCCGACCGAGAGGTCTCCCGGCACCGGGCCCGGGACGGTCTCGTGGGCCAGCCGGTCCACCTCCTCGTCGGTGAGCAGGCCGCGCACCGACGACGGGTCCGAGGGCACGCCCATGAGGGTGCCGCGCGGCATCGGCCACCGCTTCCCCCGCGAGACGATCGAGGCTCCGGCCGGTCCGGGGTGGGTCACGAGGTCGTCGACGCCGAGCTCACCGAAGAGGGTCAGGGCCTCGGGACGCCGCGCCAGGACCGACTCCGCGCCCACATCGATCCGGACGCCGCTGACGTCCTCGAGGCGCAGCTTGCCGCCCAGCCGGTCAGAGCCCTCCAGAACGGTGACCGCGACGTCACCGCCCCGGCGGCACAGCTCCCAGGCAGCCGCGAGCCCGCTGATCCCGCCACCGACGACTGCGACCGACCTGACCATGTCGCCACTCTCCCACCCGCCCGTCGGCGGTTTGGCCAGGGCCCTACCGATGGGGGAGGGTTGGGACCATGGGTACCCCCGCGATGCTCGTCGCCCAGCCCGTCGCGGAGCTGTCCGGACTCGTCGGGGTCGCCTATCGCGTCATCCAGGGGCTCGGCGAGTGGGGTGTCGCGGGTCTGACCTTCGTCGAGACGGTCGTCCCGCCGATCCCCAGCGAGGTCGTGCTCCCGCTGGCGGGGTTCATCGCGCGCCAGGGCGGCCTCGACCTCGCCCTGCTGCTCGTCACGAGCACGGTCGGCTCCTACGTCGGAGCCCTCACGCTGTACCTCCTGGCCGCCCGGCTCGGGCAGGAGCGCGCCGTCGACCTCATGGGCCGGCTGCCCCTCGTGGACCGCGACGACTTCCTGCGCGCGACGGAGTGGTTCGACGACCACGGCCGGCGTTCGGTCTTCTTCGGCCGGCTGGTGCCCGGTGTGCGCAGCCTCGTATCCCTGCCGGCGGGGGCGGTCCGCATGCCGCTCGCGCGGTTTTCCGTCTTCACCATCGCCGGCAGCGCGCTGTGGAACGGCCTGCTCATCGGTCTCGGCTGGGTGCTCGGCTCGCGCTACGAGCTCGTGGACCAGTACTCGTCGGTGCTCGACTGGGTCGTCAGGGGCGCGGCGGTGGCCCTCGTGGTGTGGCTCGTCGTGCGGCGGGTCCGCCGGGGCTGACGCAGGGCCTGCGGGCCCGTGGCCGACCGACCGGGCGCGCCCGTGGTCCCGGTCGTGGTCGCGAGTCGAGGAGCGGATCGACCGGACGCAACGATCCGGTCGCCTCCCGTGTCTTTCGTGACAAGCACGTCGCCACACGTTCCGCCGAGACCGGCACCGGCCGGTCCGGCCGAGGCGACCCGTCGGAAGGCCTGCCATGACTGCTGCGTCCCACCTGCCTCGGCTGCCGCGTCCCACGTCGCGACCTCCCGCACGGCGCCGCCTCCTCGCCGTCCTCGTCGTGGTCGCGGCGGTGCTCGCTCTCTCGATCCCCCTGGGCCTCAGGGCCCTTCAGGGATCCTCGTACTCCGGTCGGTCGGCCGCCACGTCGGGAGGGTCGTCGGCCGGTGAGGTGAGTCCCGGCGCTGCCCCCGGAAACGGAGTGGTCGGCTCTGACGTCGCGCCGCAGACCGACGCCAACGCCGGGGCCGGCACGGGAGCCAAGGCCCCGGCCGACAGCGGGGCCACGCAGGGCACCGGGCTGGGCAGCTCGGTCGCGGTGATCGAGTCCAAGATCGCCCGTTCGGCATGGCTCGGGATCAAGGTCGGTGACCTCGCCGGGTCGGCGGCCCGTGTCCGCGTCGTCGCCACCGACGCCGGTGGGCAGGTGACGTCCGAGAACGTCGTCACCTCGCTCGACCCCACCGGCGGGCCCGTCGGTCCCGGCGGGGTCGACCCCCGGTTCGACGCCAGCACAGCGACGCGGGACGTCGGCGTCGACGAGGCCCGTCTCGTCCTCAGCGTCCCGGCCAAGACCCTGGACGACGTGCTGACCCAGCTCTCGGCGATCGGGTCGGTCAGCTACCGCTCGTCCCAGTCCCAGGACGTCACCGACACCTACATCGACACCAAGTCGCGCATCCAGCCGATGCGCGACGGGATCGACCGCGTGCGTGCCCTCCTCGCCAAGACGACCGACCTCCAGCAGGTCATCACCCTCGAGAGCGAGCTGAGCCGCAGGCAGGCCGACCTCGACTCGCTCGAGCAGCGCCTGGCCAAGCTCGACGCGATGACGACGATGAGCGACGTCACCGTGACCCTCTGGACCGATGCGACCGCGCCGGTCGTCCCCCAGGACGGCGTCTCCGGCGGCCTGCGGACGGCCTGGGACAGCCTGCTCGGCTCGGCGACCGTGATCCTCACCGGCCTGGCCGTGCTGCTGCCGTGGCTCGTGCTCCTCGTCCCGCTCACGCTGCTGGGCCTGCGGGTGTGGCGCCGACGGGGCGCAGGTATGCCGTCGCCGACCTCGCCCGTGCTCGCCGGCCAGGAGCCCGCGATCTCGGCACCTCAGACCCAGCCGGTGACTGCGTCGCCGGCCACCTCGACGGGCGCCGGCGCGACGGGGGCCGGCTCGGCACCCACCGCGCCCGGGCAGTCCGTGGCTCAGGACTGACGGCGCCGCTGACGCCTCGCGAGCCGTCCGGTCGATCAGTGGGGCAGCTCGACCGGCGGCTCCGTCAGCGGCTCGATCGGGAGCTCGGTCAGCGCTCGATCGGCAAGCTCCGTCAGCGCTCCGTCAGCGGCTGGCTCAGCGGCCCAGCCGCTGGCGGAGCAGGTCCGCGACCTGGCGCACCTCGCGGACATGCAGCGCGTGGGCGATGCCGAGGTAGATGACACCGAAGACGAGCCCCACGAGACCGATCTCCAGGGCGCTGGCGAACATCCGCTTGAGGTCGGACGACGAGCTGTCGATGGCGGCCCCGGTGATGGGGTGCAGCACGAGGGTGACCCCCCAGGCCACGAGGCCGGCCACGGTCGCGGCGACTCCGACCCGCGCCGCGGTGACGAGCCCGCTGGAGAGGCCGAGGGGGCCGGTGCGCCGGCGCAGCAGGTAGAGGCCCACCGCAGAGCTCACGACGTTGCCCACGGTCTGGCCCATGGCCATGATGCCGATGGCCCACACCGGGTTGATGAACAGGGTCACCACGCCCGCCAGGGCGCTGATGCCCGTGAGCAGCGCCTGCATGACCACGGTGGGCTTGCCGTCCTCGAGGGCGAAGAACATCCGGTAGCAGAGCAGGTCGAGGCCGAAGGGCACGAGGCCGAGGATCATGATGACGAGGACGCTGCCGGAGACCTCGACCGAACGGGTGTCGATCCCGGGGTTGAGCAGCGCGACGATGGGGTTGGCGAGCACGATGACGGCCACCATGATCGGCACGTTGGCCACGAGCGGCATCGTCAGGCCCGTGCGGAAGTCGCGTCGCAGGCTGGCCGTGTCACCGGCCGCCGCGGCCGCCGAGAAGCGCGGGAAGAGCGCCGTGATGATCGAGACGGTGACGAAGGCGTGCGGCAGCATGAAGAGCGTGAACGCGATGCTGTAGGCGGCCGGCCCGCGGGCCGCGTCCTCGAGCCCGAGGGCGCCGGCCTGGGCCGTGGCGTTGTTGAGCACGCCCTGGCTGATGAAGAAGCCGACCTGTGAGACCGCCAGGCCGCCGAAGGCCCAGAGGGCGAGCCGGCTGACACCGCCGAGCCCGACACCGCGCAGGCCCCAGCGCGGCCGGTAGCGGAATCCGGTCCGGCGCAGGGCGGGCACGAGCGAGAGCGCCTGCACGACCACCGACAGCGTCGCCGAGCCCGCGAAGAGCCAGATCATCGGACCGGTCCACTCGGACGGCTCACGGGGGCGCTGCTGCCCGCCGGCACCGTCGTCCGGGCGCCCGAAGACCGCGAGGAAGAGCACGAGCCCGGCGACCGCGACGACGTTGGCGATGAAGGGCGCCCACGCGAACGCCCCGAACCGTCCCCGGGCATTGAGGATCTGCCCGAGCAGCGCGAAGAGGCCGTAGAAGAAGATCTGCGGCAGGCAGATGAGCGAGAAGGCGAGCGCGAGGTCCTTGAACTGCGGCGAGGAGTTGCGCGCGAGCAGCCACACGAAGCCGCCGGCGCCCGCCATGACGACGACCGTGATGAGGGCCATCCCCGCCAGGGCGACGGTGATGACGCGGTCGGTGAACTCCTGGCCGCCGTCCTCGAGCTTCATGGCCCGCGCCAGCGACGGGATGAGCACGGCGTTGAGGATGCCGCCCGCTGCGAGGACGTAGAGCACGTTGGGCAGGGTGTTCGCGAGGGAGAACGCGTCGCCGGCCAGCTGCGCACCGATGATCGCGGTGAGCAGCCCGTTGCGCACGACGCCGAGCACGCGCGACGCCACCGACCCACCGAGCATGGTGAGGCTCGAGCGCGCGACCGACGGGGCCGCCGTCGTCGTGGTCATCGTGTCGAGCACTCGTGGACGAGCGCCGTCACGCGGGTGAGGACGTCGGGGTCCACGCTGGGCAGCACGCCGTGACCGAGGTTGAAGATGTGCCCCGGCGCGTGGCGCCCCTCCTCGACGATCTCGCGGACGCGACGCTCGAGGGCGTCCCACGGCGCGAAGAGCAGGGCGGGGTCGAGGTTGCCCTGCACGGCATACGTCGGCCCGAGGCGCTCGACGGCGTCGGTGAGCGACACGCGGTAGTCGACCCCGACCACCTCGGCGCCCGCCTGTCCCATGAGCGCCAGCAGCTCGCCCGTGCCCACCCCGAAGTGGATCCGGGGGACGTCCAGGTCGGCCACAGCAGCCAGGGCGGTCGCGGAGTGCGGCATGGCCCGGGCGGCGTAGTCGGCCTTGGACAGGGCGCCGGCCCACGAGTCGAAGAGCTGCACGGCGCTGGCACCGGCCTGCGCCTGCACGCGGAGGAACTCGCCAGAGATCTGGGCGAGCCTGGCGCACAGGGCGTCCCACAGGTCGGGGTCGCCGTGCATGAGCGCCTTGGTCTTCTCGTGGTTCTTCGAGGGGCCGCCCTCGACGAGGTAGGAGGCGAGCGTGAAGGGCGCGCCGGCGAAGCCGATGAGGGGGACCTCGCCGAGCTCGCGCACCAGCTGCTGCACGGCCTGGGTGACGAAGGGCACGTGGTCGGGCATCAGCGGGACGAGCTGGTCGAGGTCGGCAGCCGAGCGGATCGGGCGCGCCACGACCGGGCCCACCCCGGGGACGATGTCGAGGTCGACCCCGATCGCCTTGAGCGGGACGACGATGTCGCTGAAGAAGATGGCTGCGTCGACGCCGTGCCGGCGCACCGGCTGCAGGGTGATCTCGGTGACGAGGTCGGGGCGCATGCACGACTCGAGCATCGGGATGCCCTCGCGGACGGCGCGGTACTCCGGGAGCGACCGGCCCGCCTGGCGCATGAACCACACCGGCGTCCGGGTCACCGACTCGCGGCGAGCCGCGCGGACGAGGTCGCTCTGGCGGGTGGAAGGCGGGGCTGTGGTCGGCACCGGTCAATCCTGCCACGGTGGCCGGGGCGCCCCGTGCCACGCGCCGTGCCCCACCCACCACCGGCGCGCCCTGAGGACAGAACGCCCGACTCCGGCATACCCTCATCTGGTGCACACGCGAACGTTGCCGGGCAACCACGGCGCGGTCTTCGCACGGACGCTCAGCGCCCTGCGAGACGTCCGTCTGCGCTCAGAGATCCGTCTGACGGAGGTGCCGGCGCCCACGCGCATCGCCCCGTACGCCGCCGCCCTGACCGCAGACGTCATCGACATTGCCGACCCCGACGAAGACCTGGCCACCGGCCGGTTCGTCGTCCTGCACGACCCTGCAGCCCCCGACACCTGGGACGGGCAGTGGCGCATCGTCACCTTCGCGCGTGCAGAGCTCGAGCCCGAGCTGGCCGGGGACCCGATGCTCGGAGCGGTCGGCTGGTCCTGGCTCACCGACTCCCTCACGCACCGCAACCTCGGCTGGACCGCAGAGGCGGGCACCGTGACACGCGTCGTCAGCGAGAGCTTCGCCGGCCTGGCCGACCGCGAGGCCAGCGTCGAGATGGAGATCCGCGCCTCGTGGACGCCGGTGGGTGGGGACGCCGCCGACCACCTGCGCGCCTGGGCCGACATGCTGTGCACCATCGCCGGCATCCCGCCCCTGCCCGACGGTGTCGTCCCCCTGCCGGGGCAGCGACGGTGACGGCAGAGCCGAACGAGCCCACCGAGCCCACCGAGCGCACCCCGGTCCTCGACGCCGCTGCCGACCTCGCGAACGAGCCTCCGGCCGACCTCGCGTCGGGCCTCGTCCCGCTGACGCACCCACGTGACGGGGTGCCCGACGTCGTCGTCGACGAGCGCACCCTGCTGCGCGCCGCCGAGGCCATCGGCTCCGGCACCGGCCCGGTCGGCATCGACGCCGAGCGCGCGTCGGGCTACCGCTACGGCCAGCGCGCCTACCTCGTGCAGATCCGGCGCGAGGGCTCGGGCAGCTGGCTCATCGACCCCATCGCCTGCCCCGACCTCTCCCCCGTCGGCGAGGCCATCGGCGACGCCGAGTGGATCCTGCACGCCGCCACCCAGGACCTCCCGTGCCTCGCCGAGGTGGGGCTTCGCCCGCAGTCACTCTTCGACACCGAGCTCGGCGGGCGCCTCGCCGGCCTGCCCCGTGTCGGTCTCGGCGCGATGGTCGAGCACTACCTCGGCCTCCAGCTCGCCAAGGAGCACTCCGCCGTCGACTGGTCGGTGCGACCGCTCCCCGAGCCGTGGCTGCGGTATGCCGCGCTCGACGTCGAGGTGCTCGTCGACCTTCGTGACGCCGTCGCCGCCGAGCTCGCCTCGCAGGGCAAGATCGCCTGGGCGACCGAGGAGTTCGAGCACCTCCTGGACTTCACCGGTCCGGAGCCCCGCGTCGACCCCTGGCGCCGGACCTCCGGCATGCACAAGGTGCGAGGGCGCCGAGGCCTCGCCATCGTGCGTGAGCTGTGGCTGTGGCGCGACGCGATGGCCCAGCAGCGCGACACCTCGCCCGGGCGCATCCTGCCCGACGCCGCGATCAGCGAGATCGCCATCGCCAACCAGCGCGCGACCAAGCCGCCGCGCACGGTCGGCTCCGCCGAGCCCCGTCTGGCGCGCTCGGTCCGCCGGCACCAGGAGGCGATCATCGAGGTCGTCGGGCGCGCGCTCGCGCTGCCCGAGTCCGACCTCCCGGTGCTGTCGCTGCCCCCGAGCGGACCGCCGCCGCCCAAGGCGTGGGCCGACCGCGACCCCGTGGCGGCAGCCCGTCTCGCGCGTTCGCGTGAGCTGCTCGGGGCGGTCTCCGAAGAGCTGGCCGTCCCGGTCGAGAACCTCCTGACTCCCGACCTGTTGCGCCGGTTCCTCTGGGAGGGTCCGGCCGCCCCGACGACCGCCGAGGTGGCCGAGGCCCTGTCGGCCATGGGGGCCCGCCGCTGGCAGACGACGATCACCGCGCCGCTCATCTCCCTCGCCTGCAGCGAGAACCCACCCGCCTGAGGGCCGGCCGCCGCGCCTCCTGACCGAGACGCGATGCCTCCGCACGGGGACCTGCCCGCGGACCCGGGCTGCGCGACTTCGCCGCGCCCCGCCCCTCTTCGCCGCGCCCCGCCCCGCCCGTCGTGAGGATGCTCACCCACGGGTCCGTTGGCCTCGAAGTTACCGAGCAGTAGTCTCGTCCTGACCGCCCCAGAACCACACCAGGAGGCACTGTGCCCCGCGCACTTCATGAGGTCGTCTTCGTCGACGGCGTCCGCACGCCGTTCGGCAAGGCCGGCGACAAGGGCATGTACGCCCAGACCCGCGCCGACGACCTCGTCATCCGGTGCATCCGCGAGCTGCTGCACCGCAACCCGAACCTGCCCAAGGACAAGGTCGAGGAGGTCGCCATCGCGGCGACCACCCAGATCGGCGACCAGGGCCTGACGCTCGGCCGCACCGCGGCGCTGCTCTCGGGTCTGCCCAACACCACCCCGGGCTACTCGGTGGACCGGATGTGCGCCGGCGCGATGACCGCCGTCACCAACACCGCCAGCTCGATCGCCTTCGGCGCCTACGACATCGCGATCGCCGGCGGCGTCGAGCACATGGGCCGTCACCCCATGGGCGAGGGCGTCGACCCCAACCCGCGCATCGTGTCCGAGAGGATCGTCGACCCCGACGCGCTCGTCATGGGCAAGACCGCCGAGAACCTCCACGACCGTTTCCCGCAGCTGACCAAGGCCCGTTCCGACGCCTTCGCCGTCGGCAGCCAGGACAAGCTCGCCAAGGCGTATGCCGACGGCAAGATCCAGCGCGACCTCGTCACCGTGGCCACCCGCCACGCCGAGAAGGGCTGGGGCCTGGCCACCGCCGACGAGCCGCCCCGCCCCGGCACGACCGTCGACGACCTGGGCCAGCTCAAGACCCCGTTCCGTGCGCACGGCAACGTGACCGCCGGCAACGCCGCCGGTCTCAACGACGGCGCCACCGCGTGCCTGCTCGCCTCCGAGCAGGCCGCCACCGACCTCGGTCTGCCGGTGCGGATGCGCCTCGTCTCCTTCTCGTTCGTCGGCGTCGAGCCCGAGGTCATGGGCGTCGGCCCGGTCCCGGCCACCGAGAAGGCCCTGGCCAAGGCGGGCCTCACCATCGAGGACATCGGCCTCTTCGAGCTCAACGAGGCGTTCGCCGTGCAGGTGCTCGCCTTCCTCGACCACTTCGGCATCGCCGACGACGACTCGCGCGTCAACGAGTACGGCGGAGCCATCGCCACCGGTCACCCCCTCGCCAGCTCCGGCGTGCGTCTCATGACCCAGCTCGCCCGCCAGTTCGAGGAGCACCCCGAGGTCCGCTACGGCCTCACCGCGATGTGCATCGGCATCGGCATGGGCGGCGCCGTCATCTGGGAGAACCCCCACCACGAGGACTACGTCGCCTCGACCGAGAAGGAGGACGTCGCGTGACCGCCACGACCGAGAAGCCCACGGCTGCAGCCGATTTCGCGACCGAGGTCGTGACGCACACCCCCGTGCACGACGTCGCGCTCCCGGGTGGCGCCGGCACGCTCGCCCTCATCACGCTCGACAACGGCTTCGACCACACCAAGCCCAACACCTTCGGCCCGCAGTCGATCGCCGGTCTCACGGCGGCGGTCGAGACCCTGCGCACGCGTGCCGAGGCCGGCGAGATCGTCGCCGTCGCAGTCACCGGCAAGCCGTTCATCTTCGCCGTGGGCGCCGACCTGACCGGCGTGCCGTTCATCGGGTCCCGCGACCAGGCGATCGAGATCGCCCGGGCCGGCCACGCGGCATACGCCGCCTTCTCCGACCTCCCGGTGCCGACCTTCGCGTTCGTCAACGGCGCGGCGATGGGCGGCGGCGTCGAGCTGGCCCTGTCGGCCACCTACCGCACGATGAGCGCCGGCGTGCCGGCCGTCGCGCTCCCCGAGGTCTTCCTGGGCCTCGTGCCCGGCTGGGGCGGATGCTGGATGCTGCCCAACCTCGTCGGCATCGACAGGGCGCTGACCGTCGTCATCGACAACCCGCTGAGCCAGAACCGCATGCTCAAGGGCCCCCAGGCCTACGAGCTCGGCATGGCTGACGTGCTCCTCGAGCCGGCCGACTTCCTCGAGGAGTCGATCGCCTGGGCCGCCCTTGTGCTGTCCGGCGAGGTCACCGTCGAGCGCCCCGAGGTCGACCGCGACGAGACGGCGTGGAACGCCGCGATCGCCAAGGCCAAGGGCCTCGCCGACGTCAAGACCGGCCGCCAGGCCAAGAGCCCGTATGCCGCCCTCGAGCTGCTCTCGGCCGCGCGCACCGCGACCCGCGAGGAGGGCTTCGCCGCCGAGGACGAGGTGCTCGCCGACCTGCTCATGAGCGACGAGCTCCGCGCCGGGCTCTACGCGTTCGACCTCGTGCAGAAGCGGGCCAAGCGCCCCGCGGGCGCCCCGGACAAGAGCCTGGCCCGCCCGGTGACCAAGGTCGGCATCGTCGGCGCCGGTCTCATGGCGAGCCAGCTCGCGCTGCTCTTCCTCCAGCGCCTCCAGGTGCCGGTGGTCCTGACCGACATCGACGACGAGCGCGTCGCCAAGGGTGTCGGCTACGTCCACGCCGAGCTCGACAAGCTCGCTGGGAAGGGCCGGCTGAACCCCGACAAGCTGAACCGCTACAAGGCCCTCGTGTCCGGCTCGACGAGCAAGGACGGCTTCGCCGACGCCGACTTCGTCATCGAGGCCGTCTTCGAGGAGATGTCGGTCAAGCAGCAGGTCTTCGCCGAGGTCGAGGCGGTCGTGTCCCCCGAGTGCGTGCTGGCGACCAACACCTCCAGCCTGTCGATCGCCGAGATGGCGTCGCAGCTCGAGCACCCCGAGCGCGTCGTCGGCTTCCACTTCTTCAACCCCGTGGCCGTCATGCCGCTGCTCGAGATCATCCCGGGCGAGCGCACCGACGACCCCACGCTCGCAACGGCGTTCGCCGTGGGCAAGGCGCTGAAGAAGACGTGCATCCGCGCTGCGGACCGCCCGTCCTTCATCGTCAACCGCCTCCTCGGACGCTTCATGGGCGAGGCCGCCAAGATCCTCGACGAGGGCACGCCCATCGAGGTCGTCGACCGTGCCTTCGCGGGCCTGGCCCCGATGCCGCCGTTCGTCCTCATCGGGCTCGTCGGACCGGCGATCGCCCTGCACAACGGTGAGACGCTCGTCAAGGCGTTCCCCGACCGCTTCTACGCCTCGCCGACGCTCCAGCGCATCGTCGCGGCGGGCAAGCGCGGCTTCTACGACCTCAGCTCCGGCCGGCCGGTGCTCGACCCCGAGGTCGCCGAGCTCATCGAGAAGCCGGCCGACCCGGTCGTCCTAGACCTCGCCCAGGTGCGCCAGCGCGTGCTGACGGTCCTCGCCGACGAGGCGCGCAGGATGCTCGACGAGGGCGTCGCGCAGGCGCCGATGGACATCGACCTCGCGATGATCACGGGCGCCGGCTTCCAGTTCTGGAACGGTGGCATCACGCCCCTGCTCGACCGCACCGGCGTCGCCGAGGCCGTCACGGGCTCGCGCTTCCTGCCGGCCGGGGTCGCGAACGCACCCGCCTGACAGGCGGGCGTCGCACCCCGCGCCACCACACGGCATACGTCATCTGCTGCACGAGGCCACGAACCCCGCCCGGGGTTCGTGGCCTCGCCGCGGCTGGGGCGATTTGCCATAACTCATATATGAGTTAGCCTCGAAACCGTGTCTCAGACCTACCTGACCCGGATCGGCGGACTCATCCGCGACGCCCGACGCCACAAAGGAATGACCCAGTCCGACCTCGCCGAGCTGCTCGGCACGTCACAGGGCGCGGTCACCCGCATCGAACAGGGCAAGCAGAACCTCAGCCTCGACATGCTCGCCAAGATCGGCGACGCCCTGGACTCGGAGTTCGTCTCCCTCGGCCACTCCGGCCCCCAGCACCTGCGCATCGTCGGCGGCCAGAAGCTCACCGGCTCGATCGACGTCAAGACCTCCAAGAACGCCGCCGTCGCCCTCCTGTGCGCGGCCCTGCTCAACCGCGGCCGCACGACGCTGCGCAGCCTCGCCCGCATCGAGGAGGTCAACCGCATCCTCGAGGTCCTCGCCTCGATCGGCGTGCGCACCCGCTGGCTCCCGGACAGCAACGACCTCGAGATCACCCCTCCGGCCGAGCTCAACCTCGACGACATCGACGTCGCGGCCGCCCGCCGCACGCGCACCGTCATCATGTTCCTCGGGCCGCTGCTGCACGAGCACGAGAGCTTCCAGCTGCCGTATGCCGGTGGCTGCGACCTCGGCACCCGCACCGTCGAGCCCCACCTGGCCGCCCTGCGAGCCTTCGGCCTCGAGGTCACGGCCACGCACGGCTTCTACGAGGCGCGCTCCGACCGGAGCGTCAACCCCGAGCGGGCCATCGTGCTGACCGAGCGTGGCGACACCGTCACCGAGAACGTGCTCATGGCCGCCGCCCGGCACGCCGGCACGACCGTCATCCGCAACGCCAGCCCCAACTACATGGTGCAGGACCTCTGCTTCTTCCTCGAGAAGCTCGGGGTGCGGATCGAGGGCATCGGGACCACCACGCTCACGGTCCACGGCGTCGCCGACATCGACGTCGACGTCGAGTACTCCCCCAGCGAGGACCCCATCGAGGCGATGAGCCTCATCGCGGCCGCCGTCGTCACCGACAGCGAGATCACGATCCGCCGGGTGCCGATCGAGTTCATCGAGATCGAGCTCGCGACGCTCGACGGCATGGGGATGAAGTACAACCTCGGCGAGGAGTACACCTCCGCCAACGGCAAGACCCGCCTCGTCGACCTCACGACGATCCCCGGGCCGCTGCAGGCGCCGACCGACAAGATCCACCCGATGCCCTTCCCCGGGCTCAACATCGACAACCTTCCCTTCTTCGCGCTCATCGGCGCCGTCGCCGAGGGCAGCACGATGATCCACGACTGGGTCTACGAGAACCGCGCCATCTACCTCACCGAGCTGACGAAGGTCGGCGCCAAGGTGCAGCTGCTCGACCCGCACCGCGTCATCGTCGAGGGCCCGACCCGCTGGCGCGCGGCCGAGGTCATGTGCCCGCCGGCGCTGCGACCCGGTGTCGTCGTGCTCCTCGCGATGCTCGCCGCCCCGGGCACGTCGGTGCTGCGCAACGTCTACGTCATCAACCGTGGCTACGAGGACCTCGCCGAGCGCCTCAACGCCCTCGGCGCGACCATCGAGGTCTTCCGCGACATCTGACGTGGGCTCTCCTCCTGCCTTCCGCTCACTCGAGCGGAAGACCGCTACTCAGCCGGCCAGGGACATCCGCTCGTGCCGCGCCCTCCAGAATGGCCGGTCGGCCCAGCGGAGCTCGCTGCCGTAGATGTGGCGGGCCGTCTCGCGATAGGCCGACCACACCGGCTCGAGTGAGGGGCCGGCCTCGGCGCTCACCCCGGCCTCTGACGTCAGGGCTCGCGCGACAGCTTCGGCCGAGGTGAGTCCCGTGTAGAGCGCGTGGAAGAGCCCCTGCGACGACAGCGGGTCGAAGGCCATCGCGGCGTCACCGACGACGAGCCAGTCCCGGCCGGCGATGTCGGGCATCCGGCTCGCGCCGGCAGCGCACACCCGCGGGCTCGTGCCCTCGTCGAGACGGGAGTCGCCCAGCTGCTCGGAGAGCTCGGCCGAGGCAGCCGCCCGCTGACCCAGTGTCCTGCTGAGCGCCCTGACGTCGACGACCTCGGGGTCGGTGTGGAAGGCGAGCAGGCGTCGACCACCCGGCAAGGGCGCGGTGAACCACCACCCGTCGGCGGCGCTCTCGACGTAGGACGTGCCCTGGGCGGTGTGCCGACCCGGTAGGAGCGTCCACACGCAGACGAGGCGGTCGACGACGGTGCGGTGCCGGCCGACGGGCGCCAGCAACCTCGAGCCGCGACCGCTCGCGTCGACGATGAGGCGAGCGCGCACCTCCTGCCGCGACGTGGCACCCCCGGTGCCGACGCGCAGCCGCCAGGCACCCTCGTCGTGCCCGACCACGCTCGCCCGACCGGCAAGGACCACCACTCCCCGAGCCCGGGCACCAGAGAGCATCAGGTCGTCGAAGGCCGTGCGGTCGAGGCTCCAACCGGCTCCGTCGAGATCGCGAACTGCGTCCTGCACGATCAGCTGCGGACCGCCCCAACGGCTGAGCCGCGCATGACAGGGAGGATGACCCTGCGCGACGAAACCGTCCCAGGCGCCCAGATCACGCAGCAGCCGTGCAGCCGCACCGGGAAGGGTCTCGCCGAGCCCAGGGCGGCCGGTGCCCCGGTCCCGGCCCGGTGCGCCCCGGTCGACGACGAGCACCCGGAGCCTCGGCCCCGGCAGCATCGCCAGCCCGGTCGCCAGGGCGGCACCGGCCGGACCACCGCCGACGATTGCGACGTCGGCATCGAGCACGGTCATCGTTGACGACTCAGGTGCGCAGGCCGCCGGGGAAGCGACGCACCTTCTCGATGCCGGACACGTCGACGTCGGCGGCGGACCGCCCGACCCGGTGGCTGGCGCCGAGCGAGCTGAGCGCCGGGGCCCCGGAGGGATCTCCGTTGGCCGCACCGGTGCGCGCCTCGATGGCTGCAGCGTCGTCCCCGCTCTCGACGGGGATGAGCCGATGGCTGTCCTCCACCTCGATGACGGCCGGGAAGGCGCCGTCGGGCGGACCGGGCAGCACCTCGACGACGCCGAGGTGGTCGAAGGCGCGCACCATGTTGTTGATCTGGCTCGTGTAGCTGTCGGCGCCGAGGGGCTCGATCCACGCCGCTCGGTTGGCGAAGGCCGCCGCTCGCTCGCCCGGTGAGCGCGACTCGTCCATGACGACCTCGTAGTTCTCGCGAGTGAGCACCTGGTTGGGCACCCGAGCCGGCCAGAAGGTGGGCACGTAGGGGTCGTAGGCCGTCGAGTAGCCGGACCGGCAGCTGGCCGTGTCGGTCTGCCACGGCACTGCCATCCAGCGGGTGATCGAGCCGGGCTCCTGCGCGCAGAGCGGACCGTTGGGGATCGTCACCGAGTCGGAGGTGAGGACGGCACCCAGCGTGGGCGGCTCCCAGCCCGGAGCCGCGTGCGCGAAGCGGAAGGGCGAGAGGTACATCGTCGCCGCGCGCACCGGCCAGGTCATCTCGCAGCCGGGGTGGAAGGCATCCGCCAGGCAGAACTCGAGGGCCGCCCTCGTGAGCATGTCGCCCTGCTCCTCGACCGGCAGGTCGTCGACGACCCGTGGCCCACGGCGCGGGAGCGTGACCTCACCCCCGCCACCATCACCGTCGAGCTCGTCGAGATCGAGGTCCGCATCGAAGCAGCCCTCCGCCCACTGCTCGAGCATCCACATCTGGGTCGCCGTCAGCGCGGCGTTCTGGCGGGGAGACGACACCGGCGGGATGTTCATGGCGTCGCCGTAGAGCCACGGCCAGGGCTTGGGCGACATGCCGTCGACATCGAAGTCGCGGAACGACCGCGCCACGGTGCGACGCACCTCGCGGTGGGCCGGGAGCGGGCTCGCGAGCCGGGCCAGGGCGGCAGCGGACGTGAGGTCGAGAGCGCCGTCGAACCCGAAGCCTGCGGCGAAGCCGGCATTGACCCACTGGAGGCCCGCCAGACGCTCGAAGAGGGGAAGGATGTCATCGCGGAACGACGGGCGGGCCGGCCTGGCAAGGGTTCCTGCCTGGATGGCCACGTCGCGCATGAGGTCCCACATGGTGCGCACGGACGTGCGCTGGGGCGCGTAGTTCGGGGGTGCCACGACGACCCAGGCGGGGACGACCTCGAGCGGGAGCCCGTCCAGGGTCACCGTCGCCGTGACCGGCCCGTCCGAGACGTCGTCGTGCCAGGCCTCGTTGTTGGCGAAGGTGATCGCGCGGCTGCCGTCGTACGACGCCGAGCAGCCGCTGCCGCCGAGCACGACGAGCCGGCCGTCCTCGTCGGTGCGGATGTCGCCTAGGGGCACGGGAGAGCCCATGAAGGCGCCCCCGTCGAAGGGCACCGGACCCTGTCCGGTGCCCGAGACCGACCGGCTCCCCGGGCGGATCTCGAGGCTGGACCGGTCGCTCACCGTCGGGTTGCGCAGGGTCGTTGCCGGTGCGGAGCCGGCCTCCGGGATGTCGAGGGCGAGCTGGAAGCCGAACCACGAGGACTTCGTGTTGGCGAGCTCGACGTGCCACGTCAGCTCAACGCCGTCCTCGGCCGGGGTGAGCTCTCGCACGATCGTCCCGAGCGCGTTGACGCCGAAGATCCGGAACCGGGCGGCCTGCCTCTTCAGCCGGCCCTCCGCGTCGCGATAGGAGCCCGGCGGCAGCGGGTCGGGGTCGACGACCTCCGGCCCGATGACGTACTCGTCGGGGCTGTTGCCCACCCTCGCGACGCCGATGGAGGGGTGGATGACCGCCTGGACGATGCAGTCGTCGACGGTCGGAGGAGTCTGGCCGGTGGCACGAGCCACGGTGGGGTCGGTCAGCGGCTGGCCGTTGGCGGTGTGCCGCAGAGCTGCCCCTGCGGCATACACCTGCTTGCGGACGGCGGCGATGGAGGACTCGGCGACGGGCGCGTTGTCCTCGGGCACCCGCCAGATGTTGAAGGCGAGGCTCTGCCCGTAGTCGCACTGGCCGCGCGCCTCGACGTCCTGACGGGCGAGCACGAGCCGGGCGACCGGGACGTACGGGCTCGCCTCCTCCGGCCACAGCACGGTCGCCCGGTCGAGCGGCATCGTGTCGGGGTCGGTGCGCACCTGGACCGAGAGCACAAGCGAGTGCTCTCGCTCCCTCAGGCGGCGTGCGAGGTCCGTCGCGAGGTAGTCGGGGTCGTCGTCGGGGATGTTGACCGGAGGAGTCTCCGGGTCGAGGCGGTACTTCACGATCTCGCTGCCGAGATGGAAGGGGAGCACGCCCCAGTAGCTCGCGGTGAGCACGCTGCTCTCCGGCGCGCTCATCTCGTCGAGGATGCGCTGCGTCTCGGGGTGGGTGTCGAGGTAGCCCGGATAGTCCTGCTGCACGACGCCCGCGTAGGTGAACTCGACCATCTCCTTCGCGTCGTCGACGAAAAACACGTCGTGGTTCTGCAGGACGAGGTCTGCCGTGTTGCCGTCCTCGCCGAAAGCCGTCGCGCCGGGGACGCCGAAGAGCTTCACGCCGATGCCGAGCGTCGTGCCGAGGTCGGCGGTCGTGGGGCTGGCATCGCTCGAGAACCGCACCCAGGCATCGAGCCCCTCGTGCGCAAGGAAGCCGACCCGCCACTGCTCCGGCACGGAGTCGAGGCGCTCGATGCGCCCGTGGGCCACGCCGTGCACCTTGCGGAAGACCGCCCGCTCCGCGGGGACCTGGCCGGTCGCGATGCGTCGCGCCTGGCCCGTCCTCACGAACATGTCGGTGAGGCGCTCGGTCGCAGAGGCCGGGTCGTCGAAGCAGGGAGGGACCGGGAAGTCCTTGTCGTCGGTCATCTCAGGTCTCCGATCGCGATGCGGTCCTGCGATCGTTTCCCGCCCACGTCCGGAGCGCGGTGAATTGACCAAGTCTTTGCAGACTCCCGAACAGCGCCATACGCACGACCGCAGCGACCAGCGGGGTCGTGAAGGCGCGCTGGGCGCCTTCGTGACCATGTCGTCGTGCGCCACATGACTCGCCCCACTTTTGTGGTGGTCGGCCACACAGGGGGTTCGGTGTGCGCTCCCTAGTCTTCCCGCATGCCCGACGCCCGCACCGACGCCCGCGACGACGCCCCGGACTCCCTCCTCGGGGCTCCCTCGGCGGTCAACCGACCCATCGACCTCACCGGCCGCACGGCCCTCGTCACCGGCGCCGCCAGCGGCATCGGAGCGAGCGTCGCCCGGGCTCTCGCCGGGGCCGGCGCCAAGGTGCACGCCGTCGACCGCGACGCCGACGGCCTCGCGTCGATGGCGCATGGCTGCGACATCGCCACGATCACGGCGGACCTCGCCGACCTCGACTCCCTCGCCGACCTGCCCACCGAGGTCGACATCCTCGTCAACAACGCCGGCATCCAGCACGTCAGCCCCATCGAGGACTTCCCGCTCGACCGGTTCGAGCTCATCATCGACCTCATGCTCGTGTCGCCGTTCCGGCTGATCCGGCAGAGCCTGCCCCACATGTACGACCGCGGCTGGGGCCGGGTCATCAACATCTCGAGCGTCCACGGTCTGCGGGCCAGCCCCTTCAAGTCGGCCTACGTCACGGCCAAGCACGGGCTCGAGGGCCTCTCGAAGGTCGTGGCCCTCGAGGGCGGCCCCCACGGCGTCACCTCGACGTGCATCAACCCCGCCTACGTCCGCACCCCGCTCGTCGAGCGGCAGATCGCCGACCAGGCGCGCACGCACGAGATCCCCGAGTCCGAGGTCGTCGAGAAGGTCATGCTGGCGCCCGTCGCCGTCAAGCGGCTCGTCGAGCCCGACGAGGTCGCGGCGCTCGCACTCTTCCTCTGCGGCCCGGCCTCCGGCTCGGTCAGCGGCACGTCCTTCTCGATGGACGGCGCCTGGACGGCCCACTGAGGGCCCACGGACGCCGTGCCGACGGCGTACTGGCGGCGTGTGCTGGCACGACGACCCATCGCACCGACGCCGCGCTCCCCCGCACCCCACCGACCCACCCGCCTAGGATCTGCCCGTGGTCACCCGCAGCGAGACATCGACAGCCGAACAGGTGCTCCACCTGCTCCACCTGCTGGCGGCAGACGCCCCGTTCGCCGAGATCGCGGCGGCCGAGGCGCCGGCGGAGGCCCGGGACCTCGCGCTGCGGATCACCGGGGCGCGCGAGGTGCACCAGCACCGCGAGGCCGGCCTGGCGGCGTTGCTCGACACCGCCCGCGAGCTGGCGACCGAGAGCGACCCCGGCTCGGTCCTCGACGCCATCGTGCGCCGCGCGCGCCGGTTGGTCGGGACCGACCTCGCCTACCTGACGCTCTACGACGCCGAGGCCGGCGACACGTTCATGCGCGCCACCGACGGCTCCGTCTCGGCGGTCTTCCAGTCGGTCCGGCGGGCGCTCGGGGCGGGGCTCGGCGGCCTCGTGGCGTCGACCCACAAGCCGTACTGGACCGCCGACTACTGGGCCGACGAGCGCTTCCGGCACACCACGGACATCGACGGCGCGGTCGGTGAGGAGGGCATCATCGCGATCTGCGGCACGCCGCTCATCGTGGAGAAGCACTTCGTCGGTGTCCTCTTCGCCGCCAACCGGTCCTCGCGTCCGTTCACCCGCGAGGAGGTCGGGCTGCTCGGCAACCTCGCGACGCTGGCGGCGGTCACCCTCGTGCAGACCCGTGCCCTCGCCGACGCCGAGAACGCGCTCGCGGCGCTCTCCGACGCGCACGAGACCGTCCGTCACTACGCCGACGGGGTCGAGAAGGCGGCTGCGGCCCACGACCGCTTCGCCTCGCTCGTGCTCGGCGGCGGCGGCGTCGACGACATCACCCACGCCCTGGCCGAGCTCCTCGGCGGCTGGGCGGTCCTCGTCGACGAGAACGGCAGCCGGCACAGCGCCGCAGGCCCGGCGCCCCAGCCCGATGCCTCCGGGCACGACCCCGTCGCGGCGTTCGACGCCCTCCCGGGTCTGGGCACCGGTCGCCTCGTCGAGCAGGACGGCATCTACGCCGTGGCCGTCACGGCCGCACGTGAGCGCCTCGGCACGATCTACGTCGGCGGCCTCAGCCTCGCCGACTCCGACCAGCGCACCGTCGAACGGGCCGGGGTCGTGACGGCGCTCGTGCTGCTCTTCGAGCGCCAGGCGGCCGACGCGCGCCAGTCGGCCCGCAACCGGCTCGTCAGCGACCTCGTCAGCAGGCGCGGGTCACGCGAGGAGCGGCTGTCGCTCGCCCGGACGGTCGGCTTCGACCCGCAGAAGCCGTTCTGCCTGCTCGTGCTCCGCGGCGAGGACCCCGGCGGTCACCGGGCACTGCTCATCTCGGCCAGCGCGGCCACGGGGGAAGCGGCGATCGTGGGCGCCCACGACGGTGACGTCGTCGCTCTCGTGCCCGGCGTGGACGCGGACGGCCTCGCGCGGGCGGTCGCGGCGCGCATCGGCAAGCGCACCTGCGTCACGGTCGCCGGTGTCGGACCGGTGTCCGACGTCGACGCCATCGCGGAGGCCCACGAGGAGGGGCACCGCACCGTCGGAGCCCTCATCGCCCTGGGGCACCGCGGCAAGGGGGCCGCCGCCACACAGCTCGGTTTCGCCGGTCTCATCGTCGGCTCCGACCCCGACGTCGACGACTACGTGCGCAAGCTGCTCGGGCCCGTCCTCGACTACGACGAGCGGCGGGGCACCGACCTCGTCGGCACGCTGGCGGCATACTTCGCGGCGGGCGGTAGCCCGCGTCACGCGGCGGGCACGCTGCACGTGCACGTCAACACCGTCTCCCAGCGGCTCGAGCGCATCACCGCGCTGCTGGGCGAGTCCTGGCAGCAGCCCGACCCGTCGCTGGAGCTGCAGATCGCGCTACGACTGCGCGCCCTGCAGTCTCCGGCGTGACGGACCCACGCGTCACGTCATGGGCGTGACCGCCGGGACGGTCCAGGTCCCGTCGAGGATCTCGGAGCGCGGCCGGTAGAGCCGCACGAGGTAGTTCCATCCCTCCTTGATGCCGAGGCAGTTGGACCGCCCGTCGCCACAGCCGCCGAAGTGCACCGTCACGCTGCCGTCCGGATCCCGTTGAGCGGTCAGGTTGTTGAGGCTCACGCTGCTCCCGTCGTCGTCGAAGAAGCCGTCGGAGTTGTAGAGCGAGATCGACCAGAAGCCGTCCACGGGCACGTCGCGGACCGTCAGGCGGTACTCCCCCACGGGCAGTCCCGGGTCGACGTTGACGTAGGTGGCCTCGCCCGAGGGCAGACCTCCCCATCCCGCAGCCGCACCGATGAGGTGGCGCACCGGGTCGACGTCCTGACGAGCGCCGAAGGCCCGGTCGAACCCGGGGTAGCCCTTGGCGAGCTCGAGCAGGGCCGACCGGGTGCGGTCGAGGGACGCCGTCTCGTAGTCGGGCATGGTGAAGGGTCGGCTCGCGGCGGCCGTCAGCGCGATGCGGTCCTGCACCGCGTTGACGGTGGCGACGTCGTCCGGGTCGGCCGGGTCGACCAGCGTTCGGATCGCGACGAGGACGAAGTCGCTGTCGTAGCGGTCGGTCGTCAGCTCGTGGTCACCGGGATCGTGCAGCACCGCGTTGATGTAGTGGTCCCGGTTCACCACCATCGCTGACAGGTACCGGCCCTGCGTGTCCGGCAGCGTGAGCGTGGCGCCCTCGCTGATGTCGACGATGGCCGCACTGTAGAGGGTGTCGCGGTTCATCCGGATCACCGGCTGGTGGTCGAGGGGGGTGGGGGTCCGGTTGTGGTTGAGCCTGTTGACGCCGCCGGCGTCCGCGAGCACAGCCGCGAACATGCGGTCGGTCTCGGCCCGGACGAAGTTGTCTGCGTTGACGTGTTGGGCGCTCATGACGGCAGTCTGGGACGCCGGCTCCCCCTCGACATCACCCTCAGGCGGTGAAACGTCCGCCTATGGGTGACTGGTCCCTCAGGGGCGCAGCTGACGGTCGAGGGCGTCCGCGACCGCCGCGACCCCACGGTCGCCGAGGATCACGTCGTAGTGGTTGGCGTCGACCTTCGTCGTGCGAACGCCCTCTGGCACGTCGAGCGCCGCGAGTCGCGCCTCGTCGTAGAGCCCCTGCGGCTCGTCAAGCATGCCGCGCTCGGCCCAGACGAGCTCGGCCTGGACCCCCTGCGAGACGGCGGTCCGCAGCCCGGCATGGGTCTCCCGGTCGGCCATGACGTCGGCCCCGTCGGCCCGGACCGCGTCGAGCACGCAGGTGCTGTGCCACTGGCCGTCCGATCGGTCCTGCACGAGGTCGTGCTCGATGTAGGCGCGCGCCGCGTCTCCGCCGGGCCCGTCCAGAACCGGGCCGAGCGCCGGGTGCGCCGCCCAGAAGCCGAGGTATGCCGTGGGGTCGGCGAAGCGCATCGACAGCCGGTCCAGGGCCGGCCCGATCACCGACCGGAGGGCCTCGTCGACGTCGAGGTCCTCGGGCACGGGGAAGGCGAGGCCGCCGTCGACGAGCACGGTGGCCGGGAAGCGGTCCGGGTGCCGTGCCGCGGCGAGTGCGGTGATGAAGGCACCCATCGAGTGACCGACCAGCACGGGCGCCGATCCGAAGACGGTGGCGATCGAGGTGAGGTCGTCGACGTGGACCCCCAGCCCGTAGGGGCCTGGGGCCGAGCGGCTGTCACCGCGACCACGCAGGTCGGGGGCGAGGAACCGCACGGCTCCCGGCCCGTGCCGGTGACCGATCTCGTCGGCGACCCGCGCCCACGACAGCCCGTTGGCGGTGATGCCGTGCACCGCGAGCACGACCGGGGCGTCGGCGGCGGGAGTGCCGAGGCTGAGGTCGTGGATCGCGAGGCTGCCCTCGGGCAGCTCGATGACGAAGGCGGACGGTGTGGTGCTCATCGGGACCCTGACCTCCTGATCAGTCTGCCGCCGAGCCCGGTCAGGCCGGAGGGCGCGAAGTAGACGACGACGACGAAGAAGGCGCCGAGGATGAAGAGCGGCTGCGACAGCACCTGACGGACGAGGTCGGGCAGGCCCTGCAGGACCCCGGCGTCGCTGACCTCGACGAGCCGAGCATCGGCGTAGGTGTAGAGCACCCCTCCGAGCAGTGCGCCCCACCGGCTGCCGGCACCGCCGAGCACGACCATGACGAGGAGGGAGAGCGTGAACTCGGACGTCGTCAGGTGCGGGTTGGAGCCGCCCAGCACGAGGGCGTGGACGACGCCGCCTAGCGCGCCGAGGAACGAGCCTGCGACGAGGGCGAGGAGCTTGACGCGGTAGGTCCCGAACCCGAGCACCGCGGCGCGCTGCTCGTTCTCCCGGACCGCCGCCATGGCGTGGCCCGCTCGCGAGCGCACGAGTGCGGTGACCCCCACCCAGGCGACGACGACGAAGCCGAGGGCCAGCCAGTAGCGGTAGGGCGCGTTGGCCACACCGACGAGCAGGTCGGGCACGGCATCGCGGTCGAGCGGGCGCCCCTCCTCACCGCCCGTCACGCCCCCGGGGTTGCGCATGACGATGATCGAGGCGGCCTGCGCGAAGGCGAGCGTCACCATGGCGAAGGCGATGCCGCCGACGCGGAGCGCGACGGCTCCGACCACGAGCGCGAGCACGGTCGAGAGCCCGAGCGCCGTGAGCAGCGCGAGCGGGAGGGGCAGCGCCCAGGTCGACAGCGAGATGGTCAGCAGGTAGCTCCCCGCGGCGACGAAGAGCGCGTGACCGAAGCTCAGCAGGCCGGTGCGGCCGAAGAGGACGTCGTAGCTGAGGGCGATGCCGCCGATGACGAGACAGGTGGCGAGCAGCTGCAGGGAGCCGGGACCGTTGACCCGTCCGGGAAGGATGCCCGGCAGCTCGACCGGGACGTAGGGCAGGTACACGAGCACCGCCAGGACGAGCAGGGCCGGCAGGGGGCGGAGCAGACGACGCAGCCCGTCGGCCCGTGTGCCCTCCCTGTTCGACGGCGCAGAGGTCGCGGCGCCCGCGACGACGGCCTCCGGGGGCGTATGCGTGGTGCCTGGTTCTGCGGTGGGCCGGTCGGTCACGTGGTCGGTCGGCGACGTCATGCCGTCGCTCCCTTCAGGGAGGTCGGTCGGAGCAGGAGCACCAGGGCGAGCAGCAGCACGACAGAGAGGTCGCCGACGCCGCTCGCCGCGTAGTAGTTGGCGAGCTGCTGGACGAGACCCACCACGACAGCGGCGACGGCGGTGCCGGTCAGCGAGCCCATGCCGCCGATGACGACGACGATGAAGGCGAAGATGAGGAGCGATCCACCCTGTGCCGGTGACACCGCCCCGGCGTACTGCGAGTACAGCACCCCGGCCAGACCTGCAGCGGCTCCACCGAGGGCGAAGACGACGGTGAAGGTCCGATGGACGTCGATGCCGAGGGCCTCGACCATGGTGCGGTTCTCCACGCCGGCCCGGATGACGAGCCCCAGACGCGTCAGGTGCAGCAGGGCGAGCAGACCGATGAACAGCACGCCAGCGACGAGCACGTAGACGAACCGGTCGTTGGGCAGCCGCGCCCCCAGCACGTCGGTGGTTCCCCCCATCCAGACCGGCTTGACGACCGCTCGCGGGTCGGCGCCCCAGATCCCCTGGGCCGCGGCCACGCCGGCCAACGACAGGCCCACCGTGACCAGCACCTGCTGGATGTGGCGGCGGTAGAGCGGACGGATGAGGACGACCTCGACGACGAGTCCGACCACGGCCCCCACAACCACGGCCGCCACGATCCCGACGAGGAGCCGGACGACGACGGGCCAGTCCGGGGGCAGCGCGCCCATCGTCAGCCACGCGGCATACGCCCCGGCCGTCATGAAGGCACCGTGGGCGAAGTTCAGCACGCCCATGAGGCCGTAGATGAGGCTCAGTCCGCTGGCCGCGATGAAGTAGAGGGCTCCGAGGCCCAGGCCGGTCACGAGGAGCAGGACGAGGTCGCTCATGCTGCGCCCTCCCGTCGCATGGAGACCCCGAGCAGCTCGCGCGTCAGGTCGGCGTCGGCCACGAGGTCAGCGGCCGCCCCGCGGTGCACGACCGTGCCCGCGTCGAGCACGACGACGCGGTCGGCGATCCGTCGCACGAGCGGAAGGTTCTGCTCGACGAGCAGGACGGGCGTCGTGCGCGCCACCTCGGCCAGCACGTCGGCGACCTCGGTGACCAGCTTGGGGGCCAGGCCCTTGGTGGGCTCGTCGATGAGCAGCAGGGCGTTCTCGCGCAGGAGCACCCGGGCGAGCGAGACCATCTGCTGCTGTCCGCCCGAGAGCGTGCCCGCCCGCTGGCCCCGGCGCGCCACGAGGTCCGGGAAGAGCCGGCCGACGACCGGCGCGTCGACGCCCTGGTCCGGGTCGACGAGACGGAGGTTCTCGTCGACGGTCAGACCCCCGAAGACCTCACGGTCCTCCGGCACGTAGCCGATGCCGCCCCGGACGATCCGTGACGTGGTCATGGACTGGATCTCCTTGCCCTGCAGCAGGATGCGGCCAGTACGCGGTGCCAGCCCGATGATCGCCTTGAGGGTCGTCGTCTTACCCACGCCGTTGCGCCCCAAGAGGGCCGTCACCCCGGTGGCAGGCACCTCGAACGAGACGCCCTGCAGGATGTGCGAGCCGCCGTGGCGGACGTGCACGTCGTCGAGCTCGAGCACGGACACGCTCTCGCGGGCGGGCCGCCCGTCGCTTCTCCGGTCGCTCACAGCGCTTCTGCCAGGTAGGCCTGCTGGACCCGCTCGTCGGCGGTCACCTCGGTGGGCTCACCGACGGCGAGGAGCTGCCCGTGGTGCAGCACCGCGACCCGGTCGGCGAGGCCCAGCAAGACGTGCATGTGGTGCTCGACCATCGCCACGGCCACGCCGCCGTCGCGCACCTCGCCGATGATCTCGGTCAGCCCGTCGACGTCCTCGGCGGAGACGCCCGCCATCGGCTCGTCGAGGAGCAGCACGGCCGGCTCCGAGGCGAGGGCCATCGCCAGCTCGAGCTTGCGACGGTCGCCGTGCGAGAGGTCACGGGCAGGGGTGCGTGAGCGACCCGGCATACGCACCCGGGCGAGGAGGTCGTCGATGACGCCCGTCGTCGACGACCCCGCCGAGCGGAACGGCGAGAAGGGCGCCGACCCCGCCGCCTGCACGGCCAGGCGCACGTTCTCACCCGCCGTCAGCCCGTCGAAGAGAGCCGACGTCTGGAAGGACCGGGCCAGACCCATCCGGGCGCGCCTCGTGGCACTCGCGCCGGTGACGTCCTTGTCCTGCAGGGTGATCCGGCCGCTGGACGGTCGGGTCACACCGCTGAGGATGTTGACGAACGACGACTTGCCCGCACCGTTGGGGCCGATGATGCCCACGAGCTCACCGGCCCCCACGGTCAGGGAGACGTCGTCGAGGATCTGGGCACCGCCGACCTTCCAGCCGACCGACTCTGCACTGATCACGACCGTGGGTCCCCGGTCACTTGAAGGGGGTGACGGGCGGCGCCACGGCATCGGCGCCCAACGTGTCGACGAGCTGGGGCACGACGTTGCTGCCCTCCTTCTTCAGCGTGGCGGTGAACATCGGCTGCAGGAGGGCGTGGTCCTCCGCCCGGATCTCGAGCCCGCCCTTCGGGCCGTCGAACTTCCATCCCTCGAGCGAGGTGACCATCTTGTCGACGTCTCCCCCACCGGCCTCGAGCGCGTGCACGATCATCTGTCCGGCCACGAAGCCGTCGTTGGTGAAGAGGTCGACGGTGGCTCCCTGCTTCTTCAGACCCGCGTCGAGGGCCCGGTAGGCGGCGTTGTCGGCGGCTCCCTCGAAGAAGTGCGAGAGGAAGTTGATCTTCGTGGCGGCCTCCCCGAAGAGGGCGTGGGTGGCCTTGATGTCGAGGCCGGTCACGACCTTCGTCGAGTCGAAGACGCCCTGCTGGCCGAGGGTGGTCCACATCGAGGTGGCGTTGGCACCGGCCCAGGCGACGAAGAGCAGGTCGGGCGAGCCGTCCTTGACCTTCGTGGCGAACGGCGTCAGGTCGGTCGCGGCGGCGGGCACCTCGACCGCGGTCACGGTCGCGCCCTTCGTACCGAGGATGGCGGTGACCGCGGCGACGTTGGCCTTGCCGAAGGCGCTGTCCTGCGCGAGCACCGTGACCTTCTTGCCTTTGACGTCACCGAGGATGCTGCCCGCGGTCGCGACGTCCTGGTACGTCTGGCGGCCCGAGCGGAACGTGTAGCGGTTCGCGCCCGTCACGGCGTCGGCTGCAGCCGGGCCGGAGATGAAGAGGATCTTGTTGTCCTTGGCGAGCGGCGCCACCTGCAGGGCCACACCGCTCGAGGTGGACCCGGCGATGATCTTGTTGCCCTGTCCGATGAGGTCGGTCGCCGAGGCGACGGCCTTCGCGGGGTCGCCCGCGTCATCCTGCTCGGTGATCTGGATCGGGTGGCCGGCGACCGCGCCGGTGCCCTTGGTGGCGTAGTCGATCCCGGCCGTGAGTCCCTGGCGGTACTGGGCGCCGTAGCTGGCCAGCGGCCCGGACTTGGAGTAGACGAGGCCGACCTTGTAGGGCGCGCCGGAGCCTCCCGAGGCCCCTCCGGTGCTCCTCGCGCCGTTGTCACCGGCCGGTGCACCCGGCTGCCCGGGCGAGCCGCAGGCCGCGACCGACAGCGTGATCATGACGCTCGCGAGCGCGAGACTCCACCGCTTGGACACCGATGTCCTCCACCTCTGGCGGGCGCTCGCGCCTTTGCTGCAACGAGATTCGTTGACGCCCAACCGTTTCGGCGAAAGTAGTTCAGCGTCTGACGGCCGACGGTGGGACCTGCCACCACAAAGACCGACTCCGCATGTGGCTGTCCGCCACCCCTGTCTGTCCGAGCCGGAACGGGTCAGCACCCGCAGGGAGGACGAGCATGACGGCATACGTCCTCCATGCGAGGTGTCACAGGAAGCCCTGCTCTCCCGTCTTGATGGGTGTAGGCACGCAGACGAGCGAAGGAGCACGTGATGAGGGTTCTGGTGGCAGGGGCGACAGGTGCGATGGGACGTCAGCTGGTGCCGCGCCTGGTGGGAGCAGGGCACGAGGTCCACGGCATGACCCGCAGCGCGTCGAAGGAGGCCTTCCTGCGGGGGCTCGGCGCGGTGCCCGTGGTGGCCGACGCGCTCGATCCCGAGCAGGTGGCCCGGGCGGTCGCCACGTCACGCCCGGAGGTCGTGGTGCACCAGCTGACGTCGATCGGGCCGATGGACCTGCGCCACTTCGACCGCGCCTTCGCCCAGACCAACCGGCTGCGCACCGAGGGCACCGACCACCTGCTCTCGGCGGCGCGGGCCGCCGGAGTGAAACGGTTCGTCGCCCAGAGCTTCTTCGCCGGCTACGACCGGGTCGGTGGGGCCGTCAAGTCCGAGGACGACCCGTTCGGCACCGCGCCGCCGCCCGGCATGGAGCAGACGGTCGGCGCCATCCGGCACGTCGAGGACGCGGTGCAGGCCGCCACGTGGACCGAGGGCCTCGTGCTGAGGTACGGCGGGTTCTACGGGCCGCACACCTTCCTCGGGCCGGACGGAGAGCAGACCGAGGCCGTGCGGCGCAGGAGGTTCCCCGTCATCGGTGACGGCGCCGGAGTCTGGTCGTTCGTGCACATCGCCGACGCGGCCAAGGCCACGGTCGCGGCCGTCGAGCGGGGCGCGCCGGGCATCTACAACGTCGTCGACGACGAGCCCGCGACGGTGGCGACCTGGCTGCCGGTGCTCGCCGAGGCGCTCGGGGCCAGGCCGCCCCTGCGCGTGCCGCGGCTGGTCGGCAGGCTCCTCGCGGGCGAGACTGGCGCCGTGATGATGAACGAGCTGCGGGGCGCCTCCAACGCGAAGGCCCGCCGTGAGCTGGGCTGGGCACCGACGCACGCCACCTGGCGTGACGGCTTCCGCGAGCTGGCGGCCCAGCTGCGTGCCGAGAGCGGTGCTGCGGCGTGACCGACGCCGACGCCGACGGCCGGACGGCAGGCGTTCCCGAGCGGGAGCAGCTGCTGACGGCCCTGCGCCCCGTGGCCTTCGGGATCGCCTACCGGATGCTGGGGAGCGTCACCGAGGCCGAGGACGTCGTGCAGGAGGCACTCCTGCGAGTGCATCGCGCCCTCGAGGGCGGCGAGCAGATCGCCTCGCCGCGGGCGTTCACCGCGACCGTTACGACGCGGCTCGCCATGGACGAGCTGCGGTCCGCGCGCGTGCGCCGGGAGCGCTACGTCGGTGACTGGCTCCCCGAGCCGGTGCTCACCGAGGGCTCGGGCGAGGACCCGGCCCGTGCGGCCGAGACCGCGGACTCCCTGTCGATGGCCCTGCTCGTGCTCCTCGAGAGCCTGTCGCCGGAGCAGCGCGCCGTCCTGCTGCTCCACGACGTGTTCGGCTACGGCTACGGCGAGGTCGCCACCATCGTCGGCAAGGCCGAGGCCAACGTGCGCCAGCTCGCCGTGCGGGCGCGGCGTCACGTCGAGGAGCGCCGACCGCGGTTCACCACCAGCCGGAAGCAGCAGAGCGAGCTGGCGAGCCGGTTCTTCGCCGCGGCCCGGACCGGCGACCTGGCCGGCCTCGAGGCGCTGCTCACGCACGACGTCGAGCTCGTCGGCGACGGCGGGGGCAAGGCGCCCTCGCTCGCCCGCTCGCAGCGCGGTCGCAGCCGGGTCGCGCACACCCTCACCAACTGGCTGCGCGCGCTGCGTCGCCTGCCGGAGATGGAGATCCGGCTCACCGAGGTCAACGGGGATCCCGGTGCGCTGTTCCTCGTCGAGGGCCGTCTGCTCGCCGTCTGGGCGCTCGACGTCGTCGACGGCCAGGTCGCGGGAGTCCGCGCGGTCGTCAACCCCGACAAGCTCGTCCACCTCGGGCCGGTCGGCGACGCCTACGCCCTGGTCCGCCGGATGGGTGGCGCCCGCCCCGGAGGTTGAGGGTCAGCTCCGCCGGTCGACGACGGCCCACGAGGCCGCTGCGCTGACGGCGGCGACGGCGAGGACGGACGGCCAGGCGCCGATCTTCTTCGCCAGCGGGTGCGACGCCCCGAAGCCGCCGAGGTAGAGCGCCGCGAGACCGGCGGTGGCCGGGGCCCCGGCCCTGGCCAGCCAGGTGCGCCCGGCATACAGCCCCGCTGCGCCGAGCACGACGCCCCGGAGGGGACGGATGCCGGTCTCGCGGGCGGCGACGTAGCCGCCGACGAGCCCGAGGGCTGCGATGGGGGCCGTCGTCACGTCGGCTGCGTCTCGAAGCTGCATGCGTTCGATCCTAGGCAGCCCGCCTGTGCGGGAGCCGCCGGGGCGGCGTCACGCTGCCTGGCGCGCTGAGCTGCCGTGACCGTCAGAGCTTCGGCTCGAGGTCGGCCACGACCTGGTCGGCCGTGAGGCCGAGCTCCTCGAGGATCTGCACCCGTGACGCGTGCTCGAGGAAGCGCTTCGGTATGCCGTAGGTGTGCACCGGCACGTCGACGCCGGCCTCGCGCAGGGCGAGCGTCACGGCAGCGCCCACGCCACCGCTGACGAGGTTGTCCTCGACCACGGCCACGGCCTTGGCGCGCCGGGCGAGGCCGACGACGTCGTCGCTGACCGGGAGCACCCACCGGGGGTCGACCACACGGACCGTGCGGCCGTGCGCGGCGATCTTCTCGCCCGCCTCGATGGCGAGCGCGGCGAAGGCGCCCACGCCGACGACGAGCAGGTCGACCTCGTCGCCGGCGTTCTCGAAGAGCACGTCGACGTCACCGACCGCGCGCACGGCGGTCACGGGATCGGCGACGTCGCCCTTGGGGAAGCGGATGACCGTCGGGCCGTCCGAGACGTCGACGGCCTCGCGCAGCTGCTTGCGCACCTGCTCGCCGTCGCGGGGTGCGGCCAGGCGCAGGCCGGGCACGATGGAGGTGAGCGTCATGTCCCACATGCCGTTGTGCGACGCGCCGTCGCTGCCGGTCACGCCGGCACGGTCGAGGATGAAGGTGACGCCGGCGCGGTGCAGCGCACAGTCCATGAGCAGCTGGTCGAAGGCGCGGTTGAGGAAGGTCGCATAGACGGCGACGACGGGATGCAGTCCGGAGTAGGCCAGCCCCGAGGCCATCGTCACGGCGTGCTGCTCGGCGATGCCGACGTCGAAGACGCGGTCGGGGTAGGCGGCGGCGAACCCGTCGAGCCCCACGGGGATGAGCATGGCGGCGGTGAGCGCGACGACGTCGGGACGGTCGCGTCCGATCGCCACCATCTCGTCGTTGAACTCGTCGGTCCAGATGCGGCCGCCGACCTCGAAGGGCAGCCCCGTCTCCGGGTTGATCTTGCCGACGCTGTGGAACTGGTCAGCGTCGTCGTCGATGGCGGGCTGGTAGCCGCGGCCCTTCTGGGTGATGACGTGCACGATGACCGGGCCGCCGAAGTCCTTGGCCTTGCTGAGCGCCCGCTCGAGGGCCTGCTCGTCGTGACCGTCGACCGGGCCGAGGTACTTCAGCCCGAGGTCCTCGAACATGCCCTGCGGGGCGACGATGTCCTTGATGCCCTTCTTGACGCCGTGGAGCGTCTCGAACATGGCTCCGCCGACGACCGGCGTCCTGGCGAGCGACCGCTTGCCCCAGTCGAGGAACCGCTCGTAGCCGCGCGTCGTGCGCAGCGTGGCGAGGTGGTCGGCGAGGCCACCGATGGTCGGCGCGTAGGAGCGCTCGTTGTCGTTGACGACGATGACGAGCGGCAGGGTCTTGTCGACGGCGATGTTGTTGATGGCCTCCCAGGCCATCCCGCCGGTGAGCGCGCCGTCGCCGATGACGGCCACGGTGTGCCGGTCGCCCTCACCGCTGAGACGACGGCCCTTGGCGATGCCGTCGGCCCACGAGAGAGCCGTCGACGCGTGGGAGTTCTCGACGACGTCGTGCTCGGACTCGGCGCGGCTCGGGTAGCCGGACAGGCCGCCCTTCTTCTTCAGCTTGCTGAAGTCCTGCCGTCCCGTCAGCAGCTTGTGCACGTAGGACTGGTGGCCGGTGTCGAAGACGAGCGTGTCCCGCGGCGAGTCGAAGACCCGGTGCAGCGCGATCGTCAGCTCGACGACCCCGAGGTTGGGGCCGAGGTGCCCTCCGGTCTTGGAGACCTCTGCGACGAGGAAGGTGCGGATCTCCTCGGCCAGCGCCGGCAGCTGGTCCGCCGGCAGCGCCTTGAGCGCCACCGGGCTCGTGATCGTCTCCAGCAGGGCCACGCTGCGTCGTCCTCTCGGGGGTGGGTCCGGCACCACACGGGTGGGTCCGTCGACCACACGGGTGGGTCGGTCGAGTCTACGGGTCAACGTCCGGGCGCTCCCAACGCTGCACGCAGGACGCTGTCGACCTCGTCACACAACTCTCACTCGCGAGCTCTCACAGTCGGGGCGCGAAGACCTTGCCCTGGAGGGCCTCGTGCAGCAGGCGCGCCGAGCGGGAGGCGGCCATGAGGCGGATCCCCTCCGCCTCGATCTGTCCGAGGATCTCGGTCAACGCCTCGGCCGGGACGTGCGGCCCGATGGCGACCCGCGCCTCGCGCCACGCGTCCCGCATCGCGACGACCTGGCCGTCGATGTGCCGCCCGGCGAGCCAGGCGAGCGCGATGGGGTGCCGCCGCCACCCGGCATACGCCCGGTAGTCCGGGGGGCACTGGTCGAGCAGCCAGAGCACCGCCCGCTCCTCCCAGCCCGGCGTGTGGGCCGGCGGGACGCCCGGCGGCCACCCGGGTGGGGTGTGACCGGTCGCGGCTGGGGTCGGGGACGGCATGCTCCCAGTCTGCCTCGCCTAGTCTCGGACCATGACGACGGTCAGCTGGGTGACGGCCTTCCTCGACCTGCCGCCGCACGTGCACGAGGCAGGCACCCGCTTCTGGTCCGCGGTGACGGCGTATGCCGTGTCGCCGGCTCGTGGGGACGACGCCGAGTTCACGACGCTGCTCCCGCCGGTCGGGGACCCCTTCCTGAAGATCCAGCGGACGACGGGCGACGCGACGGCGCGCCCGGGCCTGCACCTGGACCTCCACGTCGGCTCGGCCTCGGCCGAACGGGCGCAGGGCCTGGGCGCCGAGGTGGTGCACCGGTCGGAGCACGGCTACGTGGTGCTGCGCTCCCCCGGCGGGTTCGTCTTCTGCCTCGTGCACGAGGTCCTCTCGGAGCGGCCCTGGCCGACGCGCTGGCCCCAGGAGCACGAGAGCATCGTCGACCAGGTGTGCCTCGACATCCCGCCGTCGCGCTACGAGACCGAGTGCTCGTTCTGGTCGGCGCTGACGGGGTGGCCGGTCCGTGGTTCGGTGAGCCGGCCCGAGTTCCGCCATCTCGTGCGTCCCGACGGCATCCCGATCCGACTCCTGCTCCAGCGGCTCGAGGCCGCGGGCGACGGCCTCGTCACCGGCCACCTCGACCTCGCCTGCGACGCCCGACCCACCGAGGTGTCACGGCACGAGGCGCTGGGCGCGACGGTCGTCGCCGACCACGGCGGCGGCTGGACCACGCTGCGCGACCCCGCCGGGGCGCTCTACTGCGTCACCGAGCGCGACCCGCGCTCCGGCCTCGGTCGCTGAGCGGGCACCCCACGGACCGCAGGCGCGGCGTCTCGCGTGTCCCGCTGGGCCGCATCGGGTGCACGACGAGCTGCCACTCGTCGAGGACGTGTCGCGAGGGTGCCGGTGCAGACCGTGGCCACGGCGTCGCCCTGCCCCGTGACCAAGGTGCGGCGGATGCCGCCGGCCCGAGCCGGGTCGTGGCGGCAGCAGAGGCCAAACGCAACACATCTACGTGCGCTTGACCGACGTCACCGCCAGTTGGCCTCTGCCGGTGGCACCGGCAGGGGCACGTCGCGCGGGTGCATGACGTAGGCCAGACCGCCGTTGTCCCCCAGCCAGACCCGTTCGAACTGGTCGCGCCGGTAGACCGTGCGCACCTGCTCGTTGCTCGCGAGCCGGTGCGAGTTCGGGTCGTTCGACACGACGTCGCCCTCGGCTGTGAAGCCCACGATCGTGAGCAGGTGGCCGCTGGTCGCGTAGCCGGCGCCGTCGAGCTCGTCCTCACGGAAGGTCACCGACACCACCAGCGGCACCCCCGCGGCCAGGAACGCCTCGGCCTCGCTCAGGTCGCGCAGCCGCGTCACGTAGGCCCGCAGACCTCGGGCGCCCGCGTATGCCGTGTTGAACGCCCAGTTGCCCGCGCCCCCGTAGGCGCGGTCGAAGACCCGGCGTACGCCGTGCACCACCTCCGGGTCGACGGCGTGACCGACCCAGGCCACCTCGTCGGGCTTGGGGCCCAGACCCCAGTGCTCGAGCAGCATCGTCGTCGAGGTGGGTGAGCACCACGACTGTCCGCCGTTGTCCCAGTCGGGGAAGGTGTCGACGTGCAGGCGCTGGGAGTGGGGCGGGACCGCCACCTCGCACCCCCGACCGACACCGGGCGCGCTCGTCCGCTCATCGGCCCCGATCGCAAAGGCTGAGGCCGCACCGGCGACGAGCATGACTGTGGGCCAGACGATCTCGCGCCCTCGCTCGGTGAGGGCGGTGATCCGGAGCTGCCAGCGGTGCACGCCGCGCCCGGGCGCCGCGACCCACGTGTCGGTCTCGACCCGGCCCGACGCGCGACGCTGGTCACCCACGGTCGTGCGCGTGATCGGCGCCTCCCCCGCCCGGTCGTCCTCGGCCCACCGCGCGAAGGTGAACCACGGCTCCCAGCCCTCATCGTCGCCGACGCGCCCCTCGACGTGCAGCCACGTGCCGGCCGGCGTCCGGGCGTTCCACGACGGGATGAGCTCCGTTGCGACAAAAGGCGACTCGACGACCGGAGACTCCCAGACACGCGCCGCGTAGGCGACCGGTTCGGCTCCGGCGACGTGGATGTCCGCGTGCTCCATGTCGGGGGCCGGGGACCAGTCGAAGCCGGTCTCCCACACGGTCAGGAGGGCATGTCGGTCGGTCACGCGACGAGCATGCCATCCGGCTGCGTGTGCCGCTCGGTCGGGTCGCGTCCTCTGCGTCCGGCCACCTCGGATCGAGTGACGGGCACGTCGACCCGGGCGGACGGCATACGTGGTCGTCCGGCCAGGGACGCGGTCAGGCCCCGCACGCCGCGCGATGCGGCATACGGGGCCCGACGGGTGCTGCGTGCGTCAGCTCGCGACGAGCGAGCGCAGGACGTACTGGAGGATGCCGCCGTTGCGGTAGTAGTCGGCCTCACCGGGGGTGTCGATGCGCACGACGGCGTCGAACTCGACCGTCTCGCCCGACTCCTTGGTGGCGACGACCTTGACGGTCTTGGGCGTCGTGCCCTCGTTGAGGGCGGTGATGCCGGTGATCGAGAAGGTCTCGGTGCCCTCGAGACCGAGAGAGTCGGCGTTCTGGCCGGCCGGGTACTGCAGCGGGATGACGCCCATGCCGATGAGGTTGGAGCGGTGGATGCGCTCGTAGCTCTCGGCGATGACGGCCTTGACCCCGAGCAGGCTCGTGCCCTTGGCGGCCCAGTCACGCGAGCTTCCCGAGCCGTACTCCTTGCCCGAGAGGATCACGAGCGGCGTCCCGGCGGCGGCGTAGCTCTGCGCGGCGTCGTAGATCGTCGTCTGCTCGCCGCCCTGGGTGAAGTCACGCGTGAAACCGCCCTCGACGCCGTCGAGGAGGAGGTTCTTCAGGCGGATGTTGGCGAACGTGCCACGGATCATGACCTCGTGGTTGCCGCGGCGCGAGCCGTAGGAGTTGAAGTCCTTGCGCTCGATGCCGTGGTCGGCGAGGTACTTGCCGGCCGGGCTGTCGTTCTTGATGGCGCCCGCGGGGCTGATGTGGTCGGTCGTCACGGAGTCGCCGAGCTTGGCGAGCACGCGCGCACCCTCGATGTCGGCGACCGGGGTCGTCTCCATCGACATGCCGTCGAAGTACGGGGGCTTGCGCACGTAGGTCGACTCGCCGTCCCACGCGAACGTGTCACCCTCGGGCGTCGGCAGCGACTGCCAGCGCTCGTCACCGGCGAAGACGTCGGCGTAGTCCTCGGTGAACATCTCCTGGCTGATCGAGGCCGCGATGGTGCGCTCGACGTCGGCCGGGGCCGGCCAGATGTCCTCGAGGAAGACGTCGTTGCCGTCGGTGTCCTGGCCGAGCGGCTGCGACGCGAAGTCGAAGTCCATCGTGCCGGCGAGGGCGTAGGCGATGACGAGCGGCGGGCTCGCGAGGTAGTTCATCTTCACGTCGGGGTTGATGCGCCCCTCGAAGTTGCGGTTGCCCGACAGGACCGACGTGACCGCGAGGTCGTTGTCGTTGATCGCCTTGGAGATCTCCTCGTTGAGCGGGCCCGAGTTGCCGATGCACGTCGTGCAGCCGTAGCCCACGAGGTGGAAGCCGAGCTTCTCGAGGTAGGGCCACATGCCGGCCTTGTCGTAGTAGCCCGTGACGACCTTGGAGCCGGGGGCCATCGACGTCTTGACCCAGGGGGCGACCGACAGGCCCTTCTCGACGGCGTTCTTGGCGAGCATCGCGGCCGCCATCATGACCGACGGGTTGGAGGTGTTGGTGCAGCTCGTGATCGAGGCGATCGAGACGATGCCGTGGTCGATCTCGAAGGTGCGCCCCCCGGCGTCGGTGACCGACACCTTCTTCGACGGGCGGCCGTTGCCGTCGCCCTCGTCGGCGGGCTTCGAGCCGCCGTTGGTGCCGTCGGTCGTGCCCTGGGGCGACGGGTCGCTGGCGGGGAACGACGACGCGGCGCCGGCGTCACCCTCGTCGTGCGCGACGTACGTCGGGAGCACCTTGCGGAAGGCCTCCTTGGCGTCGGTGAGCGCGATGCGGTCCTGCGGACGCTTCGGGCCGGCGATCGAGGGGACGACGGTCGACAGGTCGAGCTCGAGGTACTCGCTGTAGCGTGCCTCGGGCTGGTCGGGACCGGCCTTGAGCCACATGCCCTGCTCCTTGGCGTACGCCTCGACGAGGGCAACCTGCTCGTCGGAGCGGCCGGTGAGGCGCAGGTAGTCGAGGGTGACGTCGTCGATCGGGAAGATCGCGCACGTCGAGCCGAACTCGGGGCTCATGTTGCCGATGGTGGCGCGGTTGGCGAGCGGCACCTGCGAGACACCCTCGCCGTAGAACTCGACGAACTTGCCGACGACGCCGTGCTTGCGCAGCATCTCGGTGATGGTGAGCACGACGTCCGTGGCGGTGGCGGCGACCGGGATCGAGCCGCTCAGCTTGAAGCCGACGACGCGCGGGATGAGCATCGAGACGGGCTGGCCGAGCATGGCCGCCTCGGCCTCGATGCCGCCGACGCCCCAGCCGAGCACGCCGAGGCCGTTGACCATCGTCGTGTGCGAGTCGGTGCCGACGCAGGTGTCGGGGTAGGCGACGAGCTCACCGTCGATCTCACGGACCATCACCGTGCGGGCCAGGTGCTCGATGTTGACCTGGTGCACGATGCCGGTGCCCGGCGGGACGACCTTGAAGTCGTCGAAGGCCGTCTGGCCCCAGCGCAGGAACTGGTAGCGCTCCTTGTTGCGCTGGTACTCGATCTCGACGTTGCGCTCGAAGGCGTCGGCGCGGCCGAAGACGTCGATGATGACGGAGTGGTCGATGACGAGCTCGGCCGGCGCGAGGGGGTTGATCCGGGCCGGGTCGCCACCGAGGTCGGCGACGGCCTCGCGCATCGTGGCGAGGTCGACGACGCACGGGACGCCGGTGAAGTCCTGCATGATCACGCGCGCGGGCGTGAACTGGATCTCGGTGTCGGGCTCGGCGTTCTCGTCCCACGAGCCGACGGCGCGGATGTGGTCGGCGGTGATGTTCGCGCCGTCCTCGGTGCGCAGGAGGTTCTCGAGGAGGACCTTGAGGCTGTAGGGAAGGGTCTGCTGCCCCTCGACCTGTGCCAGGCGGTAGATCTCGTAGGCCTTTCCCTCGACCTCGAGGGTCCCCTTGGCCTTGAAGCTGTCAACACTGCCCACGTCGGGCTCCTTCCAGCAACACTGATGTCACGGTGCTCGATTTATCTTGACGTCAAGATATATCTAACCACATGGGCTCGGCCCCTGTCAGTCCCTCCCTACCCGCCCATCCTCGTCCGCGTTCGCACTCCTGTCGCCCCTGGTCTCAGGCCGGGGACGCCTGAGCCTCGGACTGCTCCAGCGCGGCCCGGAACGACGGGTCGAGGTCGGCCTTGGCCCCGGCACCGGTGTCGAACCAGACGTAGGTGATGACGCAGGTGGCCGTGAGCAGGGCGCTGTCCCCGCGGCGCCAGATCTCGTGTCGCAGCGTGAAGGACGACGTGCCGATGCGGTCGACGGACACCCGGATGTCGGCGTGGTCGAGCGGCTTGAGGCTGGCGGTCCAGTCGATCTCGGCGTGCCGCACCAGCGCGAGCCGGTGCTCGTCGGCGAAGCGGTACGGGCCGTAGCCGACGCTGTCGAGGAAGGCCATCTTCGCGTCCTCGCACCACGTCAGGTAGTGGGAGTTGAAGACCACTCCCGCCAGGTCGATCTCGGAGAACTTCACCGCTACCGGATAGCTGAAGGACATGGGTGTCGCCTTTCGTGGGACCGACCTGCCGCGGCAACGTACCAGCCGGACCCGCACGGGCAGCCACAGCCCGGGCACAGGACCGTGCTGTGACGAGCACAGTGCCGGCGGCGACGATCGAGGAGACCGACGTCGCCGCCGTCGACGGACGACCGTCACGGTCCGCGACTCGACCGGTACCCACCGGCGCCGTTCTGCACACCACCACCGACCACCACCGACCATCACCGACCCACCGTCTCGAGGCCACCATGGACAGCCTGCTGCTCGCCCAGCTCACGGCGCTCGGCCCTTTCGCGCTCCTGCTGCTCATGGGCGTCGCCTTCGCGGAGACCGGCCTGCTGGCCGGCTTCCTCCTGCCGGGCGACACGCTCATGGTCGGCGCCGGCCTCCTCGTCGCCACCGGCGCGCTCCAACTGCCCCTGTGGCTCTCGCTCGTCGGCATCACCGTGGCCGCCGTCGCGGGAGACACGATCGCCTACCTGCTCGGCCGCCACCTCGGTCACCGGCTGGGCCGGCCCGGCGCGCGGGTCCTCACGGCCGGTCGGGTCGAGCAGGCACGGGCCTTCGTCGAGCGGCACGGGCCGCGGGCCGTGGTCCTGGCGCGGTTCGTGCCGGTGGTCCGAACCCTGACCCCCGTCGTGGCGGGCGTCGGCCTCATGGACCGGCGGCGCTTCATGGCCTACAACGCGGTCGGGGCCGCGGGCTGGGCCGTCGCGATGCTGGGCGGCGGCTATTGGTTCGGGGCGATCCCGGCCGTGGCCGACCACCTCGACGTCGTGATGGTCGCCGGCGTCCTCGTGTCCGCGGCCCCCGCGGTCGTGGCGCTGGTCCGCCGGCGCACGGGCCGCCGGACCGGGGCTGCCGACGGCGCAGGCGCACTCGCCTCGCCCAGCGCCCTGGGGACCCGGTCCACGCCGGCTGACGCGCACCCGGATCGGCAGCCTGCACGTCCCACCCAGCACGGCACACCGTCACCGCGACACGGGTGCCGTCGCCGAGCGTCAGCCGCGCGGCTCCAGCACGGCGATGCACTCGACGTGGTGGGTCATCGGGAAGGCGTCCCAGGCCTCGAGGGAGACGAGGTCGTAGCCGTGTGTCGCGGCGGCCTTGACGTCGCGCGCGAGCGCCGAGGGGTCGCAGGCGACGTAGACGACGCGCCGAGGTGCCATGCGGGCCAGCAGGCCCATGACCTCCTTGCCCGCTCCGATGCGCGGCGGGTCGAGCACCGCGAGGTCGGCAGTGACGTCCTGCCCGACGAGCGACCGCAGCTCGCGGTCGACCCGGTTGGCGCGCCACTCCACGTTCTCGAGGTGCTCGGTGTTGGTGGTGCCGTTCGCGACCGCGCCGCGGTCGCCCTCGATGCCCAGGACGAACCCGTCGGGAGCCACGAGCTCGCCGAGGCGCATCGTGAACAGCCCCGACCCGGCATAAAGGTCGACGACCCGGTCTCCGGGCTGGGCACCCAGGAGTGCGGTCACCCGCGACAGGAAGGTGGAGGCGGCGCCCGGGTGGACCTGCCAGAAGCCGCGCGCCGAGACGACGTACTCGCCCTCCCAGTCACCGTCACGAGCCAGCTCCCCGACGAGACCCCCTCCGGCGGCGGCACCCTCGGGGGCCGGCAGCGGGACGAGCACCGGCTCGTCAGGGTGCGCGGCGTCCACGACGTCCACCGACTCGACGTCGGGCCACTCCGTGTCGAGCACCCCGGAGTCGATGACGCCGCGGGTGGCGATGAGGCAGTCCTCGACGGGGACGACCTCGCGCGAGCGGTGGCGACGCAGCCCGGCACGGCCGGAACCGTCGACGGCGAACTCCACGCGGGTGCGCCAACGCAGACCGTCCTCGTCGCCCGGCACCGGGCGCACCTCGACGTCGACGTCGAGCCCGGCCACCCGCGTGAACTGCTCACGCACGACGGCCGTCTTGAGCTCGCGCTGCGTCGCGAGGGACGCGTGCTGGAAGTCGCACCCTCCGCAGAGTCCCGGCGCGGCATACCGGCACGGAGCCTCGACCCGGCCGGCGGCGGCCTCGAGCACCTCGACGGCGTCGGCGCGCAGGAAGCTGTCGCCGACACGGCCCTCGGTGACCCGGGCGACGACGCGCTCGCCGGGCAGCGTGTGACGCACGAAGAGCACCTGACCCTCGTGGCGGGCCACGCAGTGACCGCCGTGGGCCACCGCCCCGACCTCGACGGTCCACTCCTGGCCGACGAGCGACTCGCCGCCGGCGGTGCGCTCGCGGGGCTGTCGCGTGCTCACAGCGCCCCTCCGCGCACGGACCCGCTGATCGGCGGCTCGTCGATCCAGTCACGCTCGGCGCCCTCGGAGGACTGGAGCTGCCAGGGCACGCTGACGACCATGACTCCCGGGGTGAAGAGCAGACGCGCCTTGAGCCGCAGGGCGCTCTGGTTGTGCAGGATCTGCTCCCACCACTTCCCGAGGACGTACTCCGGCAGGTAGACGGTCACGATGTCGCGGGGGTTGCCGCTGCGGATCGAGCGGACGTAGTCGAGGATCGGCTTGGTGATCTGCCGGTAGGGCGAGCTCAGCACCTTGAGCGGCACCGGGATGTCGCGCTTGTCCCACTCGTCGAGCAGCGTCTGGGTCTCGTCCGGGTCGACGTCGACGGTGACCGCCTCGAGGTAGGACGGGCGGCTGGCGCGGGCATAGGCGAGCGCGCGCATCGTCGGCTTGTGCACCTTGGAGATGCACACGATGGCGTGCACGTGGCTCGGCAGCATCGGCCGCTCGACGTCCCAGTCGATGGCGAGCTCGTCGCGGACCCGGTTGTAGTGCTTCTTGATCCCGAGCATCAGCACGAAGAGGACGACCATCGCGAGGATGGCGTACTTCGCCCCGGCCTGGAACTTGGTGATCAGCACGACGACGAGCACGGTGGCCGACATCGCGGCCCCGACCGCGTTGATGACGCGCGAGCGCTGCATGCGCGAGCGCTCCTTGGCGTTGCGCTCGAGCCGGAGGTTGCGGGTCCAGTGCCGAACCATGCCGATCTGGCTCGTCGTGAAGGAGACGAACACCCCGACGATGTAGAGCTGGATCAGGGCCGTGACCTCGGCCTTGAAGACGATGACGAGCACGATGGCAGCCCCGGCGAGGATGAGGATGCCGTTGCTGAAGGCGAGCCGGTCACCGCGGGTGTGCATCTGCCGGGGCAGGTAGCCGTCCCGGGCGAGGATCGAGCCGAGCACCGGGAAGCCGTTGAAGGCCGTGTTGGCGGCGAGCACGAGGATGAGGCCGGTGACGATCGAGACGAAGACGACGCCGATCGGGAAGCTGGCGAAGACGGAGTTCGCGAGCTGGCCGATGGCCGTGTGCTGCACGTAGGAGTCGCCCACCGGCTGGCCGTTGCGCAGCAGCTGCGCCCCCGGGTCGTCGGCGATCTTGACGCCGGTCCACTGGCCGAGGGTGATGATCGAGCCGAGCATGAGCACCGACAGCGTGCCCATGAGCAGCAGCGTCGTGGCGGCGTTGTCGCTCTTGGGCTTCTTGAAGGCCGGCACGCCGTTGCTGATCGCCTCGACGCCGGTGAGGGCGGCACAGCCGGACGAGAAGGCGCGCAGCAGCAGGAACGCCGCGGCGAGGCCGGTGAGGCCCTGACCGTCCTCCGGCTTGAGGGTCAGGCCGGCGCTCTCGGCGGGGGTGAGGGTGCCGGTGAAGTGCTGGACGAAGCCGTAGACGCCCATGCCGATGATGGCCAGCATGAACGCGTAGACCGGGACCGCGAAGGCCTTGCCGGACTCGCGGACGCCGCGCAGGTTCATGGCGGTCAGGAACAGGATGAGGGCCACGGCCACGATGACCTCGTGGCCGCGGACGAACCCGAGCACCGTGGCGGCGTTCTGCACGCCGGAGGAGATCGAGACCGCGACGGTCAGCACGTAGTCGACGAGCAGCGCGCTGGCCACGGTCAGGCCGGCGCGCGGGCCGAGGTTGACCGTCGCGACCTCGTAGTCGCCGCCACCGGAGGGGTAGGCGTGCACGTTCTGGCGGTAGGAGGCGACGACGACGACCATGACGAGGACGACGGCGACCGTCACCTGCCAGCTGTGCGTCGCGACGAAGGCGCCGCCGGCGAGGCCGAGCATGAGCAGGATCTCGTCGGGGGCGTAGGCCACCGACGAGAGGGCGTCGCTCGCGAAGATCGGGAGGGCGAGCCGCTTGGGCAGCAGCGTCTCGCCGAGCTTGTCGCTGCGCATCGCACGACCGAGCAGGAGGCGCTTGAACAGCGAACCGGTACCGGGCACGACGACACTGTATGACGGATCGGCACCCCGCACCGACCCACTCGGGACGGCGCGGACACACCCCCGAGAAGGTATGCCGTCACGGCCGTTTCACGGGCTGGGCGCCGTGCGCGGCCTGCGGGGTGGGTGACCCCGTCACGGTGTAGCGTCGCGTCCGTGCACTTCGTCATCATGGGATGCGGCCGCGTCGGGTCGACCCTCGCCCGCACCCTCGGCCGAGGCGGCCACGACGTCGCGATCATCGACGCCGACGCGTCGGCCTTCCGTCGTCTGGGCACCTCCTTCGAGGGCCAGACCGTCACGGGCATCGGCTTCGACCGCGACACCCTCGTCGCAGCCGGCATCCGCGAGGCCTACGCCTTCGCTGCCGTCAGCAGCGGAGACAACTCCAACATCCTCGCGGCGCGCGTGGCGCGGGAGACGTTCGGCGTCGAGCACGTCGCCGCGCGCATCTACGACCCGCAGCGCGCCATGGTCTACCAGCGGCTCGGCATCCCGACCGTGGCCACGGTGCGCTGGACGTCGGACCAGATGATCCAGCGGCTGCTGCCCCAGGGGGCCGTCCCCGAGCTGACCGACCCCAGCGGCAAGATCGTCATCGCCGAGGTCCCGCTCGACGAGGGCTGGGTCGGACGCCACCTCACAGAGGTCGAGGAGCAGACCGGCGCCCGCGTCGCCTACGTCACCCGCCTCGGTGAGGGCACGCTCCCCCGGCCCGACATGGTCGTCCAGCAGGGCGACCTCGTGCACCTCACCGTCCCGCGCGACGACCTCGCTCGCGTCGAGCGGCTCTGCGACCAGGCCCCGGCCGCCCACTGACCGGCACAGGAGAAGAATCCCCCATGCGCGTCGTCATCGCCGGAGCCGGAAGCGTCGGCCGGTCCATCGCCCGTGAGCTGCTCGGCAACGGGCACCAGGTGCTCCTCATCGACAAGGACGCCGACGACGTCCAGGCCTCGCGGGTGCCCGAGGCGTCGTGGCTGCTCGCCGACGCCTGCGAGCTGGCCGCCCTCGAGGAGGCGCGGCTCGAGGAGTCCGACGTGTGCGTGGCCGCGACCGGCGACGACAAGGCCAACCTCGTGCTCTCCCTGCTGGCCAAGACCGAGTTCGGGGTCCCCCGCACCGTCGCCCGCGTCAACAACCCGAAGAACGAGTGGATGTTCGACGAGTCGTGGGGCGTCGACGTGGCCGTGTCGACCCCACGCCTCATGACGGCACTCATCGAGGAGGCCGTCAGCATCGGCGACCTCGTGCGCATCTTCGAGTTCCAGCAGGGCCGGGCCTCGATGGTCGAGATCACCCTGCCCGAGGGCAGCCCGTTCGCCGGTCGGCGCGTCGGTGACGTCGACTGGCCCACCGACACCGTGCTCGTCGCGATCATCCGCGAGGAGCGGCCGCTCGCGCCGACGCCCGACGACGCCATCGAGGCCGGTGACGAGCTGCTGTTCATCACCACGACCGAGCAGGAGGACCGCCTCCAGGACCTCGTGGCCCCGGGTGAGCGGCACCACGGCACCGACGACACCGACGGCTGACGCCCCAGGCTGCCGAAGCCGCGGCACCCGTCGACCACCGCCCGTCCGCGAGGGAGGCGGCGGCGGCTCAGACCAGCCGGTTCGGGTCGATCGGCGTGCGACCGCGCAGCAGGATCGCGCCCATGGCCGTGATGGCCACGAGGTAGGCCGGCCAGCCCAGCACGACCTTGGCCACCCCGAGGGCCGCGACCTGCTCCGCGAGGTAGAGCGGCACCATGATCGCGAGCCGCACGACGTTGAGCGCGATGAGCACCCACGCCAGTCGGGCCGCGACGGTGACGATGCCGGAGTGTCGCCGCCACCACGTGGGGTTCTCGGCGAACGCCTCCGGCTCGGCGACGCCGACGACGAAGCCGAAGAGCGGCCAGCGCGTCAAGTTCGTCACGAGCAGCAGCACCAGGAGGCCGGCGTTCTGGAGCATGCCGGGCAGGAAGGCGTCCTCCGCCTTGCCCGACCGGAGCGCGAAGAAGGCCGAGATGGCCACTCCCGCAGCGGCATACGCGATGAAGCGAGGGTCCTGGCGCTGCACGAGGCGCACCACGAGAAGGAGCGCGACGCAGACTCCGGCCACGACGAGGGCGGTGCGGAGGTTCTCGGTGCGCGCCCACACGAGGGCGAAGGCGAGCGTCGGCACGGCCGACTCGACGGCGCCGCGCCACCCGCCGATCGCCTCGGACAGCTTGTCGCGCAGCAGGTCCTCGACGGTGACGTAACGACGCAGGTCCGCCTCGGAGCGCGCGACGCCGTCCGCCTCCCCCACACCCGGCACGGCGGCCTCGCCGTCGACGTCAGCCATGCGCCTGCCCCGAGCGACCGATGATCTCGTAGGCGGGGTTGAACATCGTCATGACCTTCCGGCGGTTGGTGATGCGCCCGGTGGCCCGCACCTTGATGCCGGGCACGATGCCGGCGATGCGGCGCCGGCCGAGCCAGACGAGGTGGAGCGACTCGGTGCCGTCCCAGACCTCGACGTCGAGCGCCGGGGTCTCCTCCCGGGGCCGCAGGGTCACCGAGCGCACCTCGCCGCAGACCGTGACGGTCGTGCGTTGCGGGGCATCGCCGATGTGGACGACCCCGGCGAGGTCCGAGGACTCGCGACGCAGCTCGGCGGCCTCGATCTCGTGCGCCGAGCGCGTCAGGCGCTCGGTCAGCCGCCGCAGGGCGCCCGGCTGGCCCGTGGTCACGCGCGTGCCCCCGCTCGGCGGACCATCCGACGGAGGGCTCGACGCGGCGCGTGACCCGGGCGGGTCATCAGCGGACCTCGGTGATCTCGGGGCCGCGCTCGAACGGGTTGAGGTCGGGGCCGCCCGCTGCCTCGTCGGCCGAGCCGTCGGCCTGGGCGGCGCCGTCGGCGTCGGGCAGCCGCAGCGGCAGCAGCTCGCGCGGAGGCATCGCCTCGTCACCGCGGTCGATGACGGCGGTGCGGATGACGTCGTGGACGGCCTCGGCCGCTGCCGGCTCGATGGCGGCGCGACCGGAGACGACGGCCCGGAGGAACCACCGCGGCCCGTCGATGCCGACGAACCGGGCGGGCATGAAGACGGTGCGGCCCTCGGCGTCGGCCTGCGGCATGCGCGTCAGCAGCTCCTCACCGAACTCGCCCGTCAGCACCTCGGCGGTGCCCCCGGCGTCGACGATGCTCGCGGCGATCTCGTTGCGGATGTCGATCCACACACCCTCGGTGCGCGGGGCCGCGAAGGCCTGCAGCTGCACGGCGGACTCACCGATGACGGCCGTGACACCGGTGATCTGCTGCTCCTGCTCGTTGACCTCGAGGCGCAGCTCCATGCCCTGCTGCCCGCGCAGCCAGATGGCGCCGAGGTTGAGGTAGTCGCTGTCGTCGTCGATCTCGCTGCGGTCGAGCGGGCCGGTCGTGCCGTCGCGACCGACCTGGCCGCCCTGACCGCCCAGCCCGTCGGTGGCGGCGTCCGTGCGGTCGGTGTCACCGTGCGCCTCGTCCGTGACCTCGTCCTGCCCGGCGCGGTCGAGGCCGTCGTCGGTCAGGTCTGCGTCCACGGCAGTGGCGTCCGGGCGGTCCTTCGACTTGCCCCGGCTGAAGAGTCCCACGTCATTCCGTCCTTTGAGTCCTGCTGCCCGGCGGGCGTCGTGCCCGGGCGGGGAGGTGTTCACGGCGCCGACGCAGCGCCGGGCGAACCGTATCCGATGATCACGCCACGCCGGGCGTCTCCCCCGATGTCGGCGAGGCGGAGCCGCCGGGGCCGAAGCCGCCGGTGGATCCGTGTCCAGTGTCCCCCCGCACGGTCTCGTCGAGCGAATCGACCGCCAGGAAGTGCACCCGCTCGACGCGCTGGACGACGAGCTGGGCGATCCGGTCGCCGCGCCGGACCGTGAAGGCCTCGCGCGGGTCGAGGTTGACGAGGTTGACGAGGATCTCGCCCCGGTAGCCCTCGTCGACGGTGCCGGGGGCGTTGACGATCGAGATCCCGTGACGGGCCGCCAGCCCCGACCTCGGGTGCACGAAGCCGGCGTGGCCGGCCGGCAGCGCGAGCGCCACCCCGGTCGGGACGAGGACGCGCTCGCCGGGCTCGATCGTGACGTCGACCCGCGCGCAGAGGTCGGCTCCGGCGTCGCCGGGGTGGGCGTAGCCGGGAAGCGGCAGGTCCGGCTCGAGGAGCCGGACCGGGACAGCACAAGGGTCGGTCACGAGGACCGACCCTACTGGCTCCAGGCCGTGCTGCTGCCTGGTCGGAGCTGCGCTCAGGCGGCGCACTCCGTGCAGATCATCATGCCGTTGCTCTCCTTGGCGAGCTGGCTGCGGTGGTGGACGAGGAAGCAGCGTCCACAGGTGAACTCGTCGGCCTGCTTGGGCAGCACGCGGACCGACAGCTCCTCGCCGGAGAGGTCGGCGCCGGGCAGCTCGAAGCCCTCTGCCTGCTCGGTCTCGTCGACGTCCACGCTGGACGACGTCTTGTCGACCCGTCGTGACTTGAGCTCCTCGATGGAGTCCTCGTTGAGGTCGTCGTCAGTCTTGCGTGGCGCGTCGTAATCGGTTGCCATCTCGTTGTCTCACTTCTACTTGTGATGCGCCTTGCGGTCTGTGACGCGGAGAACGCTCGCGGGGCCCTGCTTGTTCCCGGGCCCCCCATACCGCCGTCGGTATCGTGACGGCGGCGAGAGATGTCCGCTGGCGCGTATGGTGCCTGATCGCCCTCGCGTTGTCACGTCGCCCGAGCCAAGGCCTGAGACGGAGGCGGGACGCACCTCCCACACCTGCCGTTTTCGGACCAAGAGTTCACCTTCCCTTTGCCATCCACCGACCTTGGCGGGTGCACATTGAGGGTCCTACGGCGCGGTAGGGTCTCCGGACCCGACCGATCAACGACCCAGGCCCGGAGGTGGCACCCATGACCGAGTTCGTCGACCAGATCAGGCAACGTGTCAACGACGCGCTGGGCGACCTTGCCGACGCGCAGACCGCGGGCGACGACTACCGGGTGCAGGTCCACACCGGTGAGCTCGAGTCCTTCGCCCGCCTCGCTGCCGAGAACGGCATCCGCGTCCCTGAGCTCGAGCCCTTCCAGGCGGCCTGAGCCGGTCCCCAGCACCACCCATCCACCGCGGGCGTATGCCGTCCGCTCCCGTGAGGACGTTCAGCGCCCCACCCGGCCGTGCCGGGTGGGGCGCTGACCGTTCTCCGGTCGGGTGCTCGCTCAGTCCGAGGCGCCGCCGCTCGGGGTGACGAAGAGGCTGCGCACCTGCTCGACGAGGGCCGGCCCGGCCGCGACCGTGAGGGCCTTCCCGGGAGCGCTCAGCGGGCCGTGCTCCTCCGCCCCGACGACGACGCCCCCGGCCTCCTCGACGACGAGCCAGCCGGCAGCGAGGTCCCAGGCGTTGAGCCCGGTCTCGGCGTAGGCGTCGACCGAGCCCTCGGCCACCCGCACGAGGTCGAGCGCGGCGCTGCCGATGCGCCGGATGTCGCGCACCTGCGGGAGCACGCGCAGCAGCACCTCGGCCTGCCGGGCACGTACCTCCGGGTCGTAGCCGAAGCCCGTCGCCAGCAGCGTGCGGGCCAGACGGTCCTCCGCGGAGACCGAAAGGCGGTCCGGCCCCGGGGCGTCGCGCCGGTCGCCGACGCCCTCTGCCCCTTCCGGGCTCGTCCACGCGCCGGTGCCACGACCTGCGTGGTGCACCAGGCGCAGGCAGGGGTCGGCGACGGCACCCGCGACGGGGACCCAACCGCCCTGGGCGCGCGCGTCGCCGAGGACGACGGCCACGGACACGGCATACGCCGGCACCTCGTAGAGGTAGTTGACGGTGCCGTCGATGGGGTCGATGACCCACGTCAGACCGGACGTGCCGGCGACGTCGGCGCCCTCCTCGCCCAGGATGCCGTCGTCCGGGCGGGCGGCCTGGATCAGCCGGTGCAGAAGCTCCTCCGAGCGCCGGTCCATGACGGTCACGACGTCGGTCTCGCTCGACTTGGTGGCGGCGACTCCCATGCGTTCGGGCCGCTCGTCACGGATGAAGCGGGCGGCCTCGGTGGCGAACCGGATGCACAGGTCCTCGAGGCCCGCGACGGTGACGCCCTGTGGCAGCGCGCCCTCGGCTCCCGCCGGTGTGGTGGCCATCGCCGGCCTCAGTCGCTGCCGCACAGGGCGGGACGCGCCTGGCGCAGGTTGGGGCAGCAGCCGGGTGCGCACACCGACGGCATGCGCCCCTCGAACTGCGGGACGTCCTCGCCGCGCGCCTCGGCCGCACGCTCGAGGAGCGCGTCGACGAGGTCGCGCACGAAGACGGCGTCGGTGCCCACGGTCGGCACGCGCACGTGGGTCAGTCCCAGCTCGTCGGCGGTCTCCTGCGCCTCCGTGTCGAGGTCGTAGACGACCTCCATGTGGTCGCTGACGAAGCCGATGGGCGCCGTCACGACCGTGCGGACGCCGGCAGCCGCGAGCTCGCGCATGCGGTCGTTGACGTCGGGCTCGAGCCACGGCTGGCTGGGAGGCCCGGAGCGGGAGCAGAAGACGAGCTCGCCCGTGAGGTCACGACCGAGCACCCGGTTGGCCTCCTCGGTGAGCTGCGAGGCCAGGGCCCGGTGCTGACGCTGGTAGAGGTTGCCCTCACCGTCGCCGGGTCCCGACGTGTCGTCCATGGCGTCCGGGATCGAGTGGGTCACGAACAGCAGCGCGATCTCGGAGTCCGGCGCGCCGTCGAGGGCCCGGAGCGAGCGCACGAGCTCGCCGGCGTTGGCCTCGGCGAAGCCCGGGCGCCGGGCGTACTGGGCGACCTTGTCGATCTGGAGCTCGATGCCCTCCTCGGCGACCGTTGCGGCGGCGTCGGCGAGGTTCTCGCGGTACTGCCGGCAGGAGGAGTAGCAGGAGTAGGCGCTCGTCGTCAGGGCGACGACCCGACGGTGCCCCGCGGCGTGGCTCTCGCGGAGCGCGTCGTCGATGAACGGCGCGCTGTTGCGGTTGCCCCAGATGATCGGGGTGTCGATGCCGCGCGCGTCGAGCTCGGCACGGAGGGCGGCGATGAGAGCGCGGTTCTGGTCGTTGATGGGGCTGCGGCCCCCGAAGTGGTGGTAGTGCTCCCCGACCGCCTCGAGCCGCTCGTCCGGGATGCCGCGACCCGCCGTGACGCGGCGCAGGAAGGGCATGACCTCCTCGGGCGCCTCGGGGCCGCCGAAACCGAGCAGGAGCACGGCGTCGTAGGGCTCGAGCGGCGGGTGCTCGGTCGCGGCCTGGGTCGGCTCGCTGGTCGGCTCGCTGGTCGGCTCGCTGGTCGGCTCGGTGGTCGGCTCGATGGTCGGCTCGATGGTCGGGTCGGGGGTCGGTGCTGCGTCTGGTGTCATGTCTCCGCCATCGGGGTGGTCGAGGGGTTTCGGGTGGGACTGGCGAACGGGGTGGTGCAGGGGTGCGCTGATGGTTCGCCGCTCCGGCTACATGGGATTGGAGCGAAGCGGCGTCGGGGCGTTGAGGTGCAGGCGCACGGCGAGCATGCGCAGGGCGAACACGACCCCCGCGGCGGTCCACAGCACCCAGTCCTGCAGGGAGCCGAGCTGGGCAGCGACGACGACGACCACGGAGCCGAGCATGGCGGGGACGGCATACAGCTCCCGGCGCAGCACCTCGGGGACCTGACCCGCGAGCACGTCCCGCACGACGCCTCCCCCGACGGCCGTGATGACGCCGACGAGCACGGCGGCGATGGGCGAGACCCCGGGCGTGGTCACCGCCTTGAGGCTGCCGGCGACGGCGAAGGCGCCGAGGCCCGCCGCGTCGAGGACGCGGACGAAGCGCGTGATGCGTTCGACGCCGGGGTGGAAGAGGAAGGTCACCAGACCGCCGAGGGCAGCGGCGGTCAGCAGGCGCCAGTCGCTGATGCCCATCGGCGGGATGTCGCCGATGAGCAGGTCGCGGACGATGCCGCCGCCGAGGGCTGCGGCGCACGCCAGGACGAGGACCCCGAAGAGGTCGAAGCGCTTCTTGACGGCGACGAGGCCCCCGGAGAGCGCGAAGACGAACACGCCGACGAGGTCGAGGGCGAGCTGCGCGGATGCGAAGGAGGTAGGCATGCCAGAGCAAACGGTACCTGTGCGGCGTGGGCGCTTTGGCTCGCACCCGGCCCGGTGGCATGCTCGTCTGCACGACGCACCGGCGTGCCCGTCACGCGGACACCGGGGTTGTCGGCGCAGACCAGGCACGACCACGCAGACTCGGCACCGGGAGACCCACCCATGCAGCACCTCAGGCTCGTCGGCGTCCACGAGGACGGAATGCACCTGCTGCTGGCCGACGACGAGGGCAGCCGCTTCGCCGTCCCGCTCGACGAGGCGCTCCGTGCCGCGGTGCGTCGCGACCGGCCCCGCCTCGGACAGCTGCAGATCGAGGTCTCGGGAGGTCTGCGCCCCAAGGACGTCCAGGCGATGATCCGTGCCGGCCTGACCGCCGAGGAGGTGGCCGAGCGCGCCGGCTGGACGGTCGAGAAGGTCCACCGCTACGAGGGCCCGATCCTGGCCGAGCGCGAGCACGTCGCGGGCCTGGCCCGACAGGTCCGTCTGCGCCCCCGCGGCGGTTCGCACGGAGGCGCGCCCACGCTCGATGCCCGGGTCTCGGAGCGGCTGCGCACGCGGGAGATCGACGCCGGCAGCGCCCGGTGGGACTCACGACGCACCGACAAGGGCGCCTGGACCGTGCTGCTCCTCTTCAACGCCGGCGGCCGCGAGCGCGAGGCCGCCTGGCAGTTCGACCCGCTCGCCCGCACCGTCTCCGCCGTCGACGACGAGGCCCGCTGGCTCAGCGAGGACGAGGACCAGCAGGCACCGGGTCCGATCCCGGCTCCGCACCTGGCTGCCTCGAACCGCCCGAGCCGCGTCTACGACGTCGAGGCCGAGGGTGGCGTGGGTGCCTCGGCGACCCGTCGTCGGGACGGCGAGACCGTCGACCTCATGGCCGCCATGCGCGAGCGCAGCGCCCAGCGTGGGCGTCGGCGCCGCCCGCGTTCGACGGAGGTCCCGGGGCTCGACGAGGCCCCCGAGGAGGCTCTGCCCCTGGACGAGCTGGCTGCCGACCCGCGCGACGAGCTGCCGCCCCCGGCCCACACCCACCCCGAGGACGACCCTGACGTCGTGAAGACCGGCACGGTCGAGGAGCGGGTGGGCGTCGAGGCGGCTCGGCGACAGGCACGCCGCACCGAGCCGACCCAGCCGGTGCGCCAATCCGCCGGACAGCCTGCCGGTTCACCGTCCCGCCCCCGTCCGGCGGGCCGTGAGTCCGTCGCCGACGAGCCGGGCCGTCCCGACGCGGAGCCCGAGAAGCTCCGTTCGCGCGGACGCGCAGACGCCGACGACCGCATCGACGTCGACGGGGAGCTCGACGACGATCTCGACGACGATCTCGACATGGATCGTGACGGCGACTCGGCAGGCCTTCCGGCCTCGGTGGACAGCAACGCCACGCAGACGGACACGTTCGACCACGACGACCAGGACGACGCCGACGACAGCCAGTCCCACGACATCGACGTCCACGACAGGGACGCCCACGCCGACGAGCACGCCGGCTCCCCCACCGCCGCGGTCGACCCGACGTCTCGGCGCGACCGCACCCACGAGGACGAGGCCCGCAGCGCTCGACCGCAGGACACCGACCGGGACACCGGCCGGGACTCCCACCCGGAACCCCGCGAGAGCCCCGACCGGAGCGGCGACCGCGCGTTCGACGAGGACCAGCCCCTGCGGCCGGCTGCCCGCCGACGCCCGGACCAGCGTCCCGTGTCCCGGATCCCTGCCGAGCGCGGGCCCGGAGCCGCCGGTGTCCCGGCGACACCGAGGCCCGGCGGGTCGCCCGGGTCGACCCGCTCCTCCACGTCCTTCGAGCAGGACGGCGAGGACGTCGTCGAGCAGCGCGTGCAGCCGCAGCGGCCCAAGCCCACCCCTCGCCCCGCCCAGCCCGCCCGCAAGTCCGGGCGCCCGAGCGTGCCGAGCTGGGACGACATCATGTTCGGCCGCAAGAACGACTGAGCGCGAGCTCTACGCGCCCGACCCTCACCGGAACCGGACGTAACCCCGGGGGTTGGCCACCGGCGGTGGCGCGGGCCGCCCGACCCAGGCGGTGAGCCAGCCTGACCGCTCGAGCGGGCCGGGCGGCATACGCGCCCGGAACGGGGTCAGTCCGCCTGGGTGATCGGCAGCGGCGGCAGGGGGCACACGTCGAGGTCGAACGGCAGCACCTCGGAAGAGACGGCGGCGGCCTTGGCGGCGTGCGAGGTCATCCGGCGCATGTAGTGGCGACGGCAGAGCACCTCGTACTCGACGATGCCCGCCGTGCCGGGCTTGGTGTCGCCGACGACGACCTGCTCGCCCTCGACGACCATGACACCGTCCATGACGCGCGCATTGGTCGTCGCGCGGCGACCGCACCAGCAGAGCGCCTCGACCTGGAGCACCTGCACCTTGTCGGCCAGCTCGATGAGGCGCTTGCTCCCGGGGAAGAGCTCGGTGCGGAAGTCAGCCGTGATCCCGAAGGCGAAGACGTCGACGTCCATCTCGTCGACGATGCGAGCCAGCTGCTCGACCTGGTCGCTGGTGTAGAACTGCGCTTCGTCGCAGATGAGGTAGTCGATGCGCGTGCCCGCCGTGGCCCGCCCGACGATGGCCTCCCAGAAGTCGAGGTCGTCCCCTACCTCGAGCGCACCCGTCGAGAGGCCGAGGCGCGAGCTGAGCACGTTGCTGCCGGCCCGGTCCATCTTGGTGAAGATGAGCCCGACCCTCCCGCGCGCGCCGTGGTTGTGGTCCATCTGCAGTGCGAGGGTCGACTTGCCGCAGTCCATGGTCCCGGAGAAGAAGACGAGCTCAGCCACGAGGCACCACCCTAGGCGCCCCGGCGGGGTGGCACCACGACCACCGGCACCGCGAGTTCCGCGTCGCTCGTCGAGCCGTGCAGGCCGAGCAGTGCGACGACCTCGCGTCGCATGAGTCCCGAGTGCACGACGGCGAACGACCCGCCCATGACGACGACGAGATCTCCGATGCGGCCCTCGACGCCCGGACGCACGGGGCCGAACCAGCCCTCCCCCACCGCCCGGTCACGTTCGAGGATCCGCGCGCGGTCCCCGAGCCGGGCCGTCCAGGCCTGGGCGACGTCGGCGGCCGCTCCGGGCTCGGTGTAGAGCTGGAGGTTGCGCGGCTCGCCGCCCAGGTGGCGCACCCCGGCCATGAGGTCCGGCTCGTCGACGAGGTCGATGCGGTCGCGGAAGGGGATGTCGACCATGCCGTGGTCGGCGGTGACGACGATCGAGGTGTCGTCGGGCACGCGGGCCGCGAGCGACCGGAGCGCGCCGTCGACCGACTCGACCTCGTCACCCCACTGCCACGACTGGCAGCCGTGGACGTGACCGACCTTGTCGACCTCGCCCCAGTAGAGGTAGACGAGGGCTCGGGGCGTGGCGCGCACCGCGGCCACGGCGGCGTCGACGCGGTCCTCGAGCGAGCGCGCCGCGCGGAAGCGTCCACCGCGCAGTGTCGCCAGGGTGAGGCCCGACCCGTCGAAGTAGTGGGGACCGACCATCGTGACCGTCACGTCGGCGTTCTCGGCGGCCTCGAAGACGGTCTCGTTGGGCTGCCAAACCCGGGGGTCGGGCCCGTCCTCCCACGACAGCTCGTTGAGCAGGCGGTCGGTCGCCGGGTCGAGCACCTGCATGCCGACGAGCCCGTGCGACCCCGGCGGGAGACCCGTGCCGAAGGTGCCCATTGAGGTCGCGGTCGTCGTCGGGAAGCCGCACGGCACCCGGTGCGCCGAGCCCAGGAGGCTGCGCAGGAAGGGGGCGTGACCGCTGCGCTGGCGCAGCAGGTCGTGGCCGAGCCCGTCGACGAGCACGACGACCGTGCGCGGGGCTGCGGGCAGGTCGAAGACGTCGCGACCGGCATACCGCTGCACGCCGAGCCGGTCGGCCACCGAGGGGAGCACGGAGGCCAGCGTGCCGGCCGACCAGTCGGTCGGCGTGGCAGCGGGTGCTGTCGGTTCGGGAGCCACGGCCGTCGGGTCAGTGGGCGGTGCCGCCGCCGATGCTCGCGGAGAGCACCCGGGCGAAGTGCATGGCCCGGCCCACGGCATCCTCGCCGTCGGCGGCAGAGCTGATGCGCAGCGAGATGTCGTCGGAGGCGATGGTGCCCTCGAAACCGTGGTCGGCCGTGCAGTCGGGGTCGCCGCACTGGGCCGGGATCATGTCGAGGCGGCTCACGGCGCCCCACCCGAGCGTCAGGGTGAGGTCACGTCCGTGGGTGCCGGGAGTGAAGGTGTCGGGCTGCGCCACGACGTGGGTCAGCATGACGCCGCGGACGGCCGCCAGGGGCACCGTCTCGGTCGTGGCGGTGGCCATCAGCTTGTCCTCGGACTCGGCGTGGTCGTCGGCGTGCGCGATGACGAGGCGCAGGGGCGTGACGACGAGGACGGTCACGTGCCGACGCACGGTCTCGTGGTCGAAGGTCGTCTCCTGGTGCACGAGGTGCGAGACGACCTCGTCGTCGGCGATCGCGGACTCGACGACGTCGCAGACGAGCGAGGGGTAGTAGCCGGCTCGGGTGATCGCCTCGGTGAGGTCTTCGGGAAGGGCCCGGCCGGTGCCCGGGATCGCGCGTCGCATGGCCCCATCCTTGCACTCGTGCGGCAGGGAGCCGGTCACGCCGCCCACAGGCGCCGGGGCACCGCGGCGCCAACGGGACCGCCGGACGGCCCCCGGACGGCCACCGGTTGGAGGCCGGCGGACCGCTCGGGAGTCGCCCGACATCGTCCGACTCGGCCCCACCAGGCGCCGACGTCAGGTCATGCGCCGCCGGCCAGGGTCCTTGCGCACGAGGGCCGGCCGCACGACGACCTCCGCCCCGAGCACGTCGACCCCACCGGTCCAGGCGTTGACCGGGTTGAGCTCGACCGAAGACAGCTCGGGATGGTCGTCGGCGAGCACCGAGAGTCGGGCGATGAGGTCGGCGAGCGCCGCGCGGTGCACCGGCGCCGCTCCCCGGTGGCCGCTCAGCAGGGGGGCCGCCTTGACGCCGTCGATGAGGTCCGTGACGTCGACGTCGGTGAGCGGCGGGATGCGGTGCGCGACGTCACCGAGCAGCTCGGTCGGTGGCCCGGCGACGGAGAAGCTGACGACCGGCCCGAACAGGGGGTCCTCGCTCGCCCGGATGACGCACGAGACGCCGGGCACGGCCATGCGCTGCACGACGAACCTGTCGGCCCCCAGCGGGCCCAGTCGCTGGGTGAGGGAGGCGTGGGCGTCGCGGACGGCCTCGGCGTCGACGAGGTCGCCACGGACCCCGACGAGCCCCGGTTGGTGGCGCACCACGGGCGAGGTGGACTTGAGGATGACGGGGAAGGTCAGCTCCGTGGCCGCGGCGACCGCCGCGTCGACCCCGGTGACCTCGACCGCGGGCCAGACGCGTATGCCGTAGGCGCTGAGCAGCTCGCGCGCCTCCTCGCGCGTCAGCGCGCGGCCCTCGGGACTGTCGACGAGGTAGCCCTCGATGAGCCCCTCCGCCCTGAGTCGGTCGATCCCGACGGGCGCCACCTGGGTGCCGCGGTCGCGCTGACGCCACAACGCGTAGCGGGTCACGGCGTTGAGCGCGCGGATGCCGTCCTCCGGCATGGAGTACGCGGGCACGGACCTCCGCACGCCTTCCTGCTCGTAGGCGAGGTCGTCGCCGACGCCTCGCATCCCGAGGAACGTTGCCACACAGGGCTTCTCGTGATCCGCGACGATGTTGCGGACAGCCTGGAGCACCTCCTCGTCCTGCGTCACGAGGGGCGGGATGAACGCCGCGACGACGCTGTCGACCTCGGGGTCGGCGAACGCGGCGTCGAGGGCGGCCGCGAACTCCTCGGCCGACGCCTGCGGCTGCAGGGAGACCGGCCCGTGCGTGACCTTGAGGCCCCAGCTGAGGCAGGCGCTCGCGCTGAGCGCGCCGAGGGCGTCGGAGTTGCCGACGATGGCCACCCGGTCGCCCTTGGGCAGTGGCTGGTGCAGGGTCAGCTGGGCCACGTCGAAGAGCTGGTGGACGTTCTCGACGCGGATGACGCCGGCCTGGCGCAGCAGGGCGCGGAAGGCCTGCGGCGGCACGTTCGTGACGCGGGTGCGGTGCCCGGGCGGCGCGGCGAAGCTCGACACCCCGGAGCTCACGACGACGACCGGCTTGACCGCGGCGAGGGCCCGGGCGATGCGCGAGAACTTGCGCGGGTTGCCCATCGACTCGAGGTAGAGGCCGACGGTGTCGGTCTCCTGGTCGTCGATCCAGTACTGCATGAGGTCGTTGCCGGAGACGTCGACCCGGTTGCCGGCGGAGGCGAAGACGGAGATGCCGAGGCCGCGCCGGGCGGCGGACGCGAGCACGGCGACGCCGAGGGCGCCGCTCTGCGCGAAGAGGCCGAGGCGTCCGGACTCGGGGATGACCGATGCGAGGGTCGCGTTGAGCCGCACGGACGGGTCGTTGTTGATGAGGCCGAAGCTGTTGGGCCCGACGATGCGCATACCGGCCCGGCGCACCCGACGGCGCAGCTTCTCCTGCAGCCGGATCCCCTCCTCGCCCGCCTCGGCGAAGCCCGCCGACAGCACGAGGAGCGCCTTGACCCCGGCCTTGCCGCAGTCCTTGACGACCTCGATGGCCTGGGCGGCCGGGACGACGACCACGGCGAGGTCGACCGGCTGCGGCACGTCGTGGATGGTCGGGTAGGCCGTGAGGCCCTGGATGCGGTCGGCCACGCGGTGGATCGGGTAGAGCTCGCCCTGGTAGCCCGCCGCGAGGATGTTGCGCATCACGAGAGCGCCGATCGACTCCTCCCGGCGGCTCGCCCCGATGATGGCCACCCGCTCGGGGAAGAGGATCGTGCGCATGCTGCGCGCCTCGGCGCGGTGCTCGCGCGAGAGCTGGACGGCCTTGCTCTGCTCGGTGGGCGAGATGTCGAACGACACCTCGACGACACCGTCCTCGATGTGGTGCGTGACCTCGTAGCCGGCCTCCTTGAAGACCGTCAGCATCTTGCGGTTCTGCGGCAGGACCTCGGCGACGAAGCGGTTGATCCCCATCTCCTGGGCGATGGCGGCCAGGTGCTCGAGCATGACCGACCCGATGCCCTTGCCCTGGTAGTGGTCCGAGATGTTGAAGGCGACCTCGGCCGACCGGGGGTCGATGCGGTCGTAGCGGCCGATGCCGATGATCTCGCTGTCGAGGGTGGCCACGAGGGCGACCCGGTCGTGGTGGTCGACGTGCGTGAACCGGTGGATGTCGCGGTCGCTCAGCTCGCGCAGCGGCGCGAAGAAGCGCAGGTAGATCGACTCCGCCGACTGGAGGCTGTGGAAGTGGCGGATGCCCTCCGCGTCCTCCGGCGTGATGGGGCGGACGTGGGCGACCGTGCCGTCGCGCAGCACGACGTCGGCCTCCCACTCGACCGGCGCCCCGGTCGAGCGCGCCGAGATCCGCAGGGTCGCACCGGTGTCGTCGCTGAGCTCGCCGCCCTCCATGGGCTCATGGTGTCACGCCCGGCTCCGCGCCCCCGGGAGATGGGAGTCTGGTCGCATGGAGTTCACCGAGGTCGTCCGCCTCCGACGCATGGTCCGCCGCTACGACCCCGATCGACCGGTCCCCCGTGGGGTCGTCGAGCGCTGCCTCGCCAACGCCGTCCGCTCCCCCAGCGCCGGGTTCAGCCAGGGCTGGGACTTCCTCGTCCTCACCACCCCCGACGAGCGCGACGCCTTCTGGGCTGCCACGACGGAGCCCGGCGCAGAGAGCGACGCGTGGCTCGACGGCATACGTGCTGCCCCCGTGCTCGTGCTGTGCCTGTCCCACAAGGACGCCTACCTCGACCGGTACGCCGCCCCTGACAAGGGCTGGACCGACCGGGACGAGGCGCGCTGGCCGGTGCCCTACTGGGACGTCGACACCGGCATGGCCTCGCTGCTCATCCTGCTCACGGCCACCGACGAGGGGCTCGGCAGCCTCTTCTTCGGCGTGCCTCCCGAGCGTCACGCCGCCGTCCACGACGCGTTCGACATCCCCGCGTCGCGCACGGTCGTCGGCGTCGTGTCGATCGGGTATGCCGTCCCGGGACCCAGGAGCCCGAGCCTGCGTCGGCACCGGCGCACCGGACGCGAGGTGGCCCACTGGGGCCGTTTCGGCGTGGCAGGTGAGAACCCGTGAGGGCCCTGCGCGATGATGGGGCGTTGACCCGCTAGGCAAGGAGCACCACCCGGCATGGCCCGTGGAAAGACCCCCCCGCCTCCACCGGAGGACTTCGAGGAGAAGATCGTCGGCATCGACGTCGAGGAGGAGATGCAGAACGCCTTCCTCGAGTACTCCTACAGCGTCATCTACAGCCGGGCCCTGCCCGACGCGCGCGACGGCTTGAAGCCCGTCCAGCGCCGGATCCTCTACGGCGCCAACGAGCTCGGCCTGCGCCCCGACCGTGGGCACGTCAAGAGCCAGCGTGTCGTCGGCGAGGTCATGGGCAAGTACCACCCGCACGGCGACCAGGCCATCTACGACGCCCTCGTGCGCATGGCACAGCCGTTCACGCTGCGGCTGCCCCTCGTCGACGGGCACGGCAACTTCGGCTCGCTCGACGACGGCCCGGCCGCTGCGAGGTACACCGAGGCGCGCATGGCCAGCGCCGCGCTGCTCATGGTGGCCGGGCTCGACGAGGACACCGTCGACTTCGTCCCCAACTACGACGACACCCAGCTGCAGCCGGGAGTGCTACCCGCGGCATACCCCAACCTGCTCGTCAACGGCGCAGCCGGCATCGCCGTCGGCATGGCGACGAACATGCCGCCCCACAACCTCGTCGAGGTCATCGGCGCGGCCCGGCACCTCATCGCCAACCCGAGCTGCTCCCTCGAGGACCTGATGAAGTTCGTCCCGGGGCCCGACCTGCCCTGTGGCGGCAAGATCGTCGGGCTCGAGGGCATCCGCGACGCCTACCTCACCGGCCGTGGCAGCTTCCGCACCCGCGCGACGGCCCGCATCGAGTCGATCACCCCGCGGCGCAAGGGCATCATCGTCACCGAGCTGCCCTACCTCGTCGGCCCCGAGAAGGTCATCGACAAGGTCAAGGACCTCGTCCAGGGCAAGAAGCTGCAGGGCATCGCCGACCTCAAGGACCTCTCCGACCGTGCCCACGGGTTGCGGCTGGTCATCGAGATCAAGAACGGCTTCAACCCCGACGCCGTGCTCGAGCAGCTCTACAAGCTGACGCCGATGGAGGAGAACTTCGGCATCAACAACGTCGCCCTCGTCGAGGGCCAGCCCCGCACGATGGGCCTCAAGCAGCTGCTCAAGGTCTACGTCGACTTCCGCACCGACGTCGTTCGGCGTCGCACCGCGCATCGGCTCGCCAAGCGCGAGGAGCGGCTGCACCTCGTGGAGGGCCTGCTCATCGCCATCGTCGACATCGACGAGGTCATCCAGGTCATCCGCAGCTCCGACGACGCCGCGACCGCCCGCGCGCGGCTCATGGACGTCTTCGACCTGTCAGAGCTGCAGGCCAACTACATCCTCGACCTCCAGCTGCGCCGCCTGACGAAGTTCTCGCGCATCGAGCTCGAGACCGAGAAGACCGAGCTCGAGCGCGCCATCGAGGAGCTGCGGGCCCTGCTCGAGAACGAGAAGCTGCTGCTCAAGCTCGTCTCGACCGAGCTCGCCGACGTCGCCAAGGCCCACGGCACGCCCCGCCGCACCGTGCTCCTCGAGAGCTCGGGCGCCAGCGCCACGGCCACGGCCGCCTCACCGCTCGAGATCGCCGACGACCCGTGCTGGGTGCTGCTCAGCTCGACGGGGCTCCTGGCCCGCACGGGCTCGGCCGAGCCCGTCACCGCCGAGGGCTCGCGCTCCAAGCACGACGTCGTCATCGGCGCGGTGCGCACGACCGCACGTGGTGAGTTCGGCCTCGTCACGAGCGCCGGCCGGATGGTGCGACTGTCGGCCCTCGACCTGCCGACGCTCCCGCCGACCAACGGCGCGCCGAGCCTCTCCGGCGGCGCTCCCCTCGCTGCCTATGTCGACCTCGGTAAGGGCGAGGAACCGCTGACCATCGTGCCGATCGGTGCGGACGCGCCGGTCGTGGCGCTCGGCACCGCGAGCGGTGTCGTCAAGCGCGTCACGCCGGACGCGCCGAAGAGCAACGAGTGGGACATCATCAGCCTCAAGGACGGCGACCGGGTCGTCGGGGCCGCCGTCGCCGACCGTGACGACCTCGACCTCGTCTTCCTCACCAGCGACGCACAGCTGCTGCGATTCCCCGCGAAGTCCGTTCGCCCACAAGGCCGCTCGGCCGGTGGCATGGCCGGCATCAAGCTGGGGGGCTTCGGGCGCGTCGTCTTCTTCGGTGTCGTCGACCCAACCAAGGAGGGTGTCGTCGTCACGTCCTCCGGGTCATCCGGTGCCCTGCCCGGCACCGAGGGAGGCTCGCTCAAGGTGACGCCGTATGCCGAGTACCCCGCCAAGGGTCGCGCCACCGGGGGCGTCCGCTGCCACCGCTTCCTGCGGGGCGAGGACACGCTCGTCCTGGCCTTCGCCGGCAACCTGCCGGCACGTGCTGCCGCAGCCAACGGGGTCTCCATCGAGCTGCCGCCCGCCGACGGCCGGCGTGACGGCTCCGGCATGGCGACCACTACGGTCATCGCCCACGTGGCCGGTCCCCCGGCGGACGGCCAGCAGTCGGCACACGCCTCCCCGACCGCACCGTCGGACGGTGACGCCGAGGCCGGCGAGGCCGGTCTCGAAGGAGGTCCCGCGTGAGCCGGCCGGGGGGCAGCAAGGCCGCACGCCGGGCCGCCGCGGCAGCGAGTGCGGCGGCCTCGGCGACGGTGAGCTCCGTCGTCGACGCCGTCGCCGGGGTCGTGGCGGGGAGCACCGGCCACCCGGACGAGGCAGACCCCGCTGAGGGCGGGGGTTCCGCAACCGCGGCTCCCGCTGCACCGGCGGCCTCCGCTGGGCCGGCGGAACCGGGGACGTCGGTGGCACGGGACGAGCCGGAGTCGCCCGCGGCCCACGCGGACTCGCCCACGGCCCACGCGGACTCGCCTACGGCCCACGCGGAGCCGGAGCACGCGGAGCACCCGGCGACGACGGGTCACGGTACCCCCGCTTCGGACGCCTGCTCGGTCCAGTGGGACCACGACGGCACGAGCGCCTACGGCACGGCCGCCGTCGCCGGCTTCTTCGTCATCGTCGAGCAGCCCGGACCGTGGGGTCGCGACGCGGCCCGTGAGTCCCACCTCGACCGCGAGCTCGGGGCCGAGCTGGACGCCCGCACGAGCCGGGCCGGCGGTCGGTTCATGTTGATGCGCCGTCCGGGAGGACACCCGGCGCACGACGGCCCACGGCACGTGCTGGTCGCCTACTCGGGCGCCCAGCCGGAGGACGCCTGGCTGCTCGCGGCGGAGGTCGACGAGATCGGTGACCTGCTCGGGCTCGACTGGGGCGCGCTGTCCCGTGGCAGCCGCGCTCTCGTTCAGGCCTCGTTGCTCGGCTCACGTCCGGCTCCTGCCACCCTGCTGGTCTGCACCAACGGTCGCCGCGACGTGTGCTGCGCGGTGCGGGGTCGCCCCCTGGCCGCCCACGCGGCTCGCGTCGCACCCGGGCGCGCCTGGGAGGTGTCGCACACCGGCGGTCACCGCTTTGCGCCGACCGCTGTCCTGCTCCCCTGGGGGCAGACGCTCGCCCGCCTCGACGAGCGCGCGTCCGAGTGGGTCCTGGCTGCCGCCGAGACCGGCCACCTGCCGGTCGAGCTGCTCGGACCGGTGCACGACCGGGGACGCTCCGGCGTGCCCGCCGCGGCGCAGTGTGCCGAGTCGCACGTCCGCGCCGAGACCGGCGAGACCCGGCTCGGTGCGCTGTGGGCCGGCCCCCCGGAGCAGGACGCGGACGGCTGGCAGGTCATCGTCACGCACGCTGACGGGCGCCGTTGGCGCGTCCGGGTCACGCGGGAACCCGCGGGCCGTACGCGTCCGGAGTCGTGCGGCAAGAAGGCCATCGAGGTGCTCGAGCACCGGGCCACGATCCTCGAGGCGTGGTTCTAGGACCTTCCGCCGAAGGGGCTGCTCACCAGGGTTTCGGAACGGTCTGCGTGCTCCCGCCGGGCGAGGTGTCGTCGCTGCCCTGCTGCTGTTGCTGCTCCTGGTTGCGCTCGATGGTGTTCTGGCGCTGCTGCTCCTTGAGGTAGTCCTGCTGCTCCTGGCTCGGGGTGTTGCCCGGGTCGGGCTTGGGATCCGGCTGGCTCGGCTGCGACTGCGGCTGGTCCGGCTTCGGCTGGTCCTGGGGCGGCGCGTCGGCGTTCTTCTGCTCCATGCGCTGCTGCGCCTGCTTCAGCTGCTGGCCGGTCCGGCCGCCGTCAGGGGCCTCGCACAGCGGCGGCCGCTCCTTGGTGATCGTGATGCCCTTGTCGTAGAACTGCTTCCACTCGTCGGTGCGCTCGCGTGCCTTGGCCGCGTCCCCGAGGGCCTCGTAGGTGAGGCCGAGGTTGACGCGCACCTTGCAGTCGTCGATGCCACCCTTGGGCACCTCAGCGAACGCCTGCTCGAACCACGGACGGGCCAGGTCGTAGTGGCCGGAGAGCACATGGGCGTCCCCGATCGCGAAGGGCGAGCGGAACTGCTCGACGACGTTGACCCACCCCTGGCGCTGTCCCCAGACCAGGGTCCGGGGCTTGTCACCGGCGGTGTAGGCGTCCAGCGTCTGTGCGTGCACGAGGTTGAGCGAGACGAGGCGTGCCGCCACGAGGACGAGCAGCACGACGACGGGGGCCGAGGCCAGCAGCAGGCGTCGCCGACGGCGGCGCAGGTGCGGCGGCAGCGGTCGTCGGCCACCTCGCCCCGGCCGGAGCGGACGGGGCAGGCGCAGCCGGCGACGGGCGTCGGGCTCGGCGTCCCGGTCCGGCTGGAGGGGTCGGTCCTCGAGCAGCGTCACGGGCGGGCCCCCTTGCGGCGACGGGTCTGCACCAGTGCCGTGACGCCTGCGCCCAGCTCCCAGGCGGCGATGCCCGCCACCCCGATGAGCAGCGGCCAGTACAGCTCGCGGCGGGCCATCACCTTCTGCTTCTCGATCTGCTCGCTCGTGCCGAACCGCTCGAGGTCGATGCCGTCGACGACGGGGCCGATCCCGTCACCGGCCTCGCGGTGGACGTAGGCCAGCCCGAGCTGGTCGCCGATGGAGCCCAGGGTCGCGTCGCTGACGACCGACCGGGCGTCCTCGCCCGTGGCCGGGTCCTTGATGTAGTCGCTGGTGGTGTCGAAGCGTGACCTCGTCGCCCTCATCCGGCCCCCCTCGGTCGTGCCGTAGCCGAGCACCGCGCCGCCGTTGATGAGCTTCTTGTCGATGTCGAACGGCGCCGGCGGGTCCGCAGCGGTCTGCTCCCCGTCGCCGAAGTAGAAGACGACCCGCCCCCGCTCCGGCGTGCGCTTGTCGGCCTGCTCCAGGAGGGTCTTCAGCTGCGCGTCGGCCTCGGTGACCGAGGTGCCGCGCGAGACCTCGTAGGACTCGGGCAGGAGCGTCTCGACGGCCGCGTCGAGGGCCGTGGTGTCGGTCGTCAGCGGCAGGCGCACCCGAGCCGCCTGGTCGAAGGTGACGACCGAGTAGCGCGCGCCCGGCAGCGCTGCCGCGATGGCCGAGATGTCGGACGAGACCCCCTCGACCCGCGGACGACCGTCGCCGTAGTCCTCGGCGATGATGCTGCTCGTCGTGTCGACGACGAAGTAGACGTTGAGGTTGGCAGCCGTCGTGTCGACCTGCTCGCCCGGGACGGCGGGCCGGAAGGCGGCGGCGCCGAGCAGCACGACGGCGGCGGTCAGGCGCCAGTGCGTGGCACGTGACTCGCCGGGGAGGGAGCGCGACGAGGGGTTCCACCAGACGGCGGCCAGCGCGGCCACGACGAGCACGAGCAGGACCGGCCAGGGCGCGAGCGGGAGCAGGCTCACGACGACCACCTCCGCGTGGCACCGATGACGCCGACGAGACCGATGCCGGCCAGGGTGATCGGCAGCGTCGGGTCGTCCGAGTACAGCGAGCGCGAGGCCGAGTCGATGAGCGTCGCCTCCTGGGCCTCGACCGAGTCCACGATGCCCTTGATCGCCGACTGGTCGCTCATCGCGAAGTACTGGCCGCCCGTGCCCGTGACGACCGTGCGCATGGTGGTGGCCTCCTCGTCGGGGCCGTCCTCCTCGGGGTTGAGCCCGTAGACGCGCACCCCCTTGGCCTTGGCCAGCTCCGCGGCCTCGCCGAGGGTGATGATGGGGCGCCCGGCGAGGTGGTTGTCCGTCGCGAAGACGACCGAGCGGGCTCGCTGCGTGTCGACCTTGTCGAAGCTCGACAAGCACGTCGCCAGCCCGTCGCCGATGAGCGAGGTCCCGCGGCCGTTGAAGGTCCCGGCGAAGAACGAGTCGTATGCCGGGTCGCCGGTGAGGGCGCGTCCCGCCGAGCCGAGCTCGGTGTTGATGAAGTCGTAGTCGTCGGTGAGCGGGAAGACGGTCGCGGCGGAGCTGTTGAAGATGACGAGGCCGATGCGCTCGCCCTCGAAGCGCTTGACCAACGACGTGAACGTCGACACGAGTGTCGCGTCGTAGGCCGCCATCGAGCCGGAGATGTCGAGGCACAGCATGATGTCGCGGTTGCGCGTCTGCGGCCGGTCGACCGTCGTGTCGAGCGGTCGGGCTGCCCCGACGAGGGCGGCACCGCCGAGGAGGGCGGCGCTCGAGGCCAGCACGACCATGCGGATCCGGTGGCGGCGCAGCGCGCGTCGGAACTCCGGCAGCTCGGTCAGGGCGCTCGAGTTGGCGACGGCGGCCGACGCGCGAGCCTGCCGACGCGACATGAGGCGGTACACGGCATACGCCATCCCGAGAGCGACCACGGTGCCGATGACGAGCACCGCGGGCCACTTGAGGTCGGGTCCGGTCAGCTCCATCGCGCCACCACCTCCTTGGCGACGGTGCCGGCCCCGGCGAGCGTCGCCGTCTCACGTGGGCCGAACTCTCCGGGGTAGAGGGTGCCGACCACCTCGGACACCGGCGTGAGCCGGGAGCCCCTCGCGTTGAGCTCGGTGAGCGTCATGGTGGGCGCGTCGATGCCCGAGACCTCCTGGACGAAGTGGCGCACGAGGACGCTCAGCTGCTGGTGGGCCCGGCGCTGGCTGATCTCCCCCGCCGACGCGCGACCGAGGACGAGGTCGATCTGGCGCGTGTAGTCGGCGCGCAGGCGCGAGAGCCGGTCCGGGGTGACGCGCGCCGGCACGACGACCTTGCGCTCCCGCGTGGACCACCAGACCCAGGCGTACCAGGCGGCGACGAGGACGAGCAGGCCGATGCCGATCCAGAGCCACCGCGCGGCATACGGGTCGGGGGCGTAGAAGCCCGGAGGCGGGGCGTCAGCGGCGTGCACGGCGCTGCCTCTCGAGCAGCTCGAAGACGGTGGCCACGACCTCGTCGGACGACCCGAGCCGGGCATGGTTGATGCCGCGGCGGTCGAGCAGCGCCGTGGTGCGCTCGACCCGCTCCCGGACCGAGGCGGCATACGCCGCACGCACCTTGGGGTCGAGCCGCACGAGGGTCGGCAGGGTGTAGGTGTCGGCGACGTCGTAGGTCGTGCGGCTGCCGTCCACGGCGGTCGGGTCGGCGTCCTCGACCGTGATCCAGAGGATCTCGTGCTGCACGTGCAGGCGCCGGAGCAGCTCGTCGAGGTTCGGGTCTAGCTCCTTGTCGTCGGCCACGACGAGCAGCACGAGCCGGCGGCGGACGTGGCGCACGATCCACTGGAGCTGGGTGGCGAGGTTGCTCTGGTCACCGTCCAGGACCGTCGCCGAGTCGACGGCACGCAGGAGCAGCTCGAGGTGGGCCTCCGACCCGCGCAGGTCGTGGGCGACGGTGGAGCCGGCAGTGCCGCGCACGAGCCCCACGAGGTCGCCGTGGCGCTGGGCGAGGTAGCCCACGAGGCCGGCCGCGGCGATGGCCACGGCCTTCTTCGGCTCGCCGCTCCGGGTCGTGGCCGCCATGCCGCGGCCGGTGTCGATGACGAGCATGAGGTTCTGCTTGCGGGTCGCGACGTAGCGCTTGACGAGCGGAGACTGGTGGCGCGCCGTGGCCCGCCAGTCGATGTCGCGCACCTCGTCCCCGGGAACGTAGTCGCGCAGGTCGTCGTAGTCGAGGCTGCGGCCGTGGAAGACCGAGGCGTACTCCCCCTCGAGCAGGCTGCGCGACCTGCGGCGCGCGTGGACGAAGAGCTTGCTCTTCACCCGCGTCAGCAGCGTCGTCGTCATCTCGCGTCCCTCGTCCCGCGCCCCTGTCAGGGCGTGCGGATCCCGTTGACCATCGCGTCGATGATGCTCTCGACGGCCACCTCGTCGGCGGCCGCCTCGAAGCCGAGCGTGACGCGGTGCCGGAGGACGCGGTGCGTCAGCGCCTTGACGTCGTCGGGCACGACGTGGTTGCGCCCGTCGATGAGGGCACGTGCCCGGGCCGCGCTCGTGAAGGCGATGCTCGCCCGCGGGCTCGCGCCGAAGTCGACGTAGCCGGCGAGCCGCGGCTCGATGTAGTCGCGGGGATGCCGCGTGACGTAGCCGATGCCGACGACGTAGTTGACGATGGCCGGGTCGATGTAGACGCGACCGACGAGGGCCTGGAGGCGCTTGACGTCCGCGACAGACACGACGGGCTCTGACGCCCCGACGAAGACGCCGGAGTCGATGCGTCGCAGGACCTCGGCCTCCTCCGCGGGCGACGGGTAGTCGAGCACGTCCTTGAGCATGAAGCGGTCCATCTGTGCCTCGGGCAGCGGATAGGTGCCCTCCTGCTCGATGGGGTTCTGGGTCGCCAGGACGAGGAACGGGTCCGGCAGGGCGTAGCTCTTGTCGCCGATGGAGGTCTGCCGCTCCTGCATCGCCTCGAGCATGGCGGACTGGGTCTTGGCGCTGCTGCGGTTGATCTCGTCGAGCAGCACGAAGTTGGCGTGCACGGGCCCGAGCTGGGTCTCGAAGGTGCCGGAGTGCTGGTTGTAGACCTGGGTGCCGACGATGTCGCTCGGCAGCAGGTCGGGCGTGCACTGGATGCGGTGGAACCGGCCACCGACGGCCTGCGCGATCGTCTGCGCGGCCGTCGTCTTGGCGAGGCCTGGCACGCTCTCGAGGAGCACGTGCCCGCCGGTCAGCAGCGCGATGAGCAGGGTCTCCTGCAGGCGGGCCTGCCCGACGACCTTGGAGGCGAACGCCGTCGAGATGGCCTGCACGGTCTCGCCGGCCCAGTGCAGCTCGTCCGGCGTGAGGTAGCGCGCGGGCGCCGGCGCGGTGCGGCTCGGGACCGTCTCGATGCCGGCCACGGCGACGTCCTCGTCGGGCTGCTCCGAGGACCCGGCGAGCTCACGCGGCTCCTCGGGGGCCACGGCGTCGTCCTGGACGGGACCGTGAGCCCCGGACTGGGGGAGGTCGACCGTGAAGGACCGGCCGTCGGGGCCACCTGCCTCGTGCGGCTCCTGCCCCGCGCGGTCCGAGGGCGCGCTGGACCACCCGTCGGCGACCGACTCCTCGGCATTGACGTTGCCCACCATCGATTCCCCTTCTCGACGCGTGCCGGCGGAGGGAGTCGCGCCGGCAGGGACACATCGTAAGCACGGCTGGCTGTGGCGCGCCCACGGTCCCCACAGCCGGTGGCGTGCGGTCGCACCGCCGACACACGCCCGGGGACCGTCGACGACCTGCCGGACGACGCCTCAGGCGTCGATGCGCTCCCGGTCCACCTCGGCCGCGGACTCGATGATGAAGTCCTTGCGGGGTGCCACCTCGTTGCCCATGAGCAGCTCGAAGACCCTCTCGGCGGCCTCGAGGTCGCGCATCGTCACCTTGCGCAGCGTGCGGTGCCTCGGGTCCATCGTGGTGTCCGCGAGCTGGTCCGCGTCCATCTCACCGAGGCCCTTGTAGCGCTGCATCGGCTGCTTGATCTTCTTGCCCGACCTCTCGAGCCGAGCGAGGGTGCGACGCATCTCGGGCTCGTTGAAGGTGTAGATCAGCTCGTTCTTCTTCGCGCCGGCGTTGATCACCTCGAGCCGGTGCAGCGGCGGCATCGCCGCGTAGACGCGACCCGCGTCGACGAGGGGACGCATGTAGCGGAAGAAGAGCGTCAGCAGCAGCGTGCGGATGTGGGCGCCGTCGACGTCGGCGTCGGTCATGATGATGACCTTGCCGTAACGAGCGGCGGCGAGGTCGAAGCTGCGGCCCGAACCGGCGCCGATGACCTGGATGATCGAAGCGCACTCGGCGTTCTTGAGCATGTCCGACACGGAGGCCTTCTGGACGTTGAGGATCTTGCCGCGGATGGGCAGCAACGCCTGGAACTCGGAGTTGCGCGCCTCCTTGGCGGTGCCCATGGCCGAGTCGCCCTCGACGATGAACAGCTCGGAGCGCTCGACGTCGGTGGTCCGGCAGTCACGCAGCTTGGAGGGCAGCGTCGAGCTCTCGAGGGCGTTCTTGCGCCGCTGGGTCTCCTTGTGCAGGCGCGCGCTGATGCGCGACTTCATCTCGGAGACGACCTTCTCGAGCAGCAGGGCCGCCTGCGCCTTGTCGCCGCGCTTGCTCGAGGTGAGCCGCTCGGTCAGCTCCTTCTCGACGACCTTGGCCACGATGGCGCGCACGGCGTTGGTGCCGAGCACCTCCTTGGTCTGCCCCTCGAACTGCGGCTCGGCCAGGCGCACCGTGACGACGGCGGTCATGCCCGCGAGGATGTCGTCCTTCTCGGGCCGGTCGTTGCCGGCCTTGAGCCGGCGGGCGTTGACCTCGATCTGCTTGCGGAAGACCTTGACGATGGACTGCTCGAACCCGGCGACGTGGGTGCCGCCCTTGGGGGTCGTGATGATGTTGACGAAGGACTGGACCTTGGTGTCGTAGCCCTGGCCCCAGCGCAGCGCGACCTCGACGCCGCACTCGCGCTCGAGCTCGGTCGGGGTCATGTGGCCGTTGACGTCGAGGACGGGGACCGTCTCGGTGAAGGTGCCGGAGCCCTCGAGGCGCCACACGTCGGTGATCGGGGTGTCGGGGGCGAGGAACTCGACGAAGTCGGTGATCCCGCCGTCGTGCTGGAAGACCTCCTCGATCGGCCCCTCCTCCCCCGGCGTGCCCTTGAGCCGGCGCTCGTCGCGGATGACGAGGCGCAGCCCCGGCACGAGGAAGGAGGTCTGCCGGGCGCGGCCGAGGATGGCGTCGTAGTCGAGCTCGGCGTCCTTGAGGAAGATCTGGCGGTCGGGCCAGAACCGCACGCGGGAGCCGGTGACCCCGCGCCTGGCCTTGCCGACGACGGGCAGCGCGCTCTTCTTCTCGTAGGGGGTGAAGGTCGACTCGGGCGAGTGCACCGCACCGACCGCGTCGCCGAAGGTGCCGGGCTCGCCGCGCCGGAAGCTCATGCCGTAGGTCTTGCCACCGCGGTCCACCTCGACGTCGAGGCGGGCGGAGAGGGCGTTGACGACGGACGCGCCGACCCCGTGCAGGCCACCCGTGGCGGCATACGACGCTCCGCCGAACTTGCCACCGGCGTGCAGCTTGGTGAAGACGACCTCGACGCCGGAGAGGCCGGTGCGCGGCTCGACGTCGACGGGGATGCCTCGACCGTTGTCCCGGACCTCGATGGAGCCGTCGCTGCTGAGGATCACCTCGATGCCCGTGCACACGCCGGCCAGGGCCTCGTCGACCGCGTTGTCGATGATCTCCCACAGGCAGTGCATGAGACCGCGCTGGTCGGTCGAGCCGATGTACATGCCGGGGCGCTTGCGCACGGCCTCGAGGCCCTCGAGGACCTGGAGGTGGCGCGCGGTGTAGTCGCCGTTGCCGGAGGGAGCGGGACGGGAGGCGGAGGCCACGGGGTGTCGTTCTCTTTCGGTCGGGAAGCGGCCAGCGGTCGGGCTGTGGAGGGCTGGCAGGGGCAGCCTAGCCACCGTCGCCGACGGTCACTCGCAGGCTCGCGGTGCAGGCGGGCCATCCGGGAGCGGCGCCGCGGCGAATCACCGACGCGTAACGATGTTGGTGCGAGGGCGTCTCACCGACCGAGCCTCATCGTCGGGAAGGATTCCACGTGATTCACTGTTGGAACGTCCGCGAGGCACGAGAGGTCCACCGAATGGACCGAACCGAGCGTCGCAGGCACATGGCAGGGTTACCCTCCGGGGAACCCCCGAGGGAGGAAAGAGGCGAAATACGATGACGACAGCACTGGCACCAGAACTGACCGCTGCTGACCGCTGCGACCGATGTGGGGCTCAGGCCTACATCCGCGCCCGCCTCGTTTCCGGCGGAGAGCTGCTCTTCTGCGCGCACCACGGACGGGAGCACCTCCCGGCGCTGAAGGACAAGGCTCTCGACATCCGCGACGAGACGGACCGACTCAGCGACATCCCGGGATCTGCTCCGGTGGACGAACGCTGAGACCGACAGGCGATCTGCGACCCGGCTCTTTCCTGAACCCATCCTGATCAGCACGCTGCCGACGGCTGCCCGGTGATCACTGCGACGAACGTCCTCGTTCTGCTCGCGATGGTCGTGGGCACCGTCGGCATCGTCGTCCCGGTGCTGCCGGGACTCGTCGTGGTGTGGGGTGCGGTGCTCGTGTGGGCTCTCGCACGTCAGGACGGGCCGGGTTGGCTCGCGCTCGGCTTCGCGACGCTCGTGTATGCCGTGGGGCTCGTCGCGAAGTACCTGCTGCCCGGCCGTCGGATGAAGACGGCAGGCGTGGACGCCGTCATCGTGGCGGTGGCCCTGGTCGTCGCGGTCGTGGGCTTCTTCGTCATCCCCGTCGTCGGTGGGCCGGTCGGCTTCGTCGTGGCGATCTACGTGCTTGAGCTGGCCAAGCGGCGCGAGCACGCCGGCGCCTGGCAGGCCACCGTGCAGGCCATCCGCGCCGTGGGCCTCAACATCGGCATCGAGCTGGCGACGGCGTTCGCGATCATCGCGACCTGGGGCGTCGCGGTCTACCTCACCCGGTGAGGCAGGCGTGGTGACGGAAGGTCACCACTGGTCGCGGCGACGCTTCTCCCACCGCTCCTCGAGCCGCTCCATGAAGGTGCCCTGCTTGGGGGCGCTGGCCTTGACCTTGCCCTGACGCGGCTTGGTCGTGCCGTCGGCAGCGACGGCGGCGAGCTTGGTCTTGGAGGGCGTGATGGCGTAGACGATGCCGGCGACCATGATCGCGAAGCCACCCGCACCGAGCCAGATGTTGCTGCTCATGGCGGAGAACACGACCAGCGCCAGGCCTGCGACCCCGGCGACGACGCCCACCACGACGCGTCCACGGCCCAGACCGCGTGACTTCGTCTTCTCGATGCGCGAAGCGAATCGAGGGTCTTCGGCGTAGAGGGCTTCCTCCATCTGCTGGAGGAGTGCTTCCTCGTGTTCCGAGAGTGCCACCCGGCACCTCCCTGGTGCGAAATCGACTGTGCCCGAATCGTATGTCGGAAACGGCCGACACGGACTTCTTTCCCTCAGGATAAGTCGCGCCGCTCGCGTTGGGAACCCGAGGGTCGGTCGGGCATGAGTGACGCTGGACGCACCGATCCGGCACCGAAGCGCGCGCTCGCCCGGTCGACCGCCCGGTCGGCCTCGCGCCACCCGTGCTCGGGCTCGTCGAGGGTCGCCTGGATGGGGGCGACGGACGACGGCACGAGGCCCTCGAGACGCACTCCGACGAGCCGGATCCGGGCCCGCTGGAGGCCGAGCCGGTCGTAGAGCTCGCGCGCCGTCGAGAAGATGTCGCGTGAGACGTCGGTGTGGTGGCGCAGGGTCTTGGCCCGCGTGATCGTCGTGAAGTCGGAGAAGCGGACCTTGATCGAGACCGTGCGTCCCATCATGCCGGCGGACCGGGCCCGCGCCGCGGTGCGGTCGGCGAGGCGCAGCAGCTCGCGGTGGATGCGGACCGGGTCGTCGATGTCGTGGGCGAAGGTCTCGTCGGCGCCGATGGACTTCTCGCGCCGCTCGGGCACGACCGACCGCGGGTCGCGGCCCCAGGCGAGGTCGTGCAGGCTGCGTCCGGCGACGTCGCCTAGGGCTCGCTGGAGGGTCTCGAGGGGGGTGTGGGCGAGGTCGGCGACCGTGCGCAGGCCGAGGCGGTGCAGGTGCTCCTCGGTCTTGTCACCGACCCCCCAGATGGCCCCGACCGGCAGCTGGTGCAGGAAGGAGACGACCTCCTCGCGGGGCACGACGATGAGCCCGTCGGGCTTGGCGAGGGTGGAGGCGAGCTTGGCGACGAACTTCGTCGAGGCCACCCCCACCGAGCAGGTGATGCCCTGCTCGTCGGCGATGGTGTCGCGCAGCTGCTCGGCGATCTGCGTGGGACGGCCGAGCCGTCGCACGGCTCCGGCGACGTCGAGGAACGCCTCGTCGAGCGACAGCGGCTCGACGCTCTCGGTGATCGTCGCGAAGGTCGCCATGACGGCCTCGGAGATCGCGGCGTAGCGGCGGTGGTCCGGCTCGATGACGACCGCCTGCGGACAGAGGCGTCGGGCGCGCGCCATGGGCATGGCCGAGGCGACCCCGAAGGCCCGTGCCTCGTAGGTGGCCGAGAGCACGACGGACCGGCCGCTCGCACCGCCGATGATGACGGGGCGGCCCCGCAGCTCCGGACGCGAGATGAGCGACGCGGACGCGTAGAAGGCGTCCATGTCGACGTGCAGCACCGTGCAGCCGGTGTCGTCGGGCGGCTCGGTGCCCCCGCGGGTCGGGGCGGTGAACTGGCGGCGGCTCATCGTCGGACCGCCCGGGACGTCGGGGCGCTCGCCGGCACCGGGTCGGTCGCGCCGGGGTCAGTCGCGACGGGCCACGACGTGGAGGGCATTTCCGAGGGTGCGGAGGAAGTCGCGTCCGGGGCCGGAGACGAGCAGCTCGTCGAGCTCGGCGAGGGCGGCGCGGTCGGCCTCGGAGTCGATGAGCGAGGCGGGCACGAGGTGCCCGAGGATGTTGGTGCCCCGGACCCGGACGTCGGTGAAGCCGGCGTCGGCGAGCAGGGTCTCGAGCTGGTCGACGTCGAAGCGACGCGGGAGGGGGTCGGTGCTCCCCCACCGGCCGGACGGGTCGACGAGGGCGGCCCGGGCCTGTCCGAACTCACCGGCGATGGCTTTGGCGAAGACGACCGACAGCCGACCGGAGACGAGCAGGGAGAGGACGCCGCCCTCCCCCAGGGCCTGCGCGATGGCGTGGAGCGTGGCGGCGGGGTCGTCGACGAACTCGAGCGTGCCGTGGCAGCAGGCGAGGTCGACGTGACGGCCGGCGAGGACGGAGTCGAGGGAGTCGCCGTCGCCCTGGACGGCGGTGATGCGGTCGACGATGCCGGCCTCTCGGGCTCGACGCCCGAGCGAGGCGAGCGCGTCGGGGCTGGGGTCGACGACGGTGACGTGGTGCCCGGCCTCGGCGAGCGGGACGGCGACGCCACCGGTGCCGCCACCGAGGTCGAGCACCTCGAGCGGTCGGCCGAGCCGGGCGCCGCACTCGTCGGCGATGCGACCCACGGCAGAGACGACGGCCGAGGGACGGTGCCCTCCACGTCGCTGGGGGCGCTGCTCGTCGGGCACGGGATCCTCCGTCTGGGAACGTGGTACGCGTGGTGCCGCGTGGGGTGCGTGTGCGTCCTCACCCTAGTGCCCCGAGCTTCCCGGGCTCGCGTGCCACAGCTTGCGTGGCGGCCCACCGACGGTCTCGGTGGGCACGAGCCCGCTCGTGCCGCGAGGACCCCGGATGTCGTCCCCGGCCGGCTTGATGTCGGCGTACGGCGACTGCTTGAAACCGGACGCGTGGACGAGCACGCGGCGGCCGTCAGGCCCCTCGCCGACTCCCGCCGGCGCCCCGTCGGGCCCGGCGAGTGCGCCGGCACGCTCCCACGCCGCCGCGTCGGCGGCCTCGAGCGTCTCGCGGACGGTGGTGATGCCGCCGGAGGTCCATGCGTCCTGCAGCGCCGAGAGCTCCCACGCGCCGGTCGCCCGGATCGAGACGCCGCGCGGGCCGGTGCGTCGCACGACGCCGCGGCAGAGCAGCAGCCACGAGTGGAAGACGGTGGCGGCATACGGGCCCTGGACGTCCTCGAAGAAGGTGAGGTCCGCCGGGCCGGTGGCGTCGTCGAGGGTCAGGAAGACGACGCGGCGGCCCGTACGGATCGGTGGGGTCTGGGTGGCGACCTTGACCCCCGCCACGAGGACCTCACGTCCGCTGCGTCCGGTGAGCAGGTCACGCGCCCGGGTGACCCCGAGCGCGTCGAGCAGCGGCGCGTAGAAGTCGATGACGTGCCCGCTCGCGTCGAGGCCGAGCACCTCGAGCTCGGCCCGGACCTGCTCGGGCCCGGTCATCTCGGGCAGCCCGCTCGTCGCTGACAGGCGTGGGGTGTCGCCGAGGTCGAGCGTCAGCTGCGTGGCGAGGTGCTGTGGCGCGCCGGCGGAGGCCTGGGACTGCGCGGCCGCGAGGGCCCGGATGTCACCGGTGGCCGAGACGGACGTGACCCGCCCCCGCGTCGAGCCCGAGGACCGGCTCGCGGCCGAGACCCGTGAGGTCCGGCGCGTCGACCGCTGCGAGGACGACCAGCGGTCGAGCTCGGCGACGTGGAGCAGCAGGTCGCGCCGCGTGACCCGTCCACGACGCCCGAGGCCGGCCCCGGCGCGGCCCACGACACCGGGACTGCTCTCGTCGAGCCGGGACGGGCCGCCGAGGTGGATGTCGTGCAGGGCGTCGAAACCGCCTGCGAGCACGAGCTTCTCGGCGATCGGGCGGGAGACGTGGGCTCGCTGCCAGAAGTCGGAGAGGCTGGAGTAGGGCTGGCCGGCGACGATCTGCGCGACCTCGGCCTCGCTGATGCCGTGGACGTCCGCGAGCGAGAGGCGGATGGCCTCGCCGCCGTCGTCGGTGCGCTCGAAGCGGTAGGCCCCGGTCGAGACGTTGACGTCGAGCCCGAGGATGGCGATGCCGAAGGTGCGGGCGTCGTCGAGGATGAGTCGCTTGGGGTACATCCCCGGGTCGTGCGTGAGCACGCCGGCGAGGAAGGCGGCCGGGTGGTGCGTCTTGAGCCATGCCGACTGGTAGGTCGGCAGCGCGAACGCGGCGGCGTGGGCCTTGCAGAAGCCGAAGGACGCGAAGGCCTTGAGGACCTCCCAGATCTTGTCGGCGACGTCTGGGGCGTAGCCGCGGTCACGGGCCGCGGGCCGCCACCAGGCCTCGATCCGCTTCTGCCCGTCGGGCGTGCCGAGCGCCCGGCGCACCTCGTCGGCCTGGGCCAGGGTGACGCCGGTCGTCTCGGCGACGATCATCAGCACCTGCTCGTGGAAGACGACGACGCCCTCGGTCTCCTCGAGCGCGGGCACGAGGGTCGGGTGGAGGTAGGAGGGGTCCTTCCACCCCTGCCTCGCGTTGAGGAAGGGGATGATCATGTCGCTCTTGACCGGCCCGGGCCGGAAGAGCGAGATGTCGATGATGAGGTCGTCGAAGGTGCGCGGCCCGAACTTGCCGATGAGCTCCCGCTGCCCGGGGCTCTCGATCTGGAAGCAGCCGAGGGTCTTCGTCGACCGGACGAGCTCGAAGGTCGGCTCGTCGTCGAAGGGCACCTGGCTCTCGTCGTCGAGGTCGACGTGCTCGCCGTCGACGCGCTCGACCTCCTCGATCGCGTGGGCCATCGCGGACTGCATGCGGATGCCGAGCACGTCGAGCTTGAGCAGGCCCATCTCCTCGACGTCGTCCTTGTCGAACTGGCTCATCGGGAAGCCGAGCCAGCTCGCCTCGACGGGCGTGCGGTCGAGCAGGACGGAGTCGGACAGCACGACCCCGCAGGGGTGCAGGGCGATGTGCCGGGGCAGTCCGTCGAGCCGCTCGACGATGTCGAACATCAGCTGCAGGCGAGGCACGTCGAGGCCGCTCGCCCGCAGCTCGGGCAGCTCGGCGAGGGCGTTGCGCACGTTGCGGGCGGCGATGTGCGGGAAGGCCTTGGCCATCGCGTCGACCTCGGGCGGCGGCAGCCCGAGCGCGGCGCCGGCGTCGCGGATCGCGTGGCGCACCCGGTAGGTGTCCATCATCGAGACGCACGTGACGCGGTCACCCCCGAAGTGCTCGAGGATGCGCTCGTAGATCTCGGTGCGCCGGGCGGACTCGACGTCGATGTCGATGTCGGGCAGCTCGGCGCGCAGCGGCGAGCAGAAGCGCTCCATGAGCAGCCCGTGCCGCATCGGGTCGACCCCGGAGATGCCGAGGAGGTAGTTGACGAGCGACCCGGCCCCGGATCCGCGCGCCGCGACCCGGACCCCCATCTCGCGGATGAGGTCGCAGACCTGGGCGACGGTGAGGAAGTAGGTCGCGTAGCCGAGGGTCTCGATGACGCCGAGCTCGTCCTCGAGCCGGTCGCTGACGGCGACCAGCTCACTCTCGGTGCGACCGGGGTAGCGGGCCGGGATCGACTCGCGGCACCGGCGCGCGAGGACCCGGTGCGGGTTGGTGCCCGGCCGGATGCCGAGGACGCCCGGCTCGGGCAGGTGCACCGAGCCGATGCCGAGGTCGGCGCGCGGGTCCTGGACGCACTCGGTGGCGAGCGCCGTGGTGCGCGCGAGCAGCTCGCGCGCCTGCTCGCGCGCCAGCGCGCCGCCGCCGACGAGGCCCGGTCCGGAGACCTGCACGACGTCGAGGGCGAGGGCGTGCATGAGGGGCGTGGGCGAGAGGTGCCCGGCCGTCGTGACGCGGTCGAGGTGGCGGGCGTCGAGGGCGACGAGCCGACGGGCGGCGTCGAGCACGTCGACGACGGCCGCGTCCTGCGGGTCGGTGTGGCGCACCGCTGCCGTGATGACGCTCGGCACGCCGACCTCGCGGGCCAGCGCGAGCATGCGGGCGGCCTGTCCGAGGCTCCCGGGCTGGTGCTCCGGTCCGCCGTGGCACACGACCTCGACGACGACGGCGCCGCGCGGGAGCAGGCCGACCCAGCGCTCGAGGGCCGCGCGGGCGTGGTCGCGCCTCTTGGCGAGCACCGCGCGGCCGACGTCGGAGTCGGGCCCGAGGAGCACGACGAGCCGGGAGGGCCCGCCGTCCGTCACCGATGGCGTATGCCGTCCGCCGCGCCGGGCGGAGCGCCCCCCTGCCTCGTCGGGAGCCTCGCGACGGTCGGGAACCTCTGGGACTGCGGACGCCTCGGGCCTGGCGCGGGCGTGCTCGGCGACGAGGCTCGCGGTCGCGACGGGGTTGCCGCGCTCGCCGCGCAGGTGGGTGGCGGTGACGAGGCGGCAGAGCGCCGCCCATCCCTCGCCGGGGGCGAGACCGCCGCTGCCGCCCCTGGCCAGCACCGTGACGCGCGGCAGGCGCGGGTCGACGAGCGCGCCCCCGCGCACCGGGGTGCGCACGGGCCGGCGCCGCTCGGGCTGCTCGGAGCCGACGGCCAGGTCGACGCCGAGGATGGGGGCGACGTCGTGGTCCATGCACGCGCGCACGAACTTGACCGCCCCGTAGAGCCCGTCGCGGTCGGTCAGGGCGAGGGCCGGTTGCCCGAACGCGGCCGCCCGCTCGACGAGCTGGCGCGGCTGCGCCGTGCCGTAGCGCATGGAGTAGCCGGAGGCGACGTGCAGGTGCACGAAGCTCTCGCCGGTGCCGCCGGTGCCGCCGGTGCTCACAGTGCTCACGGTGTTCAGGGTGCTGGTGGTCATGCTGGTCGTCACGCCCCGGTCGCCCGGCTCCTCGAGACGGGCGTGATCGACTGCGGCAGCGGGACGGTCAGCGGGATGCCGAGCAGGTCCTGGACGATCTCGAGGAACATCTCGGCCTGCCGCAGCAGGTCGTCGGCCTCGCGGGCACCGATGTGGCCACCGCGGTCGATGACCGACCGGTGGGCCGAGCAGGCCGCGAAGAAGGCCGCCCACTCCCCCAGCTCGGGCGCCACCCCGGGCAGCACCTGCCAGACACTGCGCGGTCGCGAGCGCGGCGCCGGGACGGTGCGGGCGGCGACGAGGGCTGCGGCGGCGCGCAGGGCTCCGAGGTGGGCGTCCCGGTAGCGCTCGGACGCGTCGCTCGTGCGGCAGGCCGACTCGAGGGTCGTCCGGCCGCGCTCGAGCAGGTCGAGCACGGCGGCCGAGATGGGTGGGCGACGCACGTCGTGGGCGGTGGTCATGGTGGTTCCTCTCCTCTCGCGTCTCATGGCGCCTCAGTCGGCGACCCGGACGAGCGACCACTGGTCGCCGCGCGGGGACTCGTCGTGGGCGAGGTCGTAGACGCCGGGGGCGAAGGACCAGCCCGGGCTCGCCTCCACCCGCCACACGTGCTGCTCGCTCGCCGCGGCGACGAGCGTCTCGCCGGGACGCACCTGCGCCTCGTCGGCGTCGAGGGCGTCGTGCCACCAGGCCCGACGCTCACGCCACTGGCCGAGGACGTCGCGCACGACGTAGAGACGGCCTCGCCAGATGAACGCCTCGGGCCGGGCCGGCACCTCGGACTGCTCCCGCTCGTGCACTCTCACCTGCACGGTGTCACTGAACCTGCGCACCACGACACGTCTCCCTCGGACACGTCGAGGCCGGACATCACGACCCGAACCACCCGCGCCCCACACGAGCGGTCCGACAACCAACCGACGACTGAACTGACATTTTCGTTCGAACACTTGTTCGATACGACAACCCTAACCCCCGCCGCCGACACCGTGTCAAGAAGGTCCACGAGACCCCTCGCCCCGGCCCGCGGCACACGCCCGAGGCCCGGCCGAGGACCGCCGTTTCACTTCGAACGGGCAGACCTGAGTACCCGTGCTCAGGCCCGCCCGCCGCGCCCGCGGGCAGAGTGGGGCCACGGGTTCGGTCCGCGAACGGAGAGGTGCAGGGGTCCTGTCCGCTCACGGATCGGGCCCGTTCCGCTGCCCGGCAACGGGCCACAGCGCGCCCCCGTTGCGCAGCCGGTGGGAATGCGGGAGCGTCGGGGACGTTGGACCCGTGCTCGGCCGTCCGGCCCGGCAGCAGACGCACCGGCGCACCCGCGACCGGCGCACGACCGAAGGAGCGTCGTGGGCGCCGAGCTCATCCCCATGGCCTTCACCACCGGGTGGGGCAGCGGCATCAACGCGTACGCGGTCGTGCTCGTCCTCGGGCTGGCCGACAAGATCTTCAACCTCAGCCAGATCCCGAACGCCCTGGCCCGCACCGACGTGCTCATCGGCGCCGGGATCCTCTTCGCGGTCGAGATGCTCGCCGACAAGATCCCCTACGTCGACTCCGTCTGGGACTCCGTGCACACGGTCGTCAGGCCGGCGGTCGGGGCCACCATCGGCTACCTCATCGGTCACGACACGGCGAGCCTCGACGCCGCGGTCGGCGCAGCGACCGGCGGTGTCACCGCCCTCATCTCGCACGGGATCAAGGCCGGCCTGCGCGCTGCCGTCAACACCTCACCCGAGCCGGCGAGCAACGTCCTCGTCAGCACCACCGAGGACGTCACGGTCACGGGCGTCACCGCCCTCGCCATCGCCCACCCGTGGCTGGCCGCGACCATCGCCTTCGTCCTCCTCGCGCTCGGGGCCTTCCTCGTCTACAAGCTCGCCGGCCGCATCCGTCGCTACAAGCGGCGCTACGACGCGTGGGGCGAACGCATCGGCATCTCCGCACCGTCCGGACGCCGCGGCCCCGCCACCGGGGCCGCGCCCGACCCCGGGACCGCGCCACCGCCGCGCCCCGACGTCAGACCGGGGCAACCCTTCGACCAGGAGACCTGACCCGCCCCGGTCGCCGAAAGGCCGCTCACAGGTCCGCCCTGCCTTCACAGGAGGTCCCCACGCCCACGAGGGGGTGGGCACAGGGCCGCCGCCGACGGTGGACACAGCCGGCACGAGGCCGGCCCATCGAAGGAGTGGGACGCATGAAGAACAAGACCATCGCCCTGGCAGGCGCCGGCATCGTGGCCGCCTCGGCCCTCGCGCTCGGCGGCGCAGCCCTCGCCAGCGCGGACGAGACGGGCAGCACCGGCACGGCGACGAGCGGCGCCTACGGGCAGGTCGGCGAGGGCGCACGCGCCGGCTCCGGCATGAACGGCAACACCGACCCGACCAAGCCCATGCGCTCGGACGAGAAGCTGCTCACGGGCGACACGGCCGCCAAGGTGACGGCGGCGGCCAGGGCCAAGGAGCCCACCGCGACGATCGAGCGCGTCGAGACCGACTCGGACGGCGTCTACGAGGCGCACCTGGTGCGCACCGACGGCACCCACGTCACGGTGAAGGTCGACGCGTCCTTCGCCGTCACTGCGGTCCAGGAGGGCGGCCCCGGCGGTGGTCCCGGCGGGGGCGGCCGCGGTGGTGACCACGACGGCGACGGCCCCCAGGGCCAGCAGGGCCAGTCGGGTCAGCAGCCCCAGCAGGGTGAGGTGCCCACCTCCCCGAACGGCACGGCGACCACGCCCTCGAGCACGTGAGCACCTGACCACCTGGGCTCGCTCACGGCACGCACCATCCGACCGGACGGCCGGCCCTTCCCTGGGGGCCGGTCGTCCTCGGCGTTCGGCCGGCCGTCCGGTCGAGGCTCAGAGGTTGCCGAAGACCTCGAGCGTCGCCGACGAACGGTTCATCGTGATGAAGTGGATGCCGGGAGCGCCCTCGTCGAGCAGGCGACGGGACGACTCGGTGGCGATGGCCATTCCCTCGGCCCGCACGCCCTCCGCGTCGTCGCCGTGGCTCTCGAGCCGGTCGGTGACCGACGCCGGCATCGGCTGGCCCGCGAGCTGGGCCATGCGCGCGACCTGGCGTGCGTTGGTGATCGGCATGATCGCCGGGACGACCGGGAGCTGCGAGCCGCGGAGCGCGAGCTCGTCGCGCAGCCGCAGGTAGTTGTCGACGTCGAACACCATCTGGGTGATCGCGAACTCCGCGCCGGCCCGCTCCTTGCGGATGAGGGTCTCGGCGTCCTCGCTGATGTCGCCGGACTCGGGGTGACCGTCGGGGAAGGCCGCCACGCCGACGGTGAAGTCGCCCAACCCGCGGACGAGCGCGACGAGCTCGTCGGCGTGGTCGAGCCCGTCGGGGTGGGCGACCCAGGGCTGGCCGAGGCCCCCCTGGGGGTCACCGCGCAGGGCCAGTATGTTGCGGACCCCGGCTGCGGCATACGACCCGACGATGCTGCGCAGCTCGGCGACGGAGTGGCCGACGCAGGTCAGGTGCGCCATCGGCGTCAGCGACGTCTCCTCGAGGACGCGCTGGGTCAGGCGCACGGTGCGGCCGCGGGTGCCGCCGCCGGCGCCGTAGGTGATCGAGACGAAGCTCGGCGAGACCTTCTCGAGGCGCCGGATGGCGTCCCACAGCTGCGCCTCGGACGCGTCGTCCTTGGGCGGGAAGAACTCGAAGCTGAAGGTGGGGGTGTCGGCCTCGATCATCGCCGGGATGGACCGCGTGAACCGTTCCGCCCGCGCCATCGAGGATGCCGTGCCGTGTGCCATGCCGCACACCCTAGGCCGAGCAGGTCCACGACGCATGGGCGTGTTCACGGGGCGGTCGGGGCGCCGCGTAGGCTGACCACGATTCCCGCGACTCGATGGAGGACCCCGTGCAGACCCCCACCGACCTCGACGTGCTGCGCCGTCGGGTGCAGCAGGCGATCGACGGGCAGATCGCCGGGGCCACCCAGTCGCTCGCCGCGATCGGCGACGAGACGGCCCCGCTCGTGTCGGCGGTCACGGGACTGCTGACGGGCGGCAAGGGGCTGCGGGCCGGCTTCCTCTACTGGGGCTACCGCGCCGCCGGTGGCGCCGACTCCGACGCGCTCGTGCGCCTCGCCGCGAGCATGGAGTTCTTCCAGGGCGCTGCCCTGCTCCACGACGACGTCATGGACCGCAGCGACACCCGACGAGGTATGCCGTCCGCGCACCGCGCCGTCGCCTCGCTGCACCAGCAGCGCGGCTGGGCGGGCGACGCCGACCGGTTCGGTGAGGGCACCGCGATCCTCGCCGGCGACCTGTGCCTGACCTGGTGCGACGAGCTGTATGCCACGTGCGGGCTGCCCGGTGAGGAGCTCGCCCGGGGTCGGCAGCTCTTCGACTCCATGCGCACGCAGCTGATGGGCGGCCAGTTCCTCGACCTGCTGGAGTCGGCCCGCGGCTGGGACGGTCTCGACCTCGACGCCCGGATCGCCTCGGCCCGCAAGGTGATCCGTTTCAAGAGCGCGAAGTACACCATCGAGCACCCCCTGCTCATCGGTGCGCTCGTGGGTGGCGCCCCCGACGGCTCGCTGGCGCCCCTGTCGGACTACGGCCTGGCGCTCGGCGAGGCCTTCCAGCTGCGCGACGACCTGCTCGGCGTCTTCGGGGACCCCGACGCGACCGGCAAGCCCGCCGGCGACGACCTGCGCGAGGGCAAGCGCACGGTCCTCGTCGCGCACGCCCTCGATGCGGCGTCCGAGTCCCAGCGCGACGTCGTCGAGAGCCTGCTCGGCCGCGACGACCTGGAGCTGGACGGCGTCGAGTCGATCCGCCGGGTGCTCGTCGACACCGGAGCCGTCGACCGGGTCGAGAGCCTCATCTCCGACCTGGCCGACGACGCCTGCCGTGCGGTCGACCGGGCTCGCGACACGGGCTCCTACGACGCGGCGTCCCTCGACGTGCTCGAGGCGCTCGTGGCCGTCTCCACGGCGCGCCGGTCCTGACGGAGCGCGCCACCCGGCATACGCCCGGAGTGGTGACCTGACCGCTCACGGGCTGGCACGGGTGGGCTGGGGTGTGCTCGGGTGAGACCGCCCCTCGCTCAGGAGGCCATGCCCGTGCGCCGACGGCTCAGAAGGCGAGCTCCTGCGCGCGGCGCCGGATCTCGGTCTTGTGGCCGGCGATCATGGCGTCGATGGGCGCGCCCTCGACAGGCAGGGTGGCGTCGGGGGTGTGCAGCCACTCGATGATCTCGTCGTCGTTCATGCCGCCGTCGGCGAGGACGGTGAAGGTGCCGCGCAGCTCGGGCCGTGGGCCGGCCTCGTCGAAGAACTTCGCGGGGATGGCGACGACGCGCCGCTCGCCGATGCGGGCCGCGAGGACCTCGCGGTCGGTGACGAGCTGACGCACCTGCGAGAGCTGCAGGCCGAGCCGCTCGGCGGCGTCGGGCACGGTCAGCCACTCGCCGACGAGCGACTCGAGGTCGGGGGCCGTCCCGTCGCCGGGCTCGCCCGACTCGGTGGACTGGGTGGAAGGGGTGGGCTGCGGTGCAGGGGTCTCGCTCACGGAGCAAGAGTCTGCCACCGCCGGCGGGCAGGTCCGTCCCCCTGGGGTCGCCTGGGGTCCGCCGTCCGGGACCCCCCCGGACTCCCCCGCTCGGCTCCGTTCGGGTCCGCTGCTCGGAGCCATGGCTCGGGTGGCGCGCTCCGGTCAGGGGTGAGAGCGTGAATTACACGCATGTATTTTTACTTTAGTGCTCAATTGTGCGCTATCGTCACAGGCGCCACTTCGTTCACAAGCGTCCCAGAGCGACGTCCCAGCACGACGAGGCACCTCCAGACCCCTCGCACCTGTCCACCTCCGGCCCCGCACGCTCCCGCGGGACCGGGATCCGCTCTCGACAGCACGCCACCCCTTCCGAACGCCCCTCCACGCTCCTCGATCTCAGCCCGGGCCCCAGGAAAGGACTCCTCACCCCATGCCCTTCGCCGACGTCACCGCCCTCGCGCTGCCTGCCCACACCGCCGTCGCCCCCGTGGCCACCACGCCGTGGAAGACCGTCACGGTCCGTCCCGGCGACACGCTGTGGGACCTCGCCATCGCGCACCGATCGACCATCGCGGCGATCGTCGAGAAGAACCGCCTGAGCAGCGGCGGGGCGCTGATCATGCCCGGGCAGAAGCTGCTCGTCCCGGTCCGCCTCACCGCGGTGAAGACGGCTCCCAGGCCCGGTCCGGTCACGCCGACGAAGTCCTCCCCCAAGGACGCGGTCTACGTCGTGCGCTCCGGCGACACGATGGGCGCCATCGCCCAGCGCTACGGGGTGTCGCTGACCAAGCTGCTCGCGGCCAACAAGATGAGCAGCTCGACGGTCATCTTCGTCGGGCAGCGGATCACCGTGCCGGCGGCGAGCTCCTCGGCCACGCCGAGCACGCCGTCCCCGGCCCCGACTCCCCCGCCCGGCTACCAGTACCCCAGCAAGACCGCTCAGGCCGTCGCCGAGAGCAAGGCGAAGCTCGCCGCCATGAGCGTGCCCAGCCGCACCGACACCATGGCGATGATCCGCGCGACGGCGACCCGCAACGGCGTGGACCCCAAGCTGGCGCTCGCCATCGCCTGGGTCGAGTCCGGGTGGTACCAGCGAGCCGTGTCCTACACGAACGCCGTGGGCGTCATGCAGCTCATGCCCGTCTCCGAGACGTGGGCCTCGCAGCTCGCCGGTCGCACGCTGGACCGCTTCGACACCCAGGACAACGTCACGGGCGGCGTGCTCATCATCCGGTCGCTCCTGGCCACCGCCGACTCCCGCGAGCAGGCCATCGCCGGCTACTACCAGGGCCTCTACTCGGTGCGGACCAAGGGCATGTACGACGACACGAAGAAGTACGTCGCCATCGTGCTCGCCGAGTACGACCGCCTCTGAGCGGTCCGCAGGGCCACCGCCCGGCCGCCGGCGCCACCGTGCGCGGGCGGCGGGCCGCCCCGGCTGGCCTGCACGGGTTGCCGGGGATCAGCCCGTAAACTTCGCTCCGTGACGTCCAGCGTGGCGGACGCCCTCGTCGGTCGGGTGATCGACGGCAGGTACCGCATCCTCTCCCACCTCGCAGACGGAGGCATGGCCTCCGTCTACGTCGCGCTGGACGGACGCCTCGACCGGGAGGTGGCGCTGAAGATCATGCGCCCGGGGCTCGCCACCGACGACGTCTTCGTCGAGCGCTTCCGCGCCGAGGCCCGGTCGGCCGCACGCCTCAGCCACCCCAACGTCGTGGCCGTCTACGACCAGGGTGAGGACGACGGAGAGGTCTTCCTCGCGATGGAGCTCATCGCCGGCAAGACCCTGCGCGACGTCATCCACGAGGAGGCGCCGCTCACGGCACGCGAGTCGCTCGCGATCCTCGAACCCATCCTGCTGGCGCTGCGCGCGGCGCACGCGGCCGGCATGATCCACCGGGACGTCAAGCCGGAGAACGTCATCGTGCGCCGCGACGGCGAGGTCAAGGTCGCGGACTTCGGCCTCGCCCGCGCCATCACCAACCAGGCGACGACGAGCCAGACCGGGGTGCTGCTCGGCACCGTCTCCTACCTCTCCCCGGAGCAGGTCGAGCGCGGCGTCGCCGACACCCGCAGCGACGTGTATGCCGCGGGCCTGCTGCTCTTCGAGATGCTCACCGGGAGCAAGGCCGTCACGGGCACGACACCGATCCAGATCGCGTACAACCACGTCCACGGCTCGATCGTCGCACCCTCCTCGCTCGTGCCCACCGTCCCGGGCGTGCTCGACGACCTGGTCGCCCGCGCGACCGCCGTCGAGCCGGACGACCGCTTCGATTCCGCCACGGCCTTCGTCACCGCGCTGCGCGAGGTGCGTCGCGGCCTGTCCGCGGGCGAGCTGGACCGACGCGGTGCGGGCCCCGGCCCCAGCGGCACGGCAGTCCTCGCCCCCGTCTCCTCGACGACTCGGCTCGTCCCCGTCGACCCGTCCCCGCGCTCCACGGCTGCCGCCGCGCCGGAGCGCCAGCGCACGCGTCCGACCGACGTCGGACGTCCTGCCCTCGCCGGCCTGCCCGTCCACGACGACGGCCCGGAGCTGGAGCACACGGCAGCCATGCCCATCGACCGGGCGAGAGGCGAGAAGGGACGGCGACGCTGGCTGCTCTGGCTCGCGGCCCTGCTCGTCGTGGGTGGCGGCGCGTTCGGCGGGTGGTGGTTCACGGCCGGTCCGGGCGGCTCGACCATCGTGCCGGCCGTCGTCGGCGAGCAGCTCTCCCAGGCCGAGGGCCAGCTGCAGCAGGCGTCCCTGTCGATGGACACCGTCGAGGAGTTCTCCGAGGCCAAGGCGCAGGGCGTCGTGCTGCGCGTCGAGCCGGGCGTGGGCAGCCACCTCGGCAAGGACTCGACGGTGCGCGTCGTCGTCTCCAAGGGCAAGGAGCGGTATGCCGTCCCGACGCTCGTCGGGGTCAAGGTCGGCGACACGGGCACCGCCCTGTCCCCCCTGACCCTCCGGCTCGGGGACACGTCGAAGGCCTGGAGCGAGACGGTGCCCGAGGGTGTGGTCATCTCCCAGGACCCGGCACCCGGGGCGTCGGTCAAGCGCAACACCGCCGTCTCCGTCGTCGTCTCCAAGGGCCGTCGCCCCATCGAGGTCCCCACCGTCACGGGCGCAGCCTTCGACGCCGCCTCGGCCACCCTCACCAAGGCCGGGCTCACGGTCCAGCGGGGCGACGACGTCAACAGCGACACCGTCCCGGCCGGCCAGGTCGTCTCGCAGTCCCCCGACAAGGGCACGCTCCACCAGGGCGACCCGGTCAAGCTCGTCGTCTCCAAGGGTCCCGTCATGGTGCCGGTGCCCAACGTCGTCGGCCGCTCGTCCGCGGACGCCGAGAAGGCGCTGACCGACCTCGGCTTCACCGTCAAGAAGGAGGCCGGCCTCTTCGGGCCCGTCCTCGACCTCGTGCAGCACCAGAGCGTCAACGGTGGGGACTCGGCGCCGAAGGGCAGCACGATCGTCCTGACCGTCGTCTGAGGCTCGGTGACCGGTTCGGCGCGCTCGCGCCTCGCAACGATCCTGCTCGTCTCGCTGACCGCCGTCTGGGGCTCGACCTTCTTCCTCATCCGCGACCTCGTGCAGTCGCTGCCCGCGATGGACTTCCTCGCGGTGCGCTTCACCATCTCGGCCGTCGTCATGCTCGTCGTCTTCTGGCGGCCTGTCCGTGCCCTCAGCCGCCGGCAGGTCCTCGTCGGGGCGGGTCTCGGCGTGCTCTACGGGCTGGCCCAGATCTTCCAGACCGTGGGACTCGCGACGACGCCGGCCTCGGTGTCCGGCTTCGTCACGGGCACCTACGTCGTGCTGACCCCCGTCTTCACCGCCGTGATCCTGCGCGAGCGAGTGCCCGGATCGACCTGGGCCGCAGTCGGGCTCGCGACCGGTGGCCTCGCGTTGCTGTCCCTCAACGGACTCTCGGTCGGGGCCGGCGAGGCGATCACGCTGCTCGCTGCAGCCCTCTACGCGCTGCACATCGTGGGGCTCGGGCGCCACAGCGCCTCCGAGATCGCGACGGGCCTGTCGGTCGTGCAGATGATCGTCATCGCCGTCATCTGCGTCGTCGGGGCCCTTCCCGGGGGCATCGTGCTGCCGAGCACGACGCGCCAGTGGGGCACCGTCATCTACATGGTGGTCTTCGCGAGCATCCTGGCGCTGTGGGTGCAGACGTGGGCGCAGGCGCACCTCCCGGCCACCCGGGCCGCGATCGTCATGACGCTCGAGCCGGTCTTTGCCGCGTTCTTCGCCGTGACCCTCGGCGACGAGGCCGCGACGCTCCGGATGGTGCTCGGCGGCGCCCTCGTGCTCACGGCGATGTATGCCGTCGAGATCCTCGCCCGTCGACGCCCGGGCGAGCTGCCTGCCGAGGTACTCCACCACGAGGTCTGACGCGCCGCTCGCACGCACCGAACGCAGCGTTCGGTGGCGAAAACGGTGTTCTACCAGTGAGTTCGGCGGCGAACGCAGCGTTCGGTGGCGGAACCGGGACGGGTCTCAGGCGTCAGGGGCCGAGCGCAGCAGTGCCGTGAGGACGTCGATCGCGGCGTCGGTGCCTGCGTCGTCGACGTCCAGGTGCCAGACGAGGCGCACGGCACCGGGCCCCACGGCATACGTCCTGACACCCTCGGTGAGCGCGGCTGCGACGAAGTCCGCCGACGTCCACCCCACAGCGGCCACGTCGACGATGACGATGTTGGTCTCGACCGTCGCGAGGTCGACGGAGCCGGGTGCCGCCTCGGCCATCGCCTCAGCGGCACGTCGTGCCCGCGCGTGGTCGTCGGCCAGCCGCTCGACGTTGTGGTCGAGCGCGAAGAGCCCTGCAGCAGCGAGGATCCCGGCCTGACGCATGCCTCCCCCGAAGCGCTTGCGCCAGATGCGCGACTCGGCCATCGCGTCGGCCGAGCCGACGAGGACGCTCCCGACGGGTGCCCCGAGGCCCTTGCTGAGACAGATGGACACGGTGTCGAACTCGGCGCCGTAGACACCGACCGGCACGCCGGAGGCGACGTGGGCGTTGAAGAGGCGCGCCCCGTCGAGGTGCATGGCGACACCGCGCGCCTGCGTCAGCTCGCGGGCCCGATGGATCTCGCTCAGCGACTGCACGGTGCCGCCGCCGAAGTTGTGGGTGTTCTCGACGACCACGAGCGAGGTGCAGACCTGGTAGGGCCCGACCCCGGTGATCATGAGCGAGGCGGCGTCGTCGGCGCGGAACCGGCCGCGCTCGGAGACCCAGGTGCGCGACGAGATGCCCGAGAGCACGGCCGCAGCGCCCAGCTCGGCCCGCACCACGTGCGCGAGGGAGTCCCCGACGAGCTCCTCCCCCGGCTTGACGTGCAGCCGCACGCCCAGCTGGTTGGCCATCGAGCCCGAGGGCGTGAAGAGCGCGGCCTCGTGGCCCAGCAGTCCCGCCACACGTTCCTCGAGAGCCCGCAGCGTCGGGTCCTCGCCGAAGACGTCGTCGCCGACCTCGGCCCGAGCCATGGCCTGGCGCATCGCCTCGGAGGGCCGGGTCAGGGTGTCGCTGAGCAGGTCCGCCCGGAAGGGACTCGTCGCCGCCACCGGCTCAGGCCTGGCCGAGCATCTCGGCCACGAGGAACGCGAGCTCGAGCGACTGCTGGTGGTTCAGGCGCGGGTCGCACACCGACTCGTAGCGCTTCTCGAGGTCGGAGTCGATGATCTTCTCCGCTCCGCCCAGGCACTCCGTGACGTCGTTGCCGGTGAGCTCCACGTGAATGCCGCCGGGGATCGTCCCGAGGGACTGGTGCACCTCGAAGAAGCCGCGGACCTCCTCGACGATGTCCTCGAAGTCGCGCGTCTTGTAGCCGGACGGGCTCTCGAACGTGTTGCCGTGCATGGGGTCGCAGATCCACGTCACGGTCGCGCCGGACGCCGTCACCTTGTCGACAAGGGCGGGGAGGGCGTCCCGGATCGTGCCGGCACCCATCCGCGTGATGAAGGTCAGGCGGCCCGGGGTGCGGTTGGGGTCGACCTTGTCGATGAGGCGCAGGACCTCGTCGATGTCGGCCTTCGGGCCGAGCTTGACGCCGATCGGGTTGCTGATGCGCGAGACGAAGTCGACGTGGGCGCCGTCGAGCTGGCGGGTGCGCTCACCGACCCACACGAAGTGGCCCGAGGTGTCGTAGAGGCGCCCCGAGCGCGAGTCGATGCGCGTGAGCGGGCGCTCGTAGTCGAGCAGGAGGGCCTCGTGGGCCGCGTAGAACTCGACGGTGCGCATGGCGTCGAAGTCGGCGCCGCACGCAGCCATGAACTTCATGGCCTTGTCGATGTCCTTGGCGATCTTCTCGTAGCGCTGGTTGGCCGAGTTGGCGACGAAGCCGCGGTTCCAGTCGTGCACGTGTCGCAGGTCGGCGAATCCGCCTGTCGTGAAAGCGCGCACGAGGTTGAGGGTCGCCGAGCTCGCGTGGTACGCGCGGACGAGGCGCTGCGGGTCGGGGATGCGGGCGGTCTCGTGGAAGGCGAAGTCGTTGACCATGTCGCCGCGGAAGGCGGGCAGGGTCACGCCCTCACGGGTCTCGACGGTCGAGCTGCGCGGCTTGGCGTACTGCCCGGCCATGCGGCCGATCTTGATGATCGGGACGGACGCGCCGTAGGTCAGCACCGCAGCCATCTGCAGGATCGTCTTGATGCGGTCGCGGATGTTGTCGGCGGTCGCGGACGCGAAGGTCTCGGCGCAGTCGCCGCCCTGGAGCACGAAGGCCTCGCCGACGGCGGCCTTGGCCATCCGGTCGGTGAGGATGTCGCACTCCCCGGCGAAGACGAGCGGAGGATACGAGGCGAGGGTCTCGATCACCTCGGCCAGCGCGGCCGTGTCGGGCCAGGCAGGCTGCTGCTGGGCCTCGAGCTCGGCGGCGGCAGCCGTGAGGGCGGCCAGGGCCTCGGCCCCGTTCTCGGGGTCGAGTCCGGCATCGGCGGTGACGGTCCTCGTGTTCACCCCGTCAGCGTAGACGTCGCCGCAGGGTGCTCCGGCACGGGTCCGCATCCCGAAACCTCCGCGACGTGAGGTGTCACCGAGGTCGTATGCCGTGTCGTCCCGTCCCGCGCGACGGCGCCGTTGCGGGTAGCCGGGCCGGGCAGCTCGTCCGTGACGACATCAGGCGTCAGGCCCAGCCTCTGGCCCAGCCTCAGGCCCGCCCTGAGGGCCGGCCTCAGGTCGGGTCGGCCAGGTCGAGGCCGCGCTCCATGGCGAAGCGGACGAGCTCGACCCGGTTGTGCATCTGGAGCTTGCCGAAGATGTTCTGCACGTGGTTCTGCACGGTGCGGTGCGAGAGGAAGAGGGTCGCGGCGATCTCCTTGTAGCCCATGCCGGTCGCGACGTACTTGAGGATCTCCGTCTCGCGGTCGGTGAGCTCCGGGATGGGCCGCTCCGCGCTGCCGCCGCCCTCGGCCTTGACGCGCCGGAACTCCCCGAGCACGAGCCCCGCCAGCCCTGCGGTGAAGACGGGCTCGCCCGCGGCCGTGGCGCGGACCGCCGCGAGGAACTCCTCGCGCCCGGCCGACTTCACGAGGTAGCCGAGCGCTCCGGCCTTGACGGCGTCGAGGACGTCCTGGTGGTCGCCGCTGGCCGACAGGATCAGGATCCTGGTCGGCACCCGGGCCGCGGCCAGGGCGGCGCAGACCTCGGCGCCGGTGAGGCCGGGCAGGTTGAGGTCGAGGACGAGGACGTCGGGCACGGTCGCCCGCGTGCGGGCCACGGCCGAGCGCCCGTCGTCGGCAGTCGCGAGCACCTCGAAGCCGGCGTCGGCGAGGTCGCGGGCGACGGCGTCGCGCCACATCGGGTGGTCGTCCGCGACCACGACTCGGATGTGCTCGGGCCGCTCGCTGCTCCCCTGCGGCATGGCGTCCTGCTGCTCCGTCACGATGCTCCTCGTCCCTGTGTCCGGGTGCCCGCCTGCCTGTCGGCGATGCGGTCCGGCTGGTGACCATGGTGTCGGTGGGAGGGCCGCGCCGTCCGGCGATTCGGGATCCGCATCTCCACCGTCGTGCCTCCGGCCGGACCCGACGAGACCGTCGCGGTGCCGCCGAGGTCGGACAGTCGTCCGAGGATGCTCGAGGAGACACCGAGGCGTCCTTGCGCGACGGCCTGCTCCAGACGCCCGGAGGGCACGCCACGCCCCGAGTCGCGGATCGTCACCGCCACCTCGTCGCCGGCATCGTCGAGCAGCACCCACGCCTGGGCGTCCTCGCCGGCGTGCTGGCGCACGTTGTCGAGCGCCGCCTCGACGGCTGCGACCACCTCGTCGGCCACCCGCCGGGGCAGGAGCACCGCGTCCGCAGGGGACACGAGCTGCACACCGTCGCGCTCGACGTGGCGCAGCAACCCGCGCAGGTCGGCGTCGCCGCTGACGGCACGGCCCACCTCGGCGAGGTCGGTCTGGCTGACGAGGGTGCGCAGGATGCGTTCCTGCTCGCCCGCCATGGCGCCGAGACGAGCCGCCTCGCCCCCGAGGTCGGTGGCGCGACGGTTGATGAAGGCCAGGGTCTGGAGCACGCCGTCGTGGACGGTGCGGGCCAGACGGTCACGCTCGGCACGGGCCGCGTCGAGCCGCATCGCCTCCGCGAGGGCTTCGTGGCTCGAGCGTGCGAGGTCGACGCAGTAGCCGATGCAGCCGCCGAGGAGCAGACCGAAGATCGAGTTTGTGACGGTGTTGGGGGTGGGCTCGACGACCTCCACGAAGGAGCAGGCCGCGACGAACGACGCGGCCGCGAGTCCACCGCGCCAGCCACGCAGCACCGCGAACCCGACGACGGCGGCCGTGGGCCAGATCGACGGGATGGTCTTGGCCCCCGCGGTGATCACCTGCGGGTCGTCCACGAGGCGCGTGGCGAGGATCGCGGAGCAGCCGATGGCGAGCTCGATCGCGTAGGCGCGCACGGTGCGGACCGGCTGCAGGGTCACGGCGACGGTCCATCCGGCGAGCACCCCGAGGACCGCGACGCCGAGGGCGAGGTGGGCTATCTGCTCGTGGCGCTCCCACGTCGACCACACGGCATACGCCAGGGCCAGCCAGCGGAAGACGTCGATGCCGCGCCAGAGCCCTCGGACGATGGCGTGCTCGTCGTCGAGGACCGCGCTCGTCGACGCGGCGACGACGGGCGTGGCTGCGTCGTCGGCCATGACGTCAGGAGGCCGCCACGACGGGTGCGTCGCCGTCGTCGCCGGTGTTGCGACCGTCGCCGTGGTCGAGCCTCGTCGTGTCGACGGACCCCTCGGCCGACGTGTCGGGACCCGAGCCCTGCTCGCCCGTGACGGCGCCCTTCGACGGCCGAGGCTTGCCCTCGGCGGCGTCGAGGGCCTCCTCGAGCTCGGGCGCTGCGCTGCCCGGCTTGGCGGCGTCCTGCAGCTCACGTGCCTTGGCCCGGGCCGCGGAGACGAGGCGGTCCTTCATCGACGTGGCGTACATGTCGACGTACTCCTGGCCCGACAGCAGCATCAGCTCGTACATGATCTCGTCGGTGATCGAGCGCAGGACGAAGCGGTCGTCCTCCATGCCCTCGTAGCGGGAGAAGTCGAGCGGCTTGCCGACCCGGACCCCGACCCGCATGATCCGCGGGATGACCTTGCCGGTGGGCTGCGCCTTGTCCGTGCCGATCATGGCGACGGGGATAACGGTGACCTTGCCCTCGAGGGCCATCCGCGCGACACCGGTGCGACCGCGGTAGAGGCGGCCGTCGGGCGAGCGGGTGCCCTCGGGGTAGATGCCGAGCAGCTCGCCGCGGCGCAGGACCTTCAGGCCGGAGTTGAGCGCGGCGTTGCTCGCCTTGCCGCCGGACCGGTCGACGGGAAGCTGCCCGACGCCCCGGAAGAAGGCGGCCGTCAGGCGGCCCTTGATGCCGCGGCCCGTGAAGTAGTCGCTCTTCGCGAGGAAGGTGACGCGCCGGGAGACGACGAGCGGCAGGAAGATCGAGTCGGAGAAGGACAGGTGGTTGCTCGCGAAGATCGCGGCACCCTCTTCGGGGATGTGCTCCTCGCCCTCCACCCAGGGGCGGAAGACGAGCCTGACGATCGGCCCGATGACGATCGTCTTGAGGAACCAGTAGAACAACCGTGTCCGCCTTCCGTCCGTGACGGCTCGAACTCTACGACACTCGCGCCCGCCCAGCGGGGCATGCGAGGATCAGTGGGTTCAGTCGCCTCCCCCGAGGAGTCCCATCGTGACGGTCCCTTCCGACGCCGCAGCCGTCTGCCGGCTGCCCGCGCGACGGACCCGGAGCACCGCGTCGTGAGCGACCCCGACCTCGACGCGGAGTTCGCGCGCATCGTCGCCGGGTGGGACGCCGAGGCGCCCGACCCGCTGCCACGCGCCGCTGCCGCCGACCTCGTCACCGATCCCGACACGGCCGGGTCCAACGGGGTGGACGCCGACGGTCCGGCCGACGGTCCTGGCTCTCCCGACGCGTCCCATCCCGACGGCGCGACGGGCCAGGGCGGGCCGGCGACCGCGGCACCGACGCCGTCGAAGCCGACGAACCCGCCGGCCACGACGAACGCTCCGAAGCCCGGGCGCCCGGCCGGGCCGCCGAACCCGGCCGGCCCCTCGAGCCCGCCGAGCTCGTCGGGCCTGCTGGAGCTGCCGATCGCGCCGACGACCGCGCACGTCTGGCGGGGCAGCACCCGGCCCCGCGACGACGCCGGCGAGAGGGTCGACGACGACGACCACTTCGTCCCACCCTCCGACATCGACCTGCCGTCGGCCGAGACCGACCCGATGTTCTGGGCCATCGTCGGCGGCCTCGTGGGCGGCCCCCTCCTGCTGCTCTACGTGCTCTTCTTCGACCGCGACGGCAGCGACTGGTGGGTGGTGACCGCCCTGACCATGGTCGTCGTCGGCTTCGTGCTGCTGGTCCTGCGCGGTGGCAGCCAGCGCGACCCGTTCGACGACGGCACCCGCCTCTAGCACCCCTCGCGCAGGTCGAGGTCGACCCAGACGGGCCGATGGTCCGATGCCGCTGCGAGATCGAGCGCGTCCACCCCGACGTCGGGCGTGCCGACGACCTCGAGGTCGCGTCCGGCGAAGATCGCGTCGAGCGCCACGGTGGGCCGGTCGGCGGGATAGGTGGGCAGGCTCGGGGAGGCAAGCGGGTGACGGGCCGCGATGAGGTCGTATGCCGCACCGCCGTGTCCCTCGTTGAGGTCCCCTGCGACGACCGTCCGGTCACCCGCCCGGTCGCCCACCCGGTCGAGCACGGTCCGGGCGTGCTCCCGTCGCTGCTGCGGTCGCAGGCCGAGGTGCACGCTGACGACCGTGACGGGACGCGCCCGCGGACCCGCGCCGGGGAGCGAGACGGTGGCGGCGGCATACCCCCGCGTCCGGTCGGGGAAGCGCACCCGGAGGCGACCCCGGGACACGCCGTGGACGACCACCCTCGGTGCCGTGAGGACGGCCGTGCCACCGGTGCCGCGACGGCCACCCGACCAGAGCAGGCGGCAGTCCCGCGCGAACGGCGGCAGCCGCAGCTCGGTCGTCAGCCGGCGCGGCACCTCCTGCAGGCACAGCACGTCCGGGGCGACGGCTCGGACGACCCTGGCGGCTGCGGCGCGGTCGTCGAGGAGGTCGTGGACGTTGTAGCTCATGACGCGCAGCACGTGCTGCGGCCGCGCCCCTCGCACGGCTCAGCGACCGGCGCGCGCCAGCTCGGCCGCCCCGATGAGGCCGGCGTCGCTGCCGAGAACGGCGCGCACGATCCGCGCCTCGGGCCGGTAGCCGCGGCCGGGCAGCTGGCGGCGGAAGGCCTCGCGCGCCGGGCCGATGAGCATCTCGTCCGCGGCGCTGACACCGCCCCCGATGACGAACAGGCCCGGGTCGAAGGCGGAGGCGAGGTTGGCCAGCCCGATCCCGAGCCACTCACCGATGTCGGCGAGCAGCTCGCGCGCGGTCGGGTCCCCCTCGCGCGCGGCCTCGGTGATGAACGGACCCGTCAGGGCCGAGGCATCCCCGCCGAGACGGGCGAGCAGGTCGGCCACGACGGGCGACCCGGCCTCGATCATGGCCCGGGCCTCGCGCACGAGCGCGTTGCCGCTCGCGTACTGCTCCCAGCAGCCGCGGTTGCCGCACTCGCAGCGGATGCCGCCCGGCATGATCTGCATGTGGCCGAACTCGCCGGCGATGCCGTGGCGGCCGCGCTCGACGTGGCCTTCGACGATGAGTGCACCGCCGATGCCCGTCCCCAGGGTGATGACGACGACGTGCGACTCGCCCCGCGCGGCGCCGAAGCACGCCTCGGCCCAGGCCGCGGCGTTGGCGTCGTTGTCGACGGTGATCGGCAGCTCGATGCGTTGCGCCAGGGCGTCACGCAGCGGCTCGTTGCGCCACGACAGGTGGGGGGCGAAGACCACGGTGGCCCGGTCCTCGGCGACGAAGCCCGCCGCGCCGATGCCCACGGCGACGACGTCGGCGGCATCGACCTGTCCCAGCAGCTCCTCGACCGACTCGACGATGGTGTCCTCGACGACGCGGGGCGAGGTCGAGCGGTGCGGGGTGTCGCGGCGGGTGCGGTGGGTGATCGCCCCCGACTCGTCCACGACACCGCCGGCGACCTTCGTGCCTCCGATGTCGATGCCGATGGCGAGTCGTCTGCTCATGAGCGTTCTCCCGGTCGGGTCCTGTCCGAGGTGGATGCGGTGGCGGAGGCGGGTGTCGTCGACGCGGTCGTCTCGGGTGCTGGTTCGGAGACAGGCCCGGGCTCGGACTCCGAGGCGGCGTCGCGGGCGGCGTCGCGGGCGGCGTCCGGGTGGGGCTCGGCCCGCCGCTCGCGCTGCGTCGCGGCCAGGTCACGCAGCGCCGTGGCGGCGAAGCCGACGAAGTCCGCGACCTTCTCGATGGTGTCGGGGTTGACCTGCTGGACGAAGGCGACGAGCTGGCACACCGGACACACCCGGCACGCCGCGGGGGTGCTCCCTCCGCAGGTGCACTCCCCCGTGCTCGTGCCGGACCGCTGCTGCGAGGAGCGCGACCCGTCGTGCTCGCTTTCGTGCCGGCTGTCGTGGCCGAGAGGCGCAGCGGAGCCGTCCTCCTTGTGGGAGGCGGCCGGCGGCATACCGGAAGAGCCTGCCCAGCTGCGTCGGGAGAGCAGGTCGACGAGGAGGGCGGCCTCCTCGGCCACGCTCCCGGGGGGCGAGGCCGCCTCAGGTCGTTCGGAGTGGGCAGCGCTGGTCGGCTCGGGCCGCACGGATCGCTCGGGCTGCTCGGACTGCGCGGCAGGACCGTCGGTCGGGGTCACGGTCGGTCAGGCCTCGACGCGCTTCTTCAGCTCCTTGAGCGCGGTGTCGACGATGACCTTCTCCGCCTTGCGCTTGAGCAGCCCGATCATGGGGATCTTGACGTCGACCGCGAGGCGGTAGGTCACCTTGGTCCCGGCACCGTCTGACGTCAGCGTGTAGGAGCCGTTCATCGCCTTGAGGACCTGCGCCGAGACGAGGGACCACGAGACGACTCCGGTGCCGTCCTCGACGACGTCCCACTCGTAGTCGAGCACGTAGGTGTCCTTGATGGCGCCGGCGTCGAGGGTGAACTGCACCTGGTCGGCCCAGCCGTCGCCCTCCTCGGCGAGCACGGCGACGTCCTTCACCTCACCCGCCCACTCGGGGTAGGCCTCGAAGTCCGCGATGACGTCGAGCACCTCGCCGGGAGGGGCGTCGATGACGATGGAGGACTCGGTGCGATCGGCCATGCGCCGAAGGCTATCGCGTCGACCACGGCCCGACGCTGCTTCGTGCGGCCCACGCCGGCGCGCGTCGGCTGCGTGCCAAGATGGTGACGACGGCAGCCCTGCGCCGAGGGCGGCGCGCCCGGACCGTTGACCACGCCCTGTGATCATGGTGACGTGGTCGCCGCGGTTACCGATCGGTAAGGTGCTGCACGGTTCCGCCCCCCGCGATCAGGAGTGACAGTGAAGGACAACGTCGTCGCACCACTTGCCCCCGTCACGACGGAGGGAAGCCTCGCGGACCTCCCCGTGCGCAACGCCAGGGAGAACGCCTCCGAGACGGCGTTCTCCCGCAAGACCCCGTCGGGGGGCTGGACCCACATCACCTGGACCCAGTTCGCCGACGACGTCGCTGCCGTGGCCCGAGGCCTCGTCGCCGCCGGTGTCGAGCCCGGGGACCGGGTCGCCCTCATGTCGCGCACCCGCTACGAGTGGACCCTCGTCGACTTCGCCGCCTGGACCGCCGGCGCCGTCGTCGTGCCGATCTACGAGACCTCCTCCGCCGAGCAGGTGCAATGGATCCTCTCCGACTCGGACACGCACCTGGTAGTCGTCGAGACCGACGCCCACCGCGCCACCGTCGAGCAGGTCCGGGACGAGGTGCCCTCGCTGCGCGAGATCGTCACCATCGACGGCGGCGGGCTGGACGCGCTGCGCGAGAAGGGCCATGCGGTGGCCGACGCCGACCTCGACCGCCGCCGCGCCGGGCTCGACCGCCGCTCGGTCGCGACCATCATCTACACCTCGGGCACGACGGGTCGCCCCAAGGGCTGCGAGCTGACCCACGGCAACTTCCTCGACCTCGCGGAGAACGCCATCGAGAAGCTGGGCGCGCTCGTGCTGACCGACAACGCCTCGACGCTGCTCTTCCTCCCGCTCGCGCACGTCTTCGCCCGCTTCATCGAGGTGCTCTGCGTGGCCGGACGTGCCCGCATGGGTCACTCGGCCGACATCAAGAACCTCCTCGACGACTTCGCGGGCTTCCAGCCGACGTTCGTGCTCGCCGTCCCGCGCGTCTTCGAGAAGATCTTCAACTCCGCCGAGGCCAAGGCGTCGGCCGAGGGCAAGGGCAAGATCTTCCTGCGCGCGGCGACCGTCGCGATCGCCTACAGCGAAGCCCTCGACGCCGGGGGGCCGGGCCTGGGGCTGCGTGTCCAGCACGCCGTGTTCGACCGCCTCGTCTACGGCAAGCTCCGCGCCGCCATGGGCGGCCAGGTGCGCTACGCCGTCTCCGGCGGCGCTCCCCTCGGCACCCGCCTCGGGCACTTCTACCGCGGCATCGGCGTGGTCATCCTCGAGGGCTACGGCCTCACCGAGACGACGGCCCCGGTCGCGGTCAACACCCCCGACCGGATCAAGATCGGCACCGTCGGGCCGCCCCTGCCGGGCACCGGCATCCGGATCGCCGACGACGGCGAGATCCTGCTCAAGGGCGTCGGCGTCTTCACCCGCTACCACGACAACCCGACGGCGACCTCCGACGCCATCGTCGACGGCTGGTTCCACACCGGTGACATCGGCGAGCTCGACGACGACGGCTACCTGCGGATCACGGGTCGCAAGAAGGAGATCCTCGTGACCGCGGGCGGCAAGAACGTCGCCCCGGCCGTGCTCGAGGACCGCCTGCGCTCGCACCCCCTCGTCTCGCAGTGCATCGTCGTCGGCGACCAGAAGCCCTTCGTCGGCGTGCTCCTGACGCTCGACGAGGAGATGTGGCCCCTCTGGGCCAAGAGCCACGGTGTCGAGGGCGTCTCGCTCGAGCAGGCCCGCACGCACCCGAAGGTGCTCGAGGCTCTCCAGGAGGCCGTCGACCGGGCCAACGACGCCGTGTCAAAGGCCGAGTCGATCCGGAAGTTCTCGGTGCTGCCCGGAGACTTCACCGAGGCGAACGGCTACCTCACGCCGTCGCTGAAGCTCAAGCGCAACGTCGTCATGAAGGACTTCGGCGACGAGGTGGAGAAGCTCTACGCCTGAGGCGTCAGCCGAGCAGGTGGCGCAGACGCGCCTGCCACTGCTGCACGAGGGCCGTGCGCGATGACCCCATGACCGAGCGCAACGCGTCGTCGACGGCTGCCTCGCGGTCGTCGAGACGGTCGGTCGGCGACGCGAGTCCTCCCGCGGCCGCGCGGTAGAGCCGGACGACGGCCTGGGTGCCGTAGCGGTCGGCGAGCGTGCGCAGGGCCAGCAGGGCCAGGCCGTATGCCGAGGCGAGGGTCTGCGTGCCGGGCTCGAAGTCCGCGTCGGCGGGCAGCGCGCCCGGCAGCCCCGAGGTCCTGGCACGCGCGAGAGCAGGAGCGACGACGGTTGCCTCCGGCAGGTTGATGGGCTCGTAGGCGACGAGCTCGGCGAAGCCCTCGGACAGCCAGACGGGCACGGCACGGGTGGTCGAGGCCCGCACCGTGACGTGGGTCAGCTCGTGGGTCATGACGACGTCGCGCCCGTCGGGTCGCAGCGACGTCCAGGCACCCGGCACGAGGACGATGCGGTCGGCCCCGGCCCGCTCGCCCGGGGTCAAGGGGCCGTCCGTCGCCGCAGCGACCCCCACGAGGTCGCCGGCCGAACGCCCGAGCAGGCGCGCTGCGTCGGCATCGGTGGCGGGCGAGACCCACACGGAGGGCCGCACCTCGCCCCACACGGCGGCGACGCGGGACGCTGCGGTCCGCGCGCGAGCGACCACCTCGTCGACCCGCGCGGGAGAGCCGACGGCGAGCACGAGGGCGGTCGGAGACCGGCGGACGACGAGTCCGGCCAGGTCCCACGGCTGGGGGCGGTCCGACGGGGCGCAGGAGGTGATGACGAGGGCGGCGGGACGGGCCGGATCTGCCTTGAACGTGAGGTCGAGGTCGAAGGTCCTGGGCGCCGTGTCGAAGTCACGGAGTCTGTACGTGAAGCTCGCCCTCACGTCCCACTCGACCTCGGTGCCCCGTGGAGCCGGCACGGGCGCGGTCACCTCGCGGACCCTGGTGAGCTCCATGTCGCTCGCCTGCATCGCCCTCATGCGTGCGAGGACCGCGGCCTGCTCGGCGCGCAGGGACGCGGCCGAGGTGCCCCCGAGAGGGGTCAGCCAGCCGGGCTCGTCCCCCGCGTCCGCCGCGGCGGCCCGGGCCCGGAGCAGCCGCGTCACGGCGTCGGTGCGCGCGGCCGCCCACGCCTGCGGAGGTAGGTCGGACGTCACCCCTGCTCCGGGGCCGCCCTCGGCGGTGGCGGTGGCGCGCGCACCGGTCGAGGAGGCGGGAGCCTCGGGCGCGGTGCATGCACCGAGGACGACCGCCACGGACGTCACGAGCGCAAGCGAGGCGGTCGGCCGACCAGAGGTGCGACGGCTGCGGCGGGACACCGCGTCATCGTGCCACGCGCCGTGGGACCGGGCCGACACCTCGGGTCAGACGGCCCTGCGGTCCCGGTGCGGTGCGCCGACCCCGACGCGGTCGAGGTCGGCCCGGGCGGCATTGGCGGTGGCCGTCGTGACGAGCCCGGCGGCCAGGAAGGCCGAGACGGCACGCCGCTCGGCGCGGTCGAGGGGAGCCGTCGCCCCCTCAACCGTTCGGCCGTCGGGCTGGTGCGTGACCGGCCGGAGCGGGATCGTGGTCGCGCTGGTCAGGGCGGTCACCATGCAGTCTGCGCAGTGGACGTCCCGCACCGGGCAGGTCTGGCAGTCGACGAGCATCATCTCGGTCCAACCCTTCGTCTCTCGTTGCGATCTGTCGTGAAAGACGCTAAGCGCCCCCACCGACAGCGCTCCCCCGGCGCCGCCCCCAGCCCCCTGGTGGTGCCCTCGCGCCTACCCGGCCGGCCTCCTCGGAAGCGACCGGCCGGGTTGGCCGGCAGCACCGCCGTCAGGACCGTGGGACGACCGCCGGCGGTGACGCCGCACCCGGGAGCATTCCGGGGCGGCGCTGCGGGCAGCCTTGCGCGAGAGGGGCTTGCGGGCCCCACGCCTGAGATGAGGGCCGTCGCGCGCCTCCGCGGCGTTGTCGGCGGCCCGGCATACCGTCAGGCACATGCAAGCCATCCAGTCCACGTTCGACGACCTCGGCACCCCCCTTGCCGGTGTCACGTTCGTCGTCGTGGACCTCGAGACGACCGGGGGCACGCCGGCGCAGTGCGGCATCACCGAGATCGGCGCCGTCAAGGTGCGCGGCGGTGAGGTCCTCGGGGAGTTCCAGACCCTCGTCAACCCCGCCGAGCCCATCCCGGCCTTCATCTCGGTGCTGACGGGGATCACCGACTCGATGGTGCGCGACGCCCCTCGTATCGACAGCGCCCTGCCGGCCTTCCTCGAGTTCGCGGCCGGCAGCGTGCTGGTGGCGCACAACGCCGGCTTCGACATCGGCTTCCTCAAGGCGGCCGCCGCGCGCACCGGCGCCCGGTGGCCGGGGTTCCCGGTCCTCGACACCCTCCAACTGGCCCGGCAGCTCGTCGTGCGGGACGAGTCCCCCAACCACCGCCTGTCCTCCCTCGCGCGGGTGTTCGGCTCACCCACGACCCCGGACCACCGCGCCCTGCACGACGCCCGGGCCACGGTCGACGTGCTCCACGGCCTGATCGGACGCGTGGGCAGCCTCGGGGTCCACACGCTCGAGGAGCTGTCCAGCTACAGCTCACGCGTCACGCCCTCGCAGCGCCGCAAGCGGTTCCTCGCCGACCCGCTGCCGAGCGCTCCCGGCGTCTACCTCTTCAAGGACGGCAGCGACCGCGTCCTCTACGTCGGCACGAGCCGCGACATCCGCACCCGCGTCCGCAGCTACTTCACCGCCTCCGAGCAGCGCAGCCGGATGGCCGAGATGGTGCGGCTCGCCCACGTCGTCCACCCGGTGGTGTGCCAGACCTCGCTCGAGGCCCAGGTGCGCGAGCTGAGGCTCATCGACGAGCACAAGCCCCGTTTCAACCGCCGTTCCAAGCACGCCCGCACCCTCGTCTGGGTCAAGCTCACCCAGGAGCGCTTCCCGCGCCTGTCGATCGTCCGACAGGTCAAGGACGACGGCGCCCACTACATCGGCCCTTTCCGGTCGCGGGTCACGGCCCAGTCGGCGATCGACGCGGTGCACGAGGTCGTGCCCCTGCGTCAGTGCACCGGCCGCCTGACCGGTCGCGGCACCGCCTGCGCCCTCGCCGACATGGGGCGGTGCGGGGCCCCGTGCACCGGCGCACAGTCCGAGGGTGACTACGCCGTGGTCGTCGCGGAGTGCCGGGCGATCTTCACCGGGGACGCCCGCCCCGGTGCCGAGCTGCTCCGCGCCCGGCTGGAGGAGCTCGCCTCGCAGCAGCGCTTCGAGGACGCCGCCCGCGTCCGTGACCGCTTCCTCCAGCTCGTCCGGGGGGCGGCACGCGCCCAACGGCTCGCCCCTCTCGTCCGCTCCCCCGAGATCGTCGCCGCCCGACGCAGCGACCTGGGCGGCTGGGAGCTCGTCACCATCCGCCACGGACGCCTCGCGGGCACCGTCGTGAGCCCTCGCGGAGCCGACCCCATGCCCTACGTGCAGTCCATGCAGGCCACGGCCGAGGTCGTGGCCTCCCCCACCCCGGAGCGCCCGTCGGCCCTCACCGAGGAGACCGAGATCCTGCTCCGGTGGCTCGAGGCGCCGGGTGTGCGCATCGTCGAGCTCGACGGGTCCTGGACCTGTCCGGTCGGCGGCGCCGGCTCGGTCCGCAGCGAGCTCGAGCCCGCCGTCGCGGCCGCGCACGACGTCGTCGGCTTCGACCACGACGTGCCCGGACCGGCCGCCCCCGGAGGCGCCGGCGCAGGGGCCGGTGGGAGGCGACGGGCCGAGCGTTCGGGCTCCGCCCGCCGGGGCGGCGGCCTGCGGCACGCGGGCTAGTCCCGGCTAGGGTGTCCTCGTGATCACCGCCATCGTCATGATCAGCTGCGAGGTCGACCGGATCCCCGAGGTCGCCGAGGCCATCGCCGACATCCCGGCCGTGTCCGAGGTCTACTCGGTGACCGGTGACGCCGACCTCATCGCCATGGTCCGGGTCAAGGCGCACGAGGAGTTCGCCGACGTCATCGCCGACCGGCTCAACAAGGTCGAGGGCATCGTCGGCACGTCCACGCACATCGCCTTCCGGACCTACTCCTCCCACGACCTCGAAGCAGCCTTCAGCCTGGGCCTCGACGGCGACTGACGCCGGTCGCGTCGCCGCGCGGCTGTCAGCGGCGCGCCGACACACCAACGTCTGTCGGCGCCGCCGCTGCACCCCCTCGGCCGCGGGTGACGCACACCCAGCGCTCGACGCGGGACGAGGCCGTGGCCGCGACGCGCTGCGTCCAGGCGCAGCTGACGGTCACCCCGCGCTCGACGCGGGACGTGGCTGCGGTGCGCGGCGTCTAGTTGCGGGTGGCGGACACCCAGCGCTCGACGAGGGCCGTGGCCGCGCCGCTGTCGATCGCGGCAGCCGCCCGGTCCATCCCCGCGCGCAGGTCCGCGTCGAAGTCGGCCTCGGACGGACCCGAGTCCGGCTGCGTGAGCGCCAGGGCGATGCCGGCGTTGAGCAGCACCGCGTCGCGCACCGCTCCGCGGGCTCCCGCGAAGACGTCGACGACCACCCCGGCGTTGTGCGCCGCGTCGCCGCCCCGCAGCTCCTCGATGGGATGCAGCTCGAGCCCGAGCCGCGTGGGGTCGAGCGAGCGCTCGGAGACGACCCCGCCGCGCACCCACCAGACGTGCGTCGTCGTCGAGACGGTGACCTCGTCGAGGCCGTCGTCGCCCCGGAAGACCGCGGCGTCCTTCCCGCGGTCGGCGAAGACCCCGGCGAGCAGCGGCGCCATGCGGGCGTCGGCGCAGCCCACCGCGGCATACGTCGGCTGGGCGGGGTTGGTCAGCGGGCCGAGGAAGTTGAACGCCGTCCCGATGCCGAGGTCACGGCGCGGGACTGAGGTGTGCCGGAACGAGGGGTGGAAGGTCTGCGCGAAGCAGAAGGTGATGCCGGCCTCGGACGCCACCTCGACGACGCGCTCGGGCGGCAGGGACAGGTCGATGCCGAGCGCCTCGAGCACGTCGGCCGAACCCGAGGACGACGACGCCGCACGGTTGCCGTGCTTGACGAGCCGAACCCCCGCGGCCGCGGCGACCATCGAGGACATCGTCGAGATGTTGACGGTGTGCGCCCGGTCACCACCCGTGCCGACGATGTCGAGGCTTGGGCCGGGCACCTCGATGCGCCGAGCGTGCGCGAGCATCTGCTCGGCGAGGCCGCGCATCTCCTCGATGCTCTCGCCCTTGGCGCGCAGCCCGATGAGGAAGCCGGCGACCTGTGAGGGCGTGGCCTCGCCGCTCATGATCTGGCCCATGCACCACTCGGCCCTCGACCGGTCGAGGTCGTGACCGGCGATGAGGTCGCTGAGGACCGAGGGCCAAGTCGTCGTGTCCGACGCCATGCGTCAGGCCGTCGGCACGCCCGAACGCGCGAGCGTGGCGATGGCCGACGTCAGCGCGATCGGGTCGAGCGGGTGCGGGACGGCCAGGTCGGCCTGGGACCACGCGGCGAGCCAGCTGTCCTGCGGACGACCGGTGAGCACGACGATCGGGGGGCACTCGAAGATCTCGTTCTTGAGCTGACGGGCCAGGCCGAGGCCTCCGACCTTGGCCGCCTCGCCGTCGACGACGAGGATGTCGAAGCGCTCGGACTCGACGGAGCTGATGACGGCGTCCGCCGTGGCGCACTCGTGCCAGCGCACCACCTCGACGTCCTTGGCGGGACGACGACCGACGGCCGCGCGCACCGCGTCACGGGTCGTGATGTCGTCGCTGTAGAGCAGCACGCTGACCCGCACGACCGGCCGCTGCGACCCGGACGTCGTCGAGATGGCGGTGGACGGGGCCTGCGCTGCGCTGTCGTTCGAGGCGGTCATGCGCCCGATGCTACCGGGGCGGAGCACGCGCCAGCGCACCGACCTCCGACCCGCGGGACGGGCGCCGCGAGCCACGTGGGAAGGTGTTCCCGGACGGCCCGCGGCACGGCTGTTCAGGGTTCGTGTCGGAATGGTCACGAATCCTCTACACCCGCGCGAGAAAGGGCCCCGAGGCGGGGGTCACTCGCACAGCCGGACAGGAATGTGGGAATAATGTCCAACGTGGCGACAGCATCGGCAGTTCCTTCAAGCACCGTGGCGAGCCCGGCCCATCACGGCCCGGCGACCCGCCCCAACATGGTTGCCGTCGGCACCATCGTGTGGCTCTCCAGCGAGCTCATGTTCTTCGCGGGTCTCTTCGCGGTCTACTTCCAGCTCCGCTCGGTCCGCGGGGACCTGTGGGCGATGCAGACCGAGAAGCTCAACCTCCCGTTCGCGAGCGTCAACTGCCTCGTGCTCGTCATCTCCTCCGTGTGGTGCCAGCTCGGCGTCTGGAAGGCCGAGCGCGGCCAGAAGGCGCGCACCGGCAAGCTGCTCGACCTCAAGGGCTGGGGCATGCGCGAGTGGTACGTCCTGACCTACCTCTTCGGCGCCTTCTTCATCGCCGGCCAGGTCATGGAGTACTCCGAGCTCGTCCACGAGAACATCACGCTGAGCTCCGACGCCTACGGCTCGGTCTTCTACATGGCGACCGGCTTCCACGGTCTGCACGTGACCGGTGGCCTGATCGCCTTCCTGCTCATCATCGCCCGCACCTTCACGACGCGGCGCTACACCCACGCGAACGCCACGGGCGCCGTGGTGACGTCGTACTACTGGCACTTCGTCGACGTCGTGTGGATCGCGCTGTTCGCGACCATCTACATCCTGCGCTGACCTCCGGCATGAGCGCGCGCCCGAACCCGAACCCCACCTCCATGGACGACAGGAACCCACAGTGAACGCCTTGGCCGCCCGACGCCGACACCCCGCCGCGATCGCGGTGCTGCTGCTGCTCGGCCTCCTCGTGACCGGTGGCGCCTACTCGTTCCTCGCCCCCAAGGACGCCAACGCCGCAGCGACGACCGTCGCGGCCGACGACGTCGCCAAGGGCAAGGACCTCTTCATCGCCAACTGCGCCTCCTGCCACGGTGTCGCGGCACAGGGCACCAAGTCCGGTCCCTCGCTCGTCGGCGTCGGCGCCGCCTCGGTGGACTTCCAGGTCGGCACCGGCCGTATGCCGCTCGCCGGGCCCAACGTGCAGGCCCCGGCGAACAAGGTGAAGTTCGACGACACGCAGATCGCCGCGCTCGCCGCCTACGTCGCCTCCCTCGGCCCCGGCCCGGCCGTCCCCGAGGAGAAGTACACGACGGTCATCCAGCCCGGCACACCCGAGAACAACAAGGCGATCGCCGAGGGTGGCCAGATCTTCCGCGTCAACTGCGCCATGTGCCACAACTTCGCCGGCGCCGGCGGCGCGCTGACCCGCGGCAAGTTCGCCCCGGCCCTCGAGGGCACCTCGCCCAAGCACATCTACGAGGCCATGGTCTCCGGCCCGCAGTCGATGCCCGTCTTCAACGACATGAACCTCACGCCCGAGGCGAAGCAGAAGGTCATCTCCTACCTCAAGGCCCAGGAGAACGAGACCAACGTCGGTGGACTCACCCTGGGCAACCTGGGCCCGGTCTCCGAGGGCCTCTTTGCCTGGGTGTTCGCGCTCGGCATCCTCATCGGCTGTGCGGTGTGGCTCGGCAAGAAGGCCGCATGACCACGCGCCGCACCGCCTCGCTCACGAACGACGACAGGACCACGACCCGATGAACGACCACGAGACCACGGACCAGGGCACGAACACGTCGCTGGTCCCTGCGTCCGGCGACGGACACGACCTGCTGCCGGCGTCGCTGATCACCGGCGTCGACCAGTTCGAGAACCCGGGTCTTCCTCCGCACGTGCACCGTGCCGCCGACGACGACCCGGCCGCTGCGAAGCGCGCCGAGCGCCAGGTCGCGACGATGTTCGGCCTGTCGATGCTCGGCACCCTCATCTTCCTCGTCAGCTACTTCGCGGTGCCGGACGAGGCGACCTTCTTCTTCCCCGGCATCGGCATCGCCAAGACGCAGAACGTCGTCCTCGGCCTGTCGCTCGGCTTCGCCATCTTCTTCATCGGCATCGGCGCCGTGCACTGGGCCAAGACCCTCATGTCCGACGAGGAGATCGTCGAGGAGCGCCACGAGCAGGCCTCCACGCCCGAGGAGCGGGCCAAGGCCGTCGCCGTCGTCAACGAGGGTGTCGCCTCGACGCAGCTGCCCCGGCGCCCCCTCATCAAGTACTCCCTCGGCGGGGCCCTGGGCCTCTTCGCCCTCCCCCTCGGACTCCAGGTCGCCGGTTCTCTCGGCCCGGTCAACGTCGAGGAACTCAAGCACACGATCTGGGACCCGAAGGACAATGGCGGCAAGCCGATCCGGCTCATGCGTGACCCGGAGATGACGCCGATCCGCTTCGACGAGGTCACCAACGGCTCGGTCTTCCACGTGATGCCCGAGACCCTCCAGAAGTACATCGACGAGGGCAAGCACGTCCTCGAGGCCAAGGCGAAGGCGGCCGTCATCATGATCCGCCTCGACCCGGACCTCATCAAGGTGCAGAAGGCCAAGGACTGGGGCGTCGACGGCGTCGTCGCCTACTCCAAGATCTGCACCCACGTCGGCTGCGCGGTCGGCCTGTACGAGCAGCAGACGCACCACCTGCTCTGCCCGTGCCACCAGTCGACCTTCGACCTCACCGAGGACTGCGCCGTCATCTTCGGCCCGGCCAAGCGGCCGCTGCCGCAACTCAAGATCACCGTCGACGACGCGGGCTACCTCGTCGCCCCCGAGGGCTTCGCCGAGCCCGTGGGACCGAGCTTCTGGGAGCGTGCGCGATGAGCACCATCAACGAGACTCGCCCCGCCGACGCGCTCCGCGCCGGCGACCGTCAGGCCGACGAGCGCGCCTCGTCGACCAAGCCGCTCGGTGGCATCGCGGGCTGGATGGACGACCGCCTCGGCGGCGCCAAGGGCGTGTCCTTCCTGGCCAAGAAGGTCTTCCCCGACCACTGGTCGTTCATGCTCGGCGAGATCGCCATGTACTCCATGATCGTCTGCCTGCTGACCGGCGCGTTCCTCACGTTCTGGTTCGTCCCCAGTGCCACCCAGGTCGTCTACGACGGCTCGTACGTGCCGCTCCAGGGCGTCACGATGTCCGACGCGTACCGCTCGACGCTGGCGATCTCCTTCGACATCCGTGGCGGTCTGCTCATCCGGCAGATCCACCACTGGGCAGCCCTGATCTTCGTGGTCTCGGTCTTCGTCCACATGGCCCGCGTCTTCTTCACGGGTGCCTTCCGCAAGCCCCGCGAGATCAACTGGGTCTTCGGCACGATCCTGTCGCTGCTGGCCTGTGTCGAGGGCTTCGCCGGCTACTCCCTGCCCGACGACCTGCTCTCCGGCACCGGCATCCGCGCCATGAACGGCTTCATGCAGTCCGCCCCGGTGATCGGCTCGTACATGTCGTACTTCATCTTCGGCGGTGCGTTCCCGGGCGAGGCGATCATCCCGCGCCTCTACTCCGCGCACGTGCTGCTCATCCCGGCCATCCTCGTCGGGCTCTTCACCGCCCACATCCTGCTCGTGTTCCTGCACAAGCACACGCAGTTCCCCGGTCCGGGCCGCACCAACAAGAACGTCGTGGGCTACCCGCTCCTGCCGGTCTACATCGCCAAGGCCGGTGGCTTCTTCTTCATCGTGTTCGGCGTCATCGCCCTCATCTCGGCGGTCGTGACGATCAACCCGATCTGGGCCTACGGTCCCTACGACCCCTCCCCCATCACCGCGGGCTCCCAGCCTGACTGGTACATGGGCTTCGCCGACGGTGCGCTGCGCCTGCTGCCCGGTTTCCTCGAGTTCGTCTCGTGGGGCAACTTCACGTGGAGCATGAACATCTTCCCGGGCTCGCTCGTGCTGCTCCCCGTCATGTGGACGATCATCGGTGCCTACCCGTTCGTCGAGTCGTGGGTGACCGGCGACAAGCGCGAGCACCACCTCCTCGACCGCCCGCGCAACGCCCCGACCCGCACGGCGATCGGCATCGCCGGCATCTCGATGTACGTCGTGCTCTTCCTCGCGGCCGGCAACGACCTCATGGCGATCAAGCTGCACCTGTCGATCAACGACATCACACAGACCCTGCGGGTGCTCTTCTTCGTCGCTCCCCCAGTCGCCTTCTGGATCACCAAGCGCATCTGCCTCAGCCTGCAGCGCGCCGACCGCCAGAAGGTCCTGCACGGACGCGAGACCGGCACCATCTGGCGCTACGCCGACGGCCGCTTCGAAGAGGTGCACGCGCCGCTGACGCCCGAGGAGCGCTGGGTCCTGGTCCAGCACGAGTCGCGCGAGCCCCTGCAGCTCACGGCGGCCAAGGACGCCAACGGCGTCGACAGCCCGATCGCCCGCAAGGAGCGGCTGCGCGCGAAGTTCTCGAACTTCTACTTCCGTGACCGCGTGGCTCCCCCGACCCCCTCGGAGCTCGAGGCGGCTCACCACGAGCACGACCACGGTGGTGCGCCCGACGGCGGCCACGAGGCCATCGAGCAGGCCGGCGCGGGCCGTGAGCGCGAGACGATCAAGGCGGACAAGCAGCTCGACTGACGAGCCGGCCCGAGGCCGCACAGCACGACCGAGAGGGACCCCCTGACACCACCTGTTCGGCAAATCCGGTGGGTTCACGGGACCTTCAGTGACATCGAGCGTGCCTCCGACCTTCAGGTCGGGGGCACGCTTGTCTTCGCCGGGCCTGGACACAAGGGTGGCGCCAATGCGCCCGTTCGGGCCGGACCTGGGCCTCCTCGGCGCGTCGGGCCCGTTGCCGGCGACGCACCGCCGCTGACGGCCCGGCGATGCCCCCTGGCTCTTCGGTGCCGGGGCGCGCCGTCGTTGTCGTTGTCGTTGTCACCGACGCGGCGGTCGCGAGGGCAGGGGTCCAAGAGCTCCGGGTTCGGCGTGTCGCGTCTCGGTGGAGTGCGAGACGAGCGCGGCTTGGCACCATCTGGGGCGTGATGAGCGAGACGAGCTCCTGGGCGGCACGCGCGGTCGAGTACCTGACCCGTGCCGCGTCTGGCCAACCGCTGGATCGCTCACTGCGCGTGACGCTCAACTTCCACCCGGACCGGGTGGGCGCCAGTGCGACGGTGCTGGAGCGGCTCGCCCGCGACGGCGTCTACCGCTCGCAGTTCGAGACCGGCACCAGCAACGGCGGGCTCACTGCACATCCCGGCGGTGCACGGGGGCGGTGGGAACAGCGCATCTTCGGACACGCCTAACGACGACGCCCCGGCCGCCGAGCGGCCGAAGTACGGGGCGCTCAACCATCGCCGCCGGCGGATCGGCGCTGCGCCCAGGTTCGGGTCAGCGCATCTCCGACTCACCGAAGCCGTGCTCGACCGGAGCACCTTTTGCTTCCCCGACTCGGTATTCCAGCCCACCGCGATGGCGACCGCCGCCCGCTTCGACTTGTTTCCCCTCGTCGAGCGGTTCGATGCCCGAGAGCTTTCCGACGCCCTCGAGGCGGCCGAGGGCGGGCTCCTGGACGACTACATCGAGGCGCACGTGCACGGCACGGTCGACTTGGCCGTTGACGTCGAGGCTGTGGTTCTCGACCCCTGTTTTCGCGGCACGCCCACCGAGGACCAGGCCGGGTCGCTCGGAGTGCCGCTGGAGTGGCACGAGGGTCGACTGCTCCGGGTGGAGACCCTCGCCGCTCACCCGCAGTTCCGTGGTCCACACATCGTCGAGGTCGGTCGCCGCGCCGCCCGAAACGGCGTGCTCGACGCCGCCACCATCGGCCGGGCAGCGCGCACCGGCGAGGAGGACCCCCAGGACCTGAAGAAGGTCTGGCACCACGTCGCGAGGTTCGGGACCCCAACGGAACGGTGAACGACCCCGCCGCGGCGCGCCTGGGCGCTGCGTCGGGGCCAGCGTGTCAGAGGGCTGCGAGGACGTCGTGCTCCGGCACACTGCAGGGCATGAAGCCTCCCGCCGCCCCGGCCGAGGACCAGCGCGATGTGGTTCTCCTGACCCGTGTCGAGCCCGACGACTGGCAGCGTCTCCGTGCGGTGCGCCTGGCGGCGTTGGCCGAGTCACCCGAGATGTTCGGCTCGAACCTGGCGAAGGAGCAGGCGTTCGACGAGGCGGAGTGGCGCCGACGGGCCGCCCGGCCCGCCACGTTCCTCGCTTCCCGCGACGGTGTCGATGTCGGCATGGCTGGCGTGTACGAGTTCGACGGGGAGTGGTTCGTCATGGGCATGTGGCTGGCTCCGGCCGCCCGCGGCACGGGCGTCGTCGAGGCACTCGTCCACGCCTGCGAGTCGACGGCTCAGGCGGCGGGCGCAGCCACGCTCGCGCTCGGAGTGATGGAGGACAACCCCCGCGGCCGACGCGCCTACGTCCGCCTCGGCTACCACTACACCGGGGAGCGGGAGCACGTGCGCGACGGCCGGGATGAGCTGTTCATGGCCAAGACGCTGCCGCCGTCCGCACCGTCGTCAAGCTGACTCTGCCTCACGGGAGCACGCGCAGCCACTCGCCTCGTTGACCGTGGACCGCCGGCCCCGGCGCCGCTTCGGCTCGCCGGGGTGGTGCCGATGTACCGGGATGGGGTTGCCAGAAGTCCCCATGGAACCAACGCCAGCTGCCGAGCTCAGAAGGGCTTGTAGGGGTTGACGGGGACACGACCTTCGGGGCGCGCAAGCCTCGGCCGCACGATCTCGCGTGGGACGCTCGCCCGGCGGTCGGCCTCGGCCGCGGCTCCGTTCATCGCGAGCCAGGCTTCGATCTCGAGGTAGGCGGGGTCGGTGTTGCGATGCTCGAGTGCCTTCTCGGCCAGCCGTGCCGTGCGCTCGAACCCGCGCACCGGAAGCTCCTCGTTGAGGACCCGCAGCGCGAGCCGGGGCTCGCGCAGCTCGACGCCCCGCGATCGGGCGAGGTCGATGTACGGCGCCGTGCCGGTCCCGCGTGCTTCGGCCCAGCGGCAGATGAGCTCGACGACGTAGCTGGCCTCCAGCGGATGGGGCACTGACCAGTCCGGGACGAGCTTGCCGGTCTTCAGGAACCGGTTCCGGACGACCTCCGCCGTGAGGGTGCCGGGGCCGTCGGAGAAGACGACCTCTTCGGTCGTGGTCTGGTACAGCAGGTCGCGGGGGCACCCGACAAGGTCCCAGCAGTCGGGGCACGCCTGGCCCCGGCTGACCGAACAGCGTGGGGCGGCGTGGAGCTTGGTGCGGAAGGCTCTCCACCAGAAGGTGACCCGTCCCCGTTCGAGGGCGTGTGAGGTGACCTGCTGGGTCGCGAGCGGTCCTGAGCCGCGGATGAGCGCTCGGAGGGCGCCGGCGAGGACGCCGGCCTGCCCGTGCTCGGTCGCGTCGTCGATCAGCTGGCTCAGCGGCTCGAGGAGCTCGGCGCCGTTGTTCGACGCGGCCAGCTCGGCCTCTTCGCGGAGCAGGTCGCATCGCAGCCGGACGCACTCTCGGGCCCGGCTCATCCAGCCCGCCCGCTCCTCCGCGGACCCGGCGTGGGTCAGCGGCTCCACGGCGTGCTCTTGGAGGTGCTGAGCGGGCAGCGCCGGCGCTCGGCGGCTGTGCCGGACGTACAGCGCGCCAGCCGGTGCCTGCGCCGATCCGGCTCTCCCGGCAGTCAGGATGGCGTCGATCGAGCCGAACGTCGCCGCCGTCGCGGTGTGGCGCAGGAGCTTGACCAGCGCATCGGCCGTGGCTCGGGTGTCGGCGCGGGCGTTGTGGTGGTCGGTCAGCGGGATGTTGAGCCCCTCGCAGAGGGCCTTGAGGCTCACCACGGAGCGGCCGGCGGCGACGGGGTGCTGGACCAGTCGAGGAAGCGTGCTGGTGTCCAGGAGGGGCAGGTCTGGCAGGTCGCCGAACTTGATGGCGCTGCCGGCCGCCTCCTCGGCACGCCTGAGCTCCTCGCCGAGCACACGCGCGTCGACGGACGTGTGCGTGACCAGGATTGCGTCGGGCACGTTGAGCGCGGCCAGGAGCCTGGGGGCGTAGAAGGGGAACCGGCGCTTGCCCTTGACCTTCTCGTCGGTGAAGCCGTGGATGGCGGCGGTCGCGGCGTCGATGGGGACGCCGGGATTCATCTCGACGTAGACCTCGCCCTCGGTGGCGCGCTTGCCGCGGACGACCGGGGTGATGGCCGCTGACACGATCCGGTCGGTCTGCTCGTGACGGCAGTACTCAAGGTCGAGCACGAGGAAGGGGCGCTCGGTGAGGTGCTCGAACAGCTCGTACTGGGCGTCGCTGAGACTCACGAGCCGGCCTCCGCCCAGGACTTGATCTGGCGGTGTTCCAGGAGCGCGGGGACCATCACGGGGTTCAGGAGCGAGGCGTACCGGCCGCGGTAGCCCGGAGCGTTCGGATCAGGCTGCGGGTCGTCCAGCGTGCGGGGCTGCCGTGCCCAGCCGCCCGCAGCAACGTTGTCGTCCCGGATGAGCCGCATCAGCCGGTCCAGATCGACGAACGCTCCCTGGTCGCGGGCGACGGCAAGGTCGAACAGGAAGTTCGTCCGGGCCAGGTTCCGGTACATCTGCTTGCGGTTGGCCAGGAACGGGTCGAGGGCGACGCGGGATGCGGTTCTCGACCGCGGCGTTCGAGGCCGGGAGATGTGGGTGTGACCGCAGTAGCGGGACCGCCTGGACCATCCGCTCCTCGTAGATACGCCGCTGCTGGACGATGCTGCCGGTGGGGATGTCGCGATCGGCGAGGAGGCGCAGGTAGAGGTCCCACCACTCGCGGATGTCCTCCTCGGCCATGTTCCGCACGTCGTCCTTGTTCAGCAGGTCCAACGGCTTGGCGAAGACGTCGATGAGCCGGTGCCTGCCTTCGACCTTGACCGTCGTCTTCGGTTGCTTCCGAAGGACCAGGTCGAGGTTCTTGCGCAGGTGGTACAGGCTCGGGACGAAGGCCACGTTGCCCTCGCCGTAGGTGGCCTTGGTGCCTCCGGCGATGGCTTCGCCGCAGTCGGCCACGATGACGTCGGGCCGGATGCCGAGCTCGTCGAAGACCAGCCGCCAGGTGTCGGCGTTCCCGCGCGGGTAGGCGCGCACCAGCCGCAGCCGGTTGCGCCGGGTGGGCAGCACCTTCGGGTCGCCCGAGCTCAGCCACTCGATCTCGACGACCACGTGGACGGTCCAGATCGTCAGCTCGCGGCGCCTCGTGGTGGGGTTCCTCCGCTTGACGTAGATGGGCACCTCGTCCAGGACCCAGGTCAGCGGCATCCGGAGCGCGGCGGCGGGGTGGCCGGCCAAGATCTCGTCGTTCGCGGCGCGGTACGCCGCGGCGCGCTCGCGCATCGCCGGCTCGACCACGCCCCAGACCAACGGCGCGTACTGCTCGACCAGGTCGGCCGCCAGGTGCCACGCCTTCTTGCCCTCGCCGCCCGCGTAGGTGCCGCCGGGCTCGGTCATCTCGGCGGCCAGCATCCCGCCGATGCCGTGGTCCTCGAGCAGGTGCTTCCGCGTCAGGTCCCGCTGCTCCCGCATCAGCAGCGACGTGCCGGCGTAGCTGGCGCCGAGGGCCAGCTCGTTCAGGGCGCGCACGATCGCCGGCAGCGACCAGCTGGCGGCTCGCGCGGCGGTCTGCGTCCCGCGGTGCGGGGAGAGCAGCTCGTCGCAGGTCGCGCACGCGTCGGTGCCGACGTGGACCTTCTCCCGGGGCAGCGCCGGGGTGAACGTGTGCGGGGTGCCGTCCACCGGAACGCAGCGGTACCGCTGCCGTGGGGTGAGCGTGCTCGAGGGGCCGTGGCGCGTCACCGCCGACCCGGGGTGCTCCGCACACGCAGGCGGCCGTGTGAGCGATGTCAGGGCGCTTCCGCTCTCGCTCTCGAGGACCTGGAAGTCGTGCTTCGACCCGTCGGGGCGCTCGCACCGGTAGCGACGCCAGGTGCCGGCCTTGGTCGTGCGCAGCCCACGGGCGCGGACCCGGGAGTCGGCGTGCGCCGGGTCGGGGCAGGGGAGCTTCCGTGGCTTCGGTCGCTCCGGCTTCGCGTCGACCAGCACCGAGAACGTGTGCCGGGCGCCGTCAGCTGCCACGCACTCGTACCGCTGCGTCTCCCCCGCCGGCGTCGCTCGGCGGCCCTTCTTCCGGACCCGGTGCGCGGCATGGCCCTCGACCTGGCAGACCGGAATGTTCCCGGCAGCCTCGGGCCGCGCCGGAGCAGCCACGGCGACCTCCCTGAACCGGAACGAGAAGCGGCCCTCCCGAAGCTGACCTTGAGAAGATCAGGCTACGGGAGGGCCGCTGTGACCCCCAAACCCACCGGATTTGCCGAACGGGTGACACCAGGGGGTCCCTCTCGGCATCCCCCTCCGCGTGGACGCGCGTAGCCACAGCCCCACTCCCCTGCGACGACCACGGTCGGGCGGACGCGACATGACACACTCGGCACCATGCACCACCTGTCCGAGGCCGAGTTCGAGGACGCCGTCGGCGACGCGCTCGACTCCATCCCGCCCGAGCTCGCGCAGGCCATGGACAACGTCGTCGTGCTCGTCGAGGCCGAGCCTCCGGCGGACGACCCGGACCTGCTCGGGGTCTACGACGGGACCCCGCTGACCGAGCGGGACGGCTGGTGGGGAGCCGGTGCGCTCCCGGACCGCATCACGATCTTCCAGGGGCCCCTGGAGCGCCTGTGCACCACCGACGAGGAGCTGCGTCGGGAGATCGCGATCACGGTCGTGCACGAGGTGGCCCACCACTTCGGCATCGACGACGCCCACCTGCACGAGCTCGGCTGGGGCTGACCTCGGCCCCGGGCTCCCCCTGAGCCGGCTCCGGCGCGGCGTCTCGCATCCGGGACGGTTTGTCGGGTCCGGTCGGAGTGCCCCTTTACGCCATCACGGACCGGAGCTACCGTCGAGATACCGTTCAACCGATCGGATGGAGGTGCGCCCCGATGTTCTCTCCCACACGATCGCACTGCGAGCCGCACGGGCCGTGAAGGCCCACGACGGATCGAAGGGGAAGGCCCTTGGGCCTTCCCCTTCGCGGTGTCCGGCCTCGGACGACACGCCGCTAGGGTGCTGGGATGACCACATCCGCACCCATCGTCGTGACCGGCGCGGCCGGCAAGGCCGGCAGGGCCGCCGTCGCGCACCTGCTGGAGCACGGCTACGACGTCCTGGCCACCGACCTCACCCCGGCCCCGGAGGGCCTCGACAAGGCATACCTCAGGGCTGACCTGACCGACCACGGGCAGGTCGTGGACGTGCTGACCGGCGCGGACGCCGTCGTGCACCTCGCCAACATCCCCGCGCCCGGGCTGCGTCCCGCCGCGCGGACCCTGACCGAGAACACGACGATGAACGCCCACGTGTTCCTCGCGGCCCAGACGCTCGGCCTGCGGAAGGTCGTGTGGGCCTCGAGCGAGACGACGCTCGGGCTCGCCTTCAGCCCTGACGCCCCACCACGCTACGCGCCCGTCGACGAGGACCACTACCCGCACCCGGAGTCGACCTACGCCCTGTCCAAGGTGCTCTCCGAGACGATGGCCGAGCACATCAGCACCTGGAGCGGGATCCCGTTCGTGGGCCTGCGCTTCTCCAACATCTTCACCGACGAGGACTACCGCCGGGTGCAGAGCTTCCAGGACGACGCCACTGCCCGCATGTGGAACCTCTGGGGCTACATCGACGTGCGCGACGCGGCTGCGTCGTGCCGTAACGCCCTCGAGGCCGACACGAGCGGCTCCGTCAACGTCATCATCGCGGGCGACGACACGATCATGGAGCGCCCGAGCGCCGAGCTGTTGGCAGAGGTCTTCCCGGACGTCGAGGTCCGTGGAGACCTTGGCAGGCACCAGACCCTGCTGTCGAACGCCCGCGCCCGCCGACTCATCGGTTTCGACCCGCAGCACGGCTGGCGGCAGGGTAGGCCCGCCTGACCCACCGTTTCCGTCCACGTAACAGCGGGCTCCGTCGCTCGCACGCGCCCCACGGAGACGACGAAGGGCCCCGGTCGACGACCGGGGCCCTTCGTACGTCCGTGCGGACGAGGTGTCAGATGGAGTACTCGCCCGAGAAGGACTCGAAGACCCACAGGCACACGGCCACGATGGCGAAGACGGCTCCGATGATGAAGAGCCACCACCCGATCGCCAGGCCGGCGAACATGACGGCCGCGGAACCGGCCAGCCACAGGGGCGTCCACGAGCTCGCGACGAAGTAGCCGTAGTTGCCCTCGGCGTCCTCGATCTCACCGGACGCGTTGTCCTCGGGACGCAGCGGCAGCTTCTTGCCGGTCGCGTAGAGGTAGAAGCCGCTGAGCGCGAACAGCAGCGCCGTGAGGATCAGCGCCGTGACGCCGATCGGCTCGGACCACTTGGACCAGAAGCCGTAGATCAACGTGACGGGGACGAAGAAGACGAACAGGTAGAGGAAGAGCTTGGTCTCGACGCGCATCGGGGTCAGTCCTCACGCTTCTCGGTGGTGGCGGTGGCCCTCTCGGACCCGGCGACGTCGGCCGGACCCATGACCTGGACGAGCGTGCCCTGGTCGGCGACCGGTGAGGCACCGGCCGCGGCCTCGGGGTGGTGCAGGTCGAAGGCCGGGCGCTCCGAGCGGATGCGCGGCAGCGACGTGAAGTTGTGCCGCGGCGGCGGGCACGAGGTGGCCCACTCGAGCGAGGCGCCGTAGCCCCACGGGTCGTCGGACTCCACGAGCGGAGCCTTGCGCCAGGTCTTCCACACGTTGTAGACGAACGGGATCATCGAGGCGCCCAGCAGGAACGAGCCGAGGCTCGAGACGATGTTGGCCGCCTGGAAGCCCTCTTCCGGCAGGTAGTCGGCGTAGCGACGGGCCATGCCCTCGACGCCCAGCCAGTGCTGGATGAGGAACGTCATGTGGAAGCCGATGAACAGCATCCAGAAGTGGATCTTGCCGAGCCGCTCGTCGAGCATCCGACCCGTCAGCTTGGGCCACCAGAAGTAGTAGCCCGAGAACATCGCGAAGACCACGGTGCCGAATACGGTGTAGTGGAAGTGAGCGACGACGAAGTAGCTGTCGGAGAGGTGGAAGTCGAGCGCCGGGCTGGACAGGATGATGCCCGTCAGGCCACCGAAGAGGAACGTGACCAGGAAGCCGAGCGCCCACAGCATCGGGGTGGCCATGACGACCTTGCCGCCCCACATCGTGCCGATCCAGTTGAAGAACTTCACTCCGGTCGGCACGGCGATGAGCATCGTCATCACCGCGAAGAACGGTAGGAGCACCTGCCCGGTGACGTACATATGGTGCGCCCAGACGCTGGCCGAGAGCGCCGCGATGGCGATCGTGGCGAAGACGAGGGTCTTGTAGCCGAAGATCGGCTTGCGCGAGAAGACCGGCAGGACCTCGCTGATGATGCCGAAGAACGGCAGCGCGATGATGTAGACCTCTGGGTGCCCGAAGAACCAGAACAGGTGTTGCCAGAGCATCGCCCCGTTGTTCTCCGGGTCGAAGATGTGCATCCCGAAGCGCCGGTCACCGCCGAGGGCGAAGAGCGCGGCCGCGAGGATCGGGAAGACGAGGATCGCGAGCAGCGAGGTGATCAGCACGGTCCACGTGAAGATCGGCATGCGGAACATCGTCATGCCGGGAGCGCGGAGGCAGATGATCGTCGTGATGAAGTTGACGGCACCGAGGATCGTGCCGAAACCACCGAGCGCGAGGCCGAAGACCCAGAGGTCCCCACCCACGCCGGGGCTGTAGCTGACGTCGGAGAGCGGCGCGTAGGCGAACCAGCCGAAGGCGGCCGCACCCTGCGGGGTCAGGAAGCCGATGGACGCGATGAGGCCACCGAAGAGGTAGAGCCAGTACGCGAACATGTTGAGGCGCGGGAACGCGACGTCGGGCGCGCCGATCTGCAGCGGCATGACGGCGTTGGCGAAGCCGGCGAACAGAGGCGTCGCGAAGAGCAGCAGCATGATCGTGCCGTGCATCGTGAAGAGCTGGTTGTACTGCTCCGGGTTGTCGACGATCTGCAGACCCGGCGCCATGAGCTCGGCGCGGATCAGCAGCGCCATCAGGCCGCCGAACAGGAAGAACACGAACGAGGTGATGAAGTAGAGGTTGCCGATGACCTTGTGGTCGGTCGTCGTCACCCACTTGACGAACGTCTGGCCCTTGGCCAGGCGCGGCCGGGCGGCCGTCCTGCCGGGCGCCTGCGCCTCACGGTTGAGCGTTGCGGATGTCATCAGTTGCTCCCGGTGCGAGCTGGTGCGGGGATCTTCTGGGCGTCGCCGGGGACCATGTGCTCGCGGCTGGCGTCGACGGGGATGAGGCCCTCGTTGCCGATGGACTTCAGGCGTGCCATCTCCTGGTCGTACTCGGCCTGCGGCACGACCTTGACCATGAAGAGCATCTGCGAGTGGTAGGCGCCGCAGAGCTCGGCACACTTGCCCTGGAAGGTGCCGACCTGGGTCGGGGTCAGCTGGAACTTGTTGGTCTTGCCCGGGAGCATGTCCATCTTCATCATGAACGCCGGCACCCAGAAGCTGTGGATGACGTCACGGGCGTTGAGGACGAACTCGACGCGCTTGTTGACGGGCAGGTAGAGCACGGGCATCTGGGCGCGCTTGCCGGTGCTGCCGTCGAGCTCGGTGTGGACACCGGTCTCGTGGACGTTGGAGTCGACGTAGTTGAAGTCCCAGCTCCACTGCTTGGCGACGACGCTGACCGTGAGGTCCTTCTTCGTGCTCGTGTCGACGAGGGCTGCCTCGTCACGCGCGGTGTAGTAGAAGAAGACGGCCACCATGAACACCGGGATGACGGTGTAGAGCAGCTCCATCGGCACGTTGTAGCGCAGCTGGACCGGCAGGGTCTCGTCGCCCTTGCGCTTGCGGAAGCGGATGGCCGCGTAGAGCATCAGGCCCCACGTGATGACACCGACGGCGAGGACGGCGATCCAGCTGCCGACCCAGAGGTCGGTCACCCGCTGGCCGCTGTCGGAAACCACGGGCGGCAGGTATCCGTTGGACACCTGTCCCTGGCAACCGCTGAGGGCCAGTGCGGCGAGGCCTGCGACCCCGGCGATGCGCAGTCCCGTGCGTCGCCGCCCGGTCCTGCCTCCCACCGTCGTCACCACCGGCGACGCCGCTGGGGTGTCTTCGTGCTCAGGCACCAGGTGCACCTTTCGTTCCGTACCTCGGCGCACAGGGCGCGCGTCGAACGTGTTCACGTCAAACCGTCTGGGCAGCAAGGCCCACGGCACAACCCTACCGTCCCACTTGTCACGCTGTCCGCAGGGGGCGGCTAACGTTGCGGAGTGGTCAGTCACGATCCGGGCACGAACGTTGGACCCGCCCTGCAGGGCCCTCCAGGAGGCTCCCAGCGGGCGTCCGGCGAGCCCCGTGGCGACGAGGGACCGCTCCCCCGGGCGGGAGCGCGCCGGCTGCTCGACGCAGCCGCGGGGCCCTTGCACCCCGTGGCCCGAGAGACCCTCGTGGCCGCGGTCGAGGTGGGCTGGGCCGACCCCGCCCGCCTGCACGCGGAGGGCCGTCGCGCCCGTGCCCTGCTCGACCGTTCGCGAGAGGTGGTCGCGGCCGGGCTCGGCGTGCGGCCCTCCGAGGTGAGCTTCCTGCCCAGCGGACCCGCCGCGCTGGCCCGCGCCGTCGACGGGCTGGCGTATGCCGGCCGCCGGCGTGGCGCTCGCACCGTGGCGTCCGCGGTGGAGCACTCCGCCGTCCTCGTCCCGGGCCGGGCCAGGGCCGCCGCGGCCGAGGACCCTTCGCTGCTGGCCGAGGTCGGCGTCGACAGCACGGGGCGGGTCGACCTCGACGCCTGGCGCGCTGCTCTCGCGGTGCCGGGCGGCGTCGCGGCGGTGCTGCAGAGCGCCAACGGCGAGGTCGGCACCCGTCAGCCCCTGGCCCCGGCGCGGGAGGCTGCCGCAGCCCACGGAGTTCCCCTCGTCGTCGACGCCATGGCGACGCTGGGACGCGACGAGGGGCCGGCCGACTGGGACGTCCTCGTCGGTGACGCCCGGTCGTGGGGCGGCCCCCCGCTCGGTGTGCTGGTGGTCCGCGAGGGCGTGCGCTGGCAGTGGCCCGACGCCCGGGCCGACGTCGAGCACGGTCGCACGGACGTCCCCCCCTGGGTGCCGCTGGTCCTCGCCGCGGCAGAGGCGTGGCAGCAGACGGCAGCCACGCACGGTGACGACGCCCGGACCGCACGGCGGCTCGTGGACGACATCCGGATAGCCGCCGCCTCGGTGCCCGACACGGAGGTCGTCGGCGATCGCGACGACCGGCTCCCCCACGTCGTCACCTTCTCCAGCCTCTACGTCGACGGCGAGGTGCTCGTCGGCGCGTTCGACGCCGCGGGCTTCGCCGTCGCGAGCGGGTCGGCCTGCACGTCGAGCACCCTCGAGCCCAGCCACGTGCTCGCCGCGATGGGCGTGCTGACCCACGGCAACGTGCGGGTCACGCTTCCCCTGCCCGCGGTGTCGCCCGGACTGCCCGACGACGTCGCGGCCTTCACCGCTGCGATCGGGCCGACGGTGCGCGCCGTCCGCGACCAGCTCGGCGTCGGTGACCTGTGAGCGCGGGCGAGGGGGCCGCAGGTGGTGAGGGACCCGTGGCCGGCGAGGAGTCCGTCGTCGACGCCCGTGGCCAGCGCTGCCCGCTGCCCGTGATCCGGCTGGCCCGAGCGGTGGCCGAGCGACCGGCCGTCCGGCTCGTCACCGTGCTCGCCACGGACCCCGCAGCCGCGCACGACGTGCCGGCGTGGTGCCGGATGCGCGGCCACCGCTTCGTCGAGGCGCGTGCGGAGGACGGCCACACGGCATACGTCGTCGAGGTGGTCAGGCCCAGCAGGCCGGCAGAGGAGCCCTGAGCACCGTCGGCAGCATCGCCAGGTAGTCCTCGCGCGCCACTTCGCGCACCCCCAGCGTGGCGAGGTGCGGGGTCTGCCACTGGACGTCGACGAGCCGGCGCGGGTCGCCGTCGGCGAGGAGCAGGTCGCGCAGCCCGACGAGCGCGACCTTCGAGGCGTCGCGCACGTGGTGGAACATCGACTCCCCGGCGAAGAGGCCACCGATCGCGACGCCGTAGAGGCCACCGACCAGCCGGCCGTCCTGCCAGGCCTCGATCGAGTGGGCCCAGCCGGCGTCGTGCAGCGCGACGTAGGCGTCGGCGATCTCGGGGGTGATCCAGCGGCCGTCCCGGTCGGGTGCGGCGCACGCCTCGACGACGGCTCGGAAGTCGGAGTCGACGCGCACCTCGAAGTGGGCCACCGCCTTGCGCAGCGAGCGGCTCACCTTGAGCTCACGGGGCCGCAGGATGCCGCGCGGGTCCGGGGACCACCACCCCATCGGCTCGGCCCCCTGCTCGCCGATGCCCATGGGGAACACCCCGACGGAGTACGCCTCGAAGAGGGTCGCGACGTCGAGGTCGGCGCCGATGCCGATGAGGTCCTCACCCGGCGTCACGCGCTCCAGCGCGAAGTCCCAGGGGGTGGGCGGCGGCGGCGTGGGCACGGACGGGCTCCCGGCTCGGAGGGCGACGGGCGGTCAGCGACCGGCGGACGACGGCGTCAAGGCCGCGGGCAGGTCAGGTGGGGACCGATCTCGGCAGCGGACTCCGGCCCGTAGGCCTCGGTGAGACGCTCGAGGAAGCGCTCCTTGCCCAGAACGTACTCCTGGGTGCCGACCGTCTCGATGACGTACGTCGCGAGCATCGATCCCAGCTCGGCGCAGCGGCGCACGGGCAGGCCGACGGCGAGGCCGGTGAGGAACCCGGCGCGGAAGGCGTCGCCGACACCGGTGGGGTCGGCCTTGCGCACCTCACGGGCGATGCCGACCTCGACCGGCTCCTCGCCGCGCACGCGGACCGTGACGCCGTCCTTGCCACGGGTCTTGACCTGCACCCGCACACGGTCGGCGAGCTCGTCCTCGGTCCAGCCCGTCTTCTGGCAGGCCAGGTGGCTCTCGTACTCGTTGGTGAAGAGGTACTCGGCGCCGTCGATGAGGCGCGCGATGGTCGGGCCGTCGCAGAAGGCGAGCTGCTGGGAGGGGTCGGCCGCGAACGGGATGCCCCGCGACCGGCACTCGTCGGAGTGGCGCAGCATGGCCTCGGGGTCGTTGGCGCCGACGACGACGAGGTCGAGGCCGCCGACGCGCTGCGAGACCGGCGCGAGCTCGATGTCGCGGGCCTCGGTCATGGCTCCGGCGTAGAAGGTGGCGATCTGGGCCATGTCGCGGTCGGTCGTGCAGATGAAGCGCGCCGTGTGCTGGGACTCGGAGTAGTGCACCCCGCCGCAGTCGACGCCGTGGCGCTCGAGCCAGCTGCGGTAGTCGGTGAAGTCCTCGCCGACCGCGCCCACGAGCAGCGGGCGCTGACCGAGGTTGGCCATGCCGAACGCGATGTTCGCGGCCACCCCGCCCCGTCGGACCTGCAGGTCCGAGGTGAGGAACGACAGGGAGATCTTGTCGAGCTGCTCGACGACGAGCGAGTCGGCGAAGAGACCGTCGAAGGTCATGAGGTGGTCGGTGGCGATGGAACCGGTGATGGCGATCTGCACGGGACGAACCTACCCGTCGACGGCACACCTCCGACGCACACCTCCGAGGCACCTCTGTCGCACGTCCGGGCCGCGTGGCCGGTGGGCGCAGGGCCGGGGTCCTCAGCGGCCGACGACGGAGTCCGGGTACGACGAAGGGCCCGACCGTGACGGTCGGGCCCTTCGGACGGGCGCGGTGCGCCCAGCGGCTCAGCTGAAGGAGTCGCCGCAGGCGCAGCTGCTGCCCGCGTTGGGGTTGTCGATGGTGAAGCCCTGCTTCTCGATCGTGTCGGCGAAGTCGATCGTGGCGCCCTCGAGGTACGGGGAGCTCATGCGGTCGACGACGACCTCGACACCGTCGAAGTCGCGGACGAGGTCACCGTCGAGGCTGCGCTCGTCGAAGTAGAGCTGGTAGATCAGGCCCGAGCAGCCACCGGGCTGGACACCGACACGGAGGCGGAGGTCGTCACGACCCTCCTGCTCGAGCAGGCTCTTGACCTTCGTGGCCGCGACGTCCGTCAGGACGACACCGTGGGCGGGAGCCTCGGTCTGAACCTCGGCGGCAGATGCGTTCGTCTCGACACTCATGTGTTGGTCCTTCACGTCGTGGAACATGGGTCAGAGGTGAGAACCCATGCCGCGCCGGATGTGTTCCCGGCGCTACCAAGGATACGTCGGGCGCCGCGGGAACTGCGCATCACGCCCCGGATCGGGCTCGTCGTGCGGCGCCAGGGCCGCCGGCGGGGCCGGCCTTCGGGCTGCCGGGCGTGCCTCAGGAGACCGAGGGCGACCAGGTCCTCGCGACGCGAGCCGTGCGGTCCGCGAGGCGAGCGGCGGGCTCGGCGAGGGCCGCGGCGACCTGGTCGGGGCGCTCCGCGACGGGGTAGACCCCCGACAGGCCGGCCGTCATGGCCTCCCGGCGTCCCACGAGCGACTGGCCCGGGACGGCGACGACGGGGACCCCCACGCGGGCTGCGGCCTCGGCGACGCCGACGACGACCTTGCCCCTGAGCGACTGCCAGTCAAAGGTCCCCTCCCCCGTGACGACGAGGTCGGCAGAGGCCACGAGGTCGACGAAGCCGACCGCGTCGAGGACGGCCTCGACGCCGGAGACCCGGCGGGCTCCGAGCAGGTGCAGCGCGTAGCCGAGGCCCCCCGCGGCACCCGCCCCCGGCTCGCGCTCGGGCTTGAGCAGCGTGCCCGACAGCAGGTCGGTGGCCGGCGGGCGCACCCGCGCCACGACGCTCGCGAAATGGCCGAGGGCGTTCTCGAGGCGTTGCGCGTCCTCCTCCGAGGCGCCCTTCTGGGGCGCGAAGACCGCACTGGCCCCCTTGAGCCCCAGCAGGGGCGAGTCGACGTCGCTCGCGATGACGAGGTCGACCCCCCGCAGCCGGTACCGCGCGGCGTCGAGCCCCGCGACGTCGTCCGCCGTGGTGGCCCCGAGGGCGAGACCCCCACGGCCGAGGCGTGCCTCCGGGCCGACCCCGAGGGCCGCGAGCAGCCCGGCGCCGGCGTCGTTGGTCCCCGAGCCGCCGAGCCCGATGACGACGCGCCGCGCACCGGCGTCCAGGGCCGCGAGCACGAGCGTGCCCACCCCGGTCGTCGTCGTGCGGGTGGGGTCGCGCTCGTCGGGGGCCAGCAGGTGCAGACCGGCCGCCTGGGCGGACTCGACGTATGCCGTGCGCCCGCCTGCGCCGCTCGTCAGCAGGATGGTGCCGGGGACCTCCCGCCCGAGCGGGTCGGTCGTGACCACCGCGTGGACCTCACCGGGGAGGTTCTCCGCCAGCACGTCGACGAAGCCGGGACCGCCGTCGGAGAGGGGCACGAGGGTCAACCGGTCCGCCGGGGCCTTGCGGGCCCAGCCGTCGGCCATGGCGGCGGCGGCCTGCGAGGCGGTCAGGGTGCCGGTGTAGCAGTCGGGGGCGATGATCACGTGCACGTGCGGAATCCTGCCACTGCCGGTCGTGCATCCGGGCCGGGCGGTGGCGCTGGGAGCGCGGCACGCGGCACGCGGCATACGATCTGCGCATGACCACGGCACCCGCACCGCTCCCCCTGCTGGTCCTCGGCCAGGGCACCGACCTGCACACCGAGCGCGGCGTCGAGTGCCCGGGCGACCTGCCCGCCGCCTCCGACCCCGGCCTCGTCGAGCGCGCCCGCGCCGCCAAGGCCGCCCTCGGGGACCGCGTCTTCGTGCTCGGCCACCACTACCAGCGCGACGAGGTCATCGAGTTTGCGGACGTCACGGGCGACTCGTTCAAGCTGGCCCGCGACGCCGCCGCCCGGCCCGACGCGCCCTACATCGTCTTCTGCGGCGTCCACTTCATGGCGGAGTCCGCAGACATCCTGACGAGCGACGAGCAGACCGTGATCCTGCCCGACCTCGCAGCCGGCTGCTCCATGGCCGACATGGCCGCCATCGCCCAGGTCGAGGACTGCTGGGAGCAGCTCGAGGCGGCCGGCGTCGCCGGGCAGACCGTCCCCGTGACCTACATGAACTCCGCTGCCGCGATCAAGGCCTTCACCGGCCGCCACGGCGGCACGATCTGCACCTCCTCCAACGCGCGCACGGCGCTCGACTGGGCGTTCGAGCAGGTCGGCGGCGTGGACGGCACGGGCAAGGTGCTCTTCCTGCCCGACCAGCACCTCGGGCGCAACACCGCGGTGCGCGAGCTCGGGCTCTCCCTCGAGGACTGCGTCGTCTGGGACCCGCACCGCCCCAACGGCGGCCTGACCCGCGAGGCCCTCGAGCAGGCCCGGATGATCCTCTGGCGCGGGCACTGCTCGGTGCACGGACGGTTCTCGGTCGACGCCGTCGAGACCGCCCGCCGGGAGATCCCGGGCGTCAAGGTCATCGTGCACCCGGAGTGCCAGTACGAGGTCGTCGAGCTGGCCGACGAGGTGGGCTCGACCGAGAAGATCATCCAGACCATCGCCGCTGCCCCCGCCGGCACGTCGTGGGTCGTCGGGACCGAGCTCAACCTCGTGCGCCGGCTCGCGCAGCAGTTCCCCGATCAGCGAATCTCCTTCCTGGAGAAGAACGTCTGCTACTGCTCGACGATGAACCGCATCGACCTGCCCCACCTCGTCTGGGCGCTCGAGTCGCTCGTCGAGGGTCGCGTGGTCAACCCGATCCGCGTCGACCCCACCGTCGCCGCAGAGGCCCGCGCAGCCCTCGACCGGATGCTTGCCCTACCCGGCAAGACCCACAAGGACTGACAGCCGGTGACGCTGGCGCTCGACCGGATCGCGGTCATCTCCGACGTCCACGGCAACGTCACGGCCCTCGAGGCCGTCCTCGCCGACATCGAGGCGCGCGGCATCACGCGCATCCTCAACCTCGGCGACGTCGTCGGCAAGGGGCCGCGGGGATCCGAGGCGATCAAGCGGACCCGGGACTCGTGCGAGGTGACCGTCCGCGGCAACTGGGACACCCTCATCGGCGACTGGGAGGGCTTCGTCGACCGCGGTGACGTGCCGCGCTTCGACGCGGGCCAGTGGACGCGTGACGAGATCACCGACGAGGACGCCGCGTGGCTCCTCGGCCTGCCCAACGCATACGACCTCGTCCTCAGCGGCAAGCGGATCCGGCTGTTCCACGCGTCGCAGACGAGCGAGTTCGTGCGCGTGCGCGCGGCGCACACGATGGACGAGTTCCGCGGCATGTTCACCAACACCGACTTCACCGGCCCGTGGGCGCCTGCCGTGCCCGGGCACCCGGACGACACGTGGCCGGACGACACCTGGCCCGCCGGCACCACGCCCGACGTCGTCGGCTACGGCGACATCCACGGCGCCTACCTCGAGGCCGACGAGGGCCTCGTGCTCTTCAACGCGGGGGCGGTCGGCAACCACCTCGACGGGCCGAGCGCGCCCTACTGCATCCTCGAGGGCGTCACCGACTCGCTCGTGCCGCAGAGCTTCTCGGTCAACTTCGTCCGGGTGCCCTACGACATCGAGTCGGAGATCGACGCCGCACGCGACCTCGGCATGCCCGACGTGGACGCCTACGCCCTCGAGCTGCGCGACCAGGTCTACCGGGGCGCGGGCCGCCCGGCCTGACCGGCCGCCGGACCGGGGCCCTCCATCCCGGACGCAGCGTCCGGGATGGAGGCGCGGGGCGTCACCCGCGCGGGAGTGCGCCCAGCCTGGCCAGGAAGACGGCCTCGGCCACGCAGACCTTCTCGAACTCCGCGAGGTGCAGCGACTCGTTGGCCCCGTGCGCCCGGGTGTCGGGGTCCTCGACGCCGGTCACGATGATCGAGGCCTCGGGGAAGCGCGCGACGAAGTCGGAGATGAACGGGATCGAGCCCCCGACTCCCATGTCGACCGGCTCGGTGCCCCACGCGTCGGCGAAGGACGCGCGCGCCTCGTCGCAGACGGGACCGTCGGCGTCGGCGGCGAAGCCCGAGCCGTGCTCCTCGAGGTCGACCGTCACCCTCGCGCCCCAGGGAGCGTGCTCGAGCAGGTGCGTCCTCAGCAGCTCGAAGGCGGCCTGCGGGTCCTGGGTCGGGGCGAGGCGCATCGACACCTTGGCGGCGGCACGCGCGGCCAGCGTGTTGGAGGCCTTCTCGACGGAGGTGACGTCCAGGCCGATCGTCGTGATCGACGGCTTGTTCCACAGCCGCGTCAGGATCGACCCGGAGCCGATGAGCTCGACGCCGTCGAGGAGGCCGGACTCCTCACGGAAGCGCGCCTCGTCGTAGTCGAGGTCGGCGGCCGTGCCCTCGTCGAGGCCCTGGACGGCGACGTTGCCCTCGTCGTCGTGCAGCGACGCGAGCAGGCGGATCATCGCGGTGACGGCGTCCGGGGCGGCGCCGCCGAACATGCCCGAGTGCACCGAGTGGTCGAGCGTCTCGACGCGGACGACCGCGCGGACCCCGCCGCGCAGGGTCGTCGTGAGGGCAGGCTCGCCGATCGCCCAGTTGCCGGAGTCGGCGATGACGATGGCGTCGGCCGCGAGGCGGTGGCCGTGCTTCTCGAGGATCGTCGGCAGCGAGGCCGAGCCGAACTCCTCCTCACCCTCGACGAAGACCGTGACGCCGACCGGGAGGTTGCCGGCGTGTGTGCGCAGGGCGGCGACGTGCGCCATGACACCGGCCTTGTCGTCGGCTGCGCCGCGCCCGTAGAGACGGCCGTCACGCTCGGTGGGCTCGAAGGGCGGGGTGTCCCAGTCGGCGTCGTCGCCGGGGGGCTGCACGTCGTGGTGGGCGTAGAGCGTCACCGTCGGGGCGCCCTCGGGCCCGTCCAGGTGGCCGATGACGGCCGGGCGGCCGCCCTCGACGACGATGTCGACCTCGAGCCCCTCGCGGCGCAGCAGCTCGGCCACGGCCTCGGCGCTCCTGGCCACCTGGGCCTGGTCGAACGAGGTCGCCGAGACGCTCGGGATGCGCACGAGCTCCTCGAGGTCGGCCCGCACCTGCGGCATGAGCTCGGCCACGCGGTCGCGGATCTGCTGGATCTGGTCGGGGGTGAGGGCGGTGTCAGTCACGAGGGCGACCCTACCGACGCCGGCACGGGACATCCCTGCCGCCGGGGCTGTCGTCCCCCTTGGGTAGGTTCGGGCCGATGGCAGACAACACCTTCGTGGCAGGCCAGGAGCCCTGGCTCGAGCGCCTCGGCAACCTGCGCAACGTCGTGCGACAGGAGATGGTCACCCGGCAGCTAGCGGCGCACCTGCCCCGGGGGCCGCTCCGCGTCCTCGACGTCGGGGCGGGCCAGGGCACGCAGGCCCTGCGCCTGGCCCGGCGCGGCCACTCCGTGACAGCGGTCGAGCCCGACGGACGCATGCGCGCCGCCTTCGAGGAGGCCGCCGCCGGGCTCACCCAGCAGCAGCGCGAGCACGTCACCCTCGTGGCGACCGACCTCGCCGGGCTGGCCAGCGTGACGCAGCCGACGGCATACGACGTCGTCATGTGCCACGGCGTGCTCATGTACCTCCCGACGAGCAGCGAGGCCGTGGCCGCCCTCGCCCGACGCGCGGCGCCCGGGGGCGTCGTGTCGATCGTCGCGCGCAACGGCGGCGCGATGGCCTGGCGCCCGGCCGTCCGACACGACTGGGCCGGGGCCCTCGCGATGCTCGACGAGCAGCGACGCGCCACGGTCGAGGGCCGGGATGCCCGCTACCGCAACGAGATCGGCGTCGATGCACGGGCCGACACGCTCGCCTCGCTCACGGCCGACTGCGAGGCGGCCGGCCTCGCGGTCGTCGCCTGGTACGGCATCAGGGTCGCCAGCGACGACGTCGCCGTGGACGAGCCGGCACCCGAGGGCGACGACCTCGCCATGCTTCTCGAGGTCGAGGAGCGGCTGGGCTCGACCGACCCCTACCGCGCGCTGGGCACCCTCGTGCACGTCATCGCACGACGGACCTGACGCTCGCGGCCCGGTCGTGCTTGGCTCGGGGCATGGACGGACCCGACCGGGTGGCTCAGGCGTTCGCCGACGTGCCGCGCGCACACTTCCTCCCCCGCGGCGCCCGGTCCCGGGCGGCCCAGGACGTCCCCATCCTCATCGGGCACGGGCAGACGAGCTCCCAGCCGCGCAGCGTGGCCGACATGCTGCGCCTGCTCGACGTCCACCCCGGGCACCGGGTGCTCGACGTGGGCTCCGGGTCGGGCTGGACCACCGCCCTGCTCGCCCACCTCACGGGCCCGACGGGCGAGGTGCTCGGTGTCGAGCTCGAGCCGGACCTCGCGCGCTGGGGCGCCGCCAACCTCGCCGGAGAAGGTATGCCGTGGGCGACCATCCGCACGGCGGTGCCCGGGGTCCTGGGCGACCCCGAGCACGCTCCGTGGGACCGCATCCTCGTCTCCGCGGACGCGGGCGCCCTGCCCGAGGGGCTCGCGCAGCTGGCTGACCAGCTCGGTGACGAGCCCCGTGACCCCGGGCGGCTCGTCCTCCCGGTCAACGGCACCATGACTCTCGTCGTGCGCGAGACCGGCTCGCTCGTCACCACCCACCACGGGCACTACCGGTTCGTCCCGCTCCGCACCCACCCCGACGCCCCTTCCTGAGGGACGTCCGTGGCCGGCCCTCCGGTCACGATGCGGGCGTGGGACACCCTTCGGCTTAGAGTGTCCCCGTGTTCGGACGCAAGAAGACCCTCAACGACGAGCTCGCGACCCCGGTCTCGACCGACCCCGCGCGCCCCGGCGCCAAGAACCGGCCCACGCCGAAGCGCCGCGAGCAGGAGGCCCTCAACAAGCGTCCCCTCATCGTCACCGACCGCAAGGCGGCCGGCGCGCAGGACAAGGCGGCCCGCCGTGAGGCGATGGCCAAGCAGCGTGCCGGGATGATGACCGGCGAGGAGAAGTACCTCCCGGCGCGGGACAAGGGCCCTCGCCGTCGCTTCATCCGCGACACCGTCGACGCCCGCTGGAACATCGGCGAGTTCATGCTGCCGATCATGCTCATCGTGCTGCTGCTCAGCTTCGTGCGCACCAACTGGGCCCTGCTGCTCGTCTTCGTGCTCGTCTACGGCCTGATCCTCGTCGCCATCGGCGACGCCCTGCTCATGTGGCGCCGGACGCGCCGCAAGGTCGACGACAAGTTCGGCGGCGCAGAGAAGGGCGACGCGTGGTACGCCATCATGCGGGCCTTCCAGATGCGCCGCACCCGCATGCCCAAGCCGCAGGTCGCCCGCGGCGAGCACCCGGCCTGACCGGGAGACCACCGGGCTGACCGGGGAACGACCGGCCGAGATGCCGCCGAGGCGGCAACCGGCAGGCCGGTCCGACGTCAGGCCTGCAGGTCGGCGAACGCGAGCGGCGCCCGGGTGACGGCATACGTGGCGAAGTAGAGCTTCTCGACCGACCCGTCGCCGGCACGCACGACCTCGAGGACCTCGCCGCGCTCCCGCCCGGCGACCGCGCGGTAGCGGTCGGCTCCCTCCGCGGCATACCGCGTCTCCGAGAGCTGATCGTCCTCCGCGAGACGCGACCACAGCTCACCGTCGCGGACGAAGAAGGTGATCGGCGACCCCTCGGACCACCACAGGCCGAGCAGCTGGGCAAGGGCTGGCTGGTCGGCCTCGGGCACCCAGGGCGCGTCGAGCGTCGGCTCGGCGTCGACGACGGCCTCGACGAGGTCGGTCGCCAGGGCGAGCGTGAGGGCACCGGACGTCGCGTTGGCGAAGACGATGGCGCCCACGCCGTCCTTGCGCCGGACCCGCAGGCCGGTGAGGAAGCCGGGCATCGCACCGCCGTGGCCGACGTAGACCCGGTCACCGCGGCGCCCCATGCCGAAGCCGAGGCCGTAGGCGCCGCTCCAGCCGTCGACGTCGGTCATGATGATCGGCCGGCACATCTCCTCGACCGTGTCGGGCTGCACGACCCGGTCGTCGGGGCGGGCGACGTAGGCCGCGTAGCGCCCGATGTCGGCGACAGTCGACCACAGGCCGCCCAGCGGGGCGGTCGCGTTCAGGGTGAAGAGGGGCTCCTCGCCGGCCGTGCCCGCGTAGGGGTCGACCTGGTAGCCGACAGCGCGGTCGGCGGCGGGAGTGAGGCCGGTGCGCGTCATGCCCAGGGGGTCGAGGATGCGCTCGCGCACGACGTGCTCCCAGTCCTGCCCGGTGACGCGCTCGACGACCGCGCCGAGGAGTCCGTAGGCGAGGTTGGAGTAGTGGAAGGCGTGGTGGCTCGGCAGGACCTGCTCGGCCTCCTCGACCCCGGCGATGAACGCCTCGCGCTCGGGTGCCTCGAGACTCTCCCAGATGTGGCCGACAGGCTCACGCTGCAGACCCGAGGCGTGGGCGAGCAACTGGCGCAACGGAACCCGCGCATGCCTTGTGCCCGGGAGGTAGGTCTCCAGCGTGTCGTCGAGCGACAGCCGGCCCTCGTCACGCAGCGACATCACGGCCAGCGCCGTGAACGTCTTCGTCACCGAGCCGATCATGAACTGGGTGTCGTCGGTCGCGGGCGCAGGGGCAGGCCCGAGGCGGGCCGAGCCGACGTGCGCCGACCAGACGAGCTGCCCGTCCCGCACGACACCGACGCTGACGCCGGGTGCCTGCCACGAGCGCTGCGCGGTCACGACCCGGCCGAGCAGGTCACGCTCGAGACCGGGCGACAGGCTGGCGGCCGAGCTCGTCGACGACGTGGCAGACGAGGGGTGGACGCCCCCGTCGCTCGGCGCCTCAGTCACTCCGCCGCCCGGAGGCTCATCGGGCCGTAGACGACGGCGTCGTGCTCGCGCAGCGTGACGGCCTCGACACCGGCGTCGAGCAGCTCGCGCCACGACTCGCCGAGGTAGCTCTCGGCGTCGCTCTGGGTCGGGAAGCCCGTCGTCGTCAGGGCCTCTCCCTCCATCGGCTCTCCGTGGGCGTCGAGGAACAGCCAGGTCCAGTCAGCACTCATGCGGCCACCCTAGTTGGCGGCTCGTTTGACGGGTGGCAGGCCGTCGTGCGACGGTTCGCCTAACCGAAGGACGATGGGGCAAGCCGGTGCGACTCCGGCGCTGACCCGCAACCGTGAAGCCACTCCCCGCCGCGCGCCGGCCCGGGGTGACCAGTCGGAAAACCCGCGTCCCACCGGCTCCTTTTGTCAGTCTGTCGTGGAATGCGGACCGGAGTCACCCCGCCGGGCCGGCCTCAGCCAGCAGACCCGACATGGTGTCCGACCGCGAGGAGGAAACCGTGTCCCTTGTCCGTCGCGCCCCGCTCCGGGTCGTCCTCGCCGCCGTCGTCGCGGCGCTCCTGTCCGCCCTGACGGTGGCGCCCGCCCAGGCCGCCGCCTACCGCTACTGGGGCTTCTACCAGCTCTCGGGCACCTCCTGGACGTTCGCCCAGAAGGGCCCGGACCAGACCGTGCCCAAGGACGGCAGCGTCGACGGCTGGCGCTTCGCCGTCGCCGACGAAGCCTCGACGCGCTACCCGCGCGCCGTCCTGACGTTCGACCAGGTGTGCGGCACCACGCCCGCCGAGTCGGGCAAGAAGCGCGTCGGCCTCGTCGTCGACTTCGGTCGTCCTGCCGACGCCGCCGACGGCGGCACGCCGCGTGCGCCCAAGGCGCTGTGCGCCGTCGTGGCCACGGACGCCACCAGCGCCGCCGTGCTGGCGGTCGCCGGGGACGTGCGCACCGAGAAGGGCCTCGTCTGCGGCGTCGCGGGCTACCCGACGAGCGACTGCGGAGGCGCCGTCAAGGAGGTCAGCCCGGAGGCCAAGGCCGCCGACCAGCCGGTGTCGATCTCCGCGCCGACGGCCAGCCCCTCCGCCACTGCGACCCCGGCCGCCACGGCCACCGACGTCGCCGCGGCGCCGGCCTCCGGCACATCGGGCGGGTCGGTGGCGGCCTACGTGATCGCAGCCCTCGTCCTGCTGGCCCTGCTCGCCTACCTGCTCGTGCGCTCGCGTTCGCGCGCCCGCCGGGACGCCTGAGCCGAACCGACGCGCGTGGCACGGCTCCGGCTCAAGGCCCGGCTCCAGCACCCCGCAGCCTGGTGGCTGTGGGGTTTGGGGCTTGCCGCGGCCGCGTCGCGCACGACGAACCCGGTCCTGCTGCTGCTCGTCATCGGCGTCTGCGTCCTCGTCGTCGCGGAGCGGCACGACCCCGCCACGCCCAACCCGCTGCCGACCTTCCTCGTCATCGGCGCTGTCGTCGTCGCCTTCCGGGTGGTCATGACCGCCCTCCTCGGCAACGGCATCGTCGGTGAGACGGTCGTCGTGACGCTGCCCCGGGTCCCACTGCCGGACTGGGCGGCCGCCGTGCGCCTGGGCGGTGCGGTGACCCTCGAGTCGCTGCTCTATGCCGCCTACGACGCGCTGCGGCTCGCGGCCGTCCTCGCCTGCCTCGGCGCCGCCAACGCGCTGGCCAGCCCGCGGCGGCTCCTGCGCTACCTGCCGGCCACGCTCTACGACGTCGGCACGGCGGTCGTCGTCGGCCTGACCTTCGCGCCCCAGCTGCTCACCGACGCCCGCGACGTGCGGGCCGCCCGGACCCTCCGGGGCCGCGACGGGCGGGGCCTGCGCGAGATGGCGCGCCTGACCGTGCCGGTGCTCGAGACGGCTTTCGAGCGGTCCCTGGGGCTCGCCGCCTCGATGGAGTCCCGCGGCTACGGCCGTGCGGTCCGCTCGACGACGACGACCCGTCGGACCGCCACCGCGCTGGCGCTCGCGGGCCTCGTCGGCGTCCTCGCCGGCCTCTACGGCCTGCTCGACTCCTCGGCCGGTGGCGTGCTCGGGCTGCCGGTCCTCGTGCTGGGGGCCCTGCTCGCCGGCTCCAGCCTCGTCGTGGGCGCCTCCCGCGACCCCCGCTCCGGGCACCGTCGCGACCGGTGGACGTGGACCGAGACCGCGACCGTGGTCGCGGGCGCCGTCCCCGCCGCGGTCCTCGTCGTCGCCTCCGCCGGAGGCTGGGACGGCGTCGTGCCGAGCCAGCGCGCCGAGCTTCCGGCCGTGCCGCTGCTCGCGGTCCTGGCCGTGCTCGTCGCCGCGACACCCGCCTGGTTCACGCCCCGCCCCCGGGAGGTCGCCCCGTGATCACGTTCGAGCACGTGTCGGTGCAGTATGCCGACGCTCCAGCTCCCAGCCTCCACGACGTGACGCTCGAGATCCCCGAGGGCGAGCTGGTCCTCGTCGTCGGGCCCACCGGGAGCGGCAAGTCGACGCTCCTGCGCACCATCAACGGACTCGTGCCCCACTTCAGCGGTGGCACCCTGACGGGTCGCGTGGCCGTCGACGGCCTCGACACCGCCGAGCACCGACCTCGCGACCTCGCGACCGTGGTGGGGCTCGTCGAGCAGAACCCGTCGTCGACCTTCGTCACCGACGTCGTGGAGGACGAGGTCGCCTACGGCATGGAGACGATGGGCCTGGACCCGACCACGATCCGTCGCCGGGTGGAGGAGACGCTCGACCTCTTCGGTCTGACCCCGCTGCGCGCGAGGTCACTGCGCACCCTGTCCGGCGGTCAGCAGCAGCGCGTCGCGATCGCTGCCCTCTTCGCCGCCGGACCGCGGGTGCTCGTGCTCGACGAGCCGACCTCCGCACTGGATCCCGTTGCAGCAGAAGAGGTCTTGGCCTCTCTCCACCGCATCGTGCACGACCTCGGCGTGACGGTCGTCCTGGCCGAGCACCGGCTCGAGCGGGTCGTCCACCATGCGGATCGTGTCGTCCTCGTGGACGAGGGGCGGGTCTCCGAGCTGCTCGACCCCGCCGAGGCGATGCTGCGCTCGCGCATCTACCCACCCGTCGTCGGGCTCTCACGGCTGGTCGGATGGTCTCCGACTCCCCTGTCGATCCGCGACGCCCGGCGCAAGGCCTCGGCCCTGCGCGAGACCCTGGGCGGCAGCCCAGCCCGTCCCGTCGCGGACCGGCGCGTCATCGGGCCGGGCACGGCGGTCGAGCTCGCCGGAGTGAAGGTCTCGCGCGGCGGGCGCATCGTGCTCGACGGCGTCGACCTCTCGGTGGCCCGCGGCTCCGTGACGACCCTGATGGGACGCAACGGGGCCGGCAAGTCCACGCTCCTCGGCGCGGTCGCGGCCCAGCTCCGGCTCTCCGGCGGCCGAGTCCGCGTCGGCACGGCCGGGGTCGACCCGCACGCGCGGTCCGCCCGCGAGCGGGTGCGCACGGTCGGGCTCGTGCCGCAGCAGCCCGAGCTGCTCCTCTACGCCGACTCCGTCGCCTCCGAGTGCGCGGCCGCCGACGGGGACTTCGGGGCGGCGCCGGGCACGGCCCGCGGCATCCTCGAACGCATCTCCGACGGCATCGACCCGACCGTGCACCCGAGAGACCTCTCCGAGGGGCAGCGCCTGGAGCTCGCCCTCGCGGTCATCCTCGCCGGGTCGCCCGAGGTGCTGCTCCTCGACGAGCCGACCCGCGGCCTGGACTACGGCGCGAAGAAGCGGCTGGGCGAGCTGCTCACCGCCCTGGCCGCGCAGGGCACGACGGTGCTGCTGGCCACCCACGACGTCGAGCTGGCCGCCGAGGTCGCCGACCGCGTGGTCATCCTGGCCGACGGCGAGATCGTGACGGACGGCCCCGCCCGCGAGGTCCTCGCCTCGTCGCCCGCCTTCGCACCCCAGGTGACCAAGGTGCTCCTCCCCCAGACCTGGCTCACCGTCGCCGAGGTCGCCGGGGCGCTGGCGAGGATCGCATGACCGGCCGCCGCGTCATCCCGCTGCGGTGGCCGGCCGTCGTCGCCGTCGCCGTCGTGGGCGTGGTCGGGCTCGTCGCCTTCACGTGGCCGTTGTTCGTGACCGCCGACGTCGCCCGTGACCACGGCAACGACGCACCCTGGCTCTTCGCTCTGCTCCTCGGGCTGCTCGCCGTCGTCTGCCTCGCCGAGGTGACGGCCGGACGGCTCGACGCCAAGACGATCGCGGTCCTCGGGGTGGCTGCGGCAGCCGGAGGAGGACTGCGCCTGCTCAGTGCCGGTACCGCGGGCCTCGAGCCGATGTTCTTCGTCGTCATCGTGGCTGGTCGGGTGCTCGGCCCGGGCGTCGGCTTCGTCTCCGGGGCACTGGCCGTCACGACCGGGGCCCTCCTGACCGGCGGGGTCGGACCGTGGCTGCCCTTCCAGATGATCTGCGCCGGCGGCATCGGCCTCGGTGCCGGGCTGCTCCCGGCCCGACCGGGAGGACGAATCGAGCGCTGGGCGCTCGCGGCATACGCCCTCGTGACGGGCCTGGCGTTCGGACTGTTCATGAACCTCTGGTTCTGGCCGTTCCTCGGCACCAACGCCCCGAGCGGCATGGGCTTCGTCCCGGGCGCACCGCTCTCCGAGAACCTCGCGCACTACGGCCTCTTCTACCTCGCCACCTCGCTCGGCTGGGACCTGCCTCGTGGTGTGCTCAACGCCGTCCTGGTGCTCGTCGCCGGTCCCGCGCTGCTGCGGGTGTTCCGTCGCGGCGCCCGGCGGGCGGCGTTCGGGGTGCCGGTCGTGTTCGACCCCGCCCCGGTGGAGGCGACCGGTGGGACGACCCTCCACGACGCCGAGCGGCCACGGTGAGCGGCACGTCTGCGACATGTTCGACGGCCCCCGCCACCCGCAGGGCCCGCACGACCACGCTCGTCACCGGTCCGATCCGCAGCGGCAAGAGCCGTCACGCCGAGGACCTGCTCGGCGACCACGCGGACGTCACCTACGTCGCGACCGGCCGACCGGCCGACCCCGGCGACCCCGAGTGGAGCCGTCGTGTCAGGGCCCACATCGGGCGCCGAAGCTCGACGTGGGAGACGCTCGAGACCACCGACGTGGCGGGCGCCGTCGAGCGTGCCACCGGCCCGCTCCTCGTCGACTGCCTCGGCACGTGGCTCACCGCCGTCGTCGACGCCGCCGGGTGGGACGACCTGGACGTCGCGTCGGCCGCAGTCAGGTCCGAGGTGGACCGGTTCGTCGAGTCTCTCTGCGTCGCAACGGTTCCCGTGGTGATCGTGACCAACGAGGTGGGCTGGTCGCTCGTGGCCACGACGCCCTCGGGCCGGCTCTTCCAGGACGAGCTCGGTCGTCTCAACGCCCTCGTCTCGCGCGTCGCCGCGCGGGTGCACCTCGTCGTCGCCGGACGCGTCGTGGACCTCAGCGACGCCCCGGTCGTGCCCTGGGAGCCGAGGTCGAGGACCCTCGATGCGTGACGCGTGGCGGCTCGCGGTGGGCACGTTCACGGCGCTGCCGGTCTCCCCGCCGGTGCAGGCCGACCGGGCGGTGCTCGGTCGGGCCATGCTCCTCGCTCCCCTGACGACAGCACCCGCAGCCCTGGTGTGGGCCGGACTCGGCGCCGCGGCCTCCTCGGGGTGGGCTCCCGCCGGAGTCGTCGCCGTGATCGCGCTCGTCGTCACGGCGCTGCTCTCCCGGGCCCTGCACCTCGACGGCCTCGCCGACCTGGCCGACGGGCTGACGTCGGGCCACGACCCGGTCCGGTCTCTCGAGGTGATGCGTCGAGGTGACACGGGGCCCGCGGGCGCCGCGGCCGTCGTCCTCGTCCTGCTCCTCGACGCGGCGTGCCTCGCGGTCCTGCTCGGTTCGGCAGCCGGCACCGCCTTGGCCCTCGTGGCCCTCGTGGCCAGCCGGCTCGCCTGCCCGGTGTGCGCGCGGGAAGGCATCCCGGCGGCGCGCGGGGAGGGCCTCGGCCGGGGGGTCTCGGGGACCGTCGCCGAGGTCGGCCTCCTGGGCGTCGTCGTCGCGGTGGGTGCGGTGGCGGCCGCGGCGGGAGTCGTCCTTGCGCCTCTGGCCGGGATCTCCTCGTGGACGGGGGCGCTGGGCCCGCTGCTCGTGGTCCTCGCCGGCGTGGTCGCTGCAGTCGTGACCCGAGCCCACGCCGTGCGACGACTCGGAGGCATCACGGGCGACGTCATCGGTGCCGCCCTGGAGATCGCCCTGGCGACCGGGCTCGTCACGGCCTCGGTCGTCATGACCGCTGTCGTCCACGCCTGACCTCACGTCCCCCGGCTCCACGACCGGCTGTTCGGCATTCAGTGTTGATGCCGTGTGCCCTCCCGGTGCTTTTCAGGCCGCGACCCCCGCTGGGAGGTCGCCTCCTGGAGCACCCCGACCTTGACGCGGTGGGCGACCGCGATGGAGGGGCCTTCTCCCATGGCGGGTGGGCGCGTCGATCGCGGGCATCCGGGCTCGGGGATGCCGGGGCCATCGCGTGAAGTACGGGCCAGGCGAGCCGGGCCGCCCGCCCTGCGCAGGTGGAGGGCGGAAGCATATTTCCTCTCATCAGCGTGAGGTGTTTAGCGTCAAGGGCTGGGCGGGTGCCGGTGTCTCGTCGTCGGTCCCTGCATAGCTAATCGAGGTCGTGCTCGGCAGCGTGTGATCGGGTTGTGTCGACGACGGGACGGGG
>NZ_BAAARE010000013.1:0-163413 GCF_039532035.1 Terrabacter carboxydivorans | reverse complement strand
CCGTCGAGGCCGACGGTGAGACCCGTGTCTTCCGTCGGACCAGCACCAAGCCCGTGCGTAGCATCAAGGGCCAGCGGCCACGGACCGCTACCTCAGTTTCCTAGCCGGAGTGTCAAGCATCAGGTGAGTCAAGACACAAATTCGGATCATCTCGAATTCCAGCTACTGGCGCCCGTGAACGTCTCCGGTACACCCGCTCTGTGACGCGCTCGTGGGCTCCGAACCTCGTCGGTTGTGCGATACGTTCGACGAGCGCCGGAGCCGCAAGTCGCTAGCCTTGCCCCTCTAGAGACAGCCGAACTCGGGAGAGTGATTCATGTCCACTGCTCGCAATGACGCGCAACTTGACGAAGGCATCACTGAAGACCAAACGCGGTGGACCCTTGGGCGGTCGGTAGACGATAAGGGCGGTCGCACTATCTGGATCGCGGTTACAACTGCGCTCGGCGCCCGCTTCAAAGGCGGTTACGGGTCCCCGTCTCTCACCGAGGGCGTTGACTTCTCCACTTTCCAAGGTCAAGCAGACGGAGTGCCGGTCTCGACGATTGTGCGTGTCCGCCGAACCGTTGAGTCCGTACGAGCCGTCTACTCGGACGGAAGCACTGAGGTGGTCCGTTTGGTTCCCGACCCCGACGATACCCGCGTGCTTCTGGGCGCCCATGTTTGCTCGGGCAGCCGTACGGTCTCCAAGTTCGACATCCAGAGGTAGCGCACGATGGGGCGTGCGGGAAGACACGCACGCCCCAAACGCTCTATGCCTCTATCCAAAGGCATGGTCTTGCGACCGAGCCGCTCCATTGGTTACAGACCTGATCGCTGTCGTGATAACTGCGATTCGCATCCCAATACGAGTAGTACATGCCCTCCTGGGTTGTGCCAGGGCAGATGCGGTACGAGGCAACTACGTTGCCGTTGCGCTGGTAGTAGGCAGTCGAGCAGCCCCAATTGCCATAGGCCCGCGTCTCCCATAGGTCGATGTAGAGCCCATCGCCGTAGACGTAGATGCAGGCATCTCGGCCTCCCCCGCTGTCGCAGCCACTAGCGGTAGCAACACGCGCTGAAGACTTGCTGCTGCGGCCTTCGGGCTTCACCCCAGGCTTGAAGCCTGCTTTTCCTACTACAGCGCCGGAGGAGTCACGCGCCTCCACCACGACTTCGCCGTCGGCCATGGTCCTCGGTTCTGACCAAGAGACAGCCTCTCCGCCGTCGAAGCCCGCGACTGAGCGGCCGGCGGCCGCGCTGGAAGCGACCAGACCTCCACCATTTCCGTGGTTGACGGCCGCGCTAGAGGCGACCGGACCTGCAGCTGTCAGTCCCATCACCGCCAAGAGCGCGGCACTTCTCATCAGAATTGACATCATTGGCAATCCTTCCTAGGAGTCCCCTGTGAACTCCATGGGAGAAAGGTAGACCCCAGACCCAGCCGAGGCGACTTGAAGTGGGTCCCTTGCAGATTCGGAAAACGACTCACGCTGATGACCGGTGAATCGCTTCCGACCGTGACGAGCGCAGGGAGTGCCGGCTTGGGCAAGTAATCGAATCGAGATTCGCGACACTTACAACTGTGCGGAGGAACGACGAAGCGGGTGAGGTGCAGCGGTTCTCTCGGCTGTACCGGCTGCACTACGCGGCGATCCACGGCTTCGCGTACCGGCGCCTGCACGATCGTGGCGCGGCCGCCGACGTGGCTGCCGAGGTGTTCTTGGTGGCGTGGCGTCGTCTCGACCAGATCCCTGCTGCGGAGCTCGGGTGGCTGTTCGGGGTGGCCCACCGAGTGGTGTTGGCGACCAACCGCGCGGCACACCCGCTGACCGCCTCACTGGAGGACACGGAGCCGAGGCCTGAGGCCGGCGACCTGACGGACCGATACGAACACTTCGAAGAGCTGCGCCAGGTCGCGGCCGCGGTGGACCGGCTGTCGCTCCCGGACCGGCAGGTGCTGCTGCTGGTGGCCTGGGAGGAGCTCTCGGGCGCCGAGCTGGCCGCCGCGTTGGGCTGCAGCCGTGGAGCCGCCGCGGTCCGTCTGCACCGAGCCAGGACACGACTGAAGCGCGAACTTGAGTCGCCTGCTCCGACGAAGGAGTGGGCGAGCGTAACGAGGCAGAAGGGGCTAGAAGAATGACGAACGACCTTGACCTGCTCAAGCAGCTCGCACCGAAGGACGCAACGGCCCTCGACGTCGCCCGACGCGAGGACGACCTCGCGGACATCTTGGCGACGCCGCGAACAGGCGGCTCAACAACTGGCAGCCAAGGACGGATCCCGCGACGGGCGGTCATCGGGGGCCTCGCGGCCGCCGGCGCCGCATCGATCCTGGTCGTCGGTCCCCCGCTGCTGCCGGGAAGCAAGCCTGCGGCCGCTTTCGCCGCGACTCCGCCAGTCCTTGACGGATGCCTTGCCGAGGGAGGTCCTGCCACCCAGACCCTGACCTCCGCCGCGGCGACCGCTGCCGGGTCCACGCTCATGGGTGCCCTCGGCAGCCGGTACTCCACGTGGTCGCTATTCACCCGGGTGGTGAACGACCAGCCCGTCCGGTCGGCAGTGGTCCCCCAGAACGTCGACTTCTCCCTGGTGGCGGACGGGTCCGGTCAGCGCACCGTGCGTATCGGCGCACCCGAAGTCCCCGCAGGCTATGACGTCAGTGACTTCGACCTGCCAACGCCGGGCACGGTCATCCGCGACGAGAAGTACGGCCCTGGGCAGACCCCTCGCATCTATGCCGGCGCCCTCAGCGCTGAGGACTCAACGCTGTGGGATCAGCTGCGCCAGGCACACCCGATAGCTGAACTGGGCACCGGTGAGTTGTTCGTGGCCATCACCGACCTCTACAAGGAACAGCGCCCCGATCCCGCAGTCCGGGCGCAGCTGCTGCGGCTGCTCGCGTCCCGCACGGACGTCCTGGACCTGGGCACTCTGCGGGACCGAGAAGGGCGCGCCGGCCTCGGGATTGGCGTGTCGACCTCGCAACCGGGCGGCCTGCCGGCCCGGTTCGTCATGGTCTTCGACCACGTGACCGGTCTCCTGCTCAGCTACGAGCAGATCTTGACGTCGAGCCCTGGAAAGCTCGAGGTCAAGATCCCGGCGGTCATCGACTACGCCCTCTTTCGGTGAACGGCCGTTTCGTCAAGAGCACGCTCTGCGGAGTTCGACGGTCAGGCGCTGGGACGCGCTGTCATCGGCAGGATTGAAACGTCCGACCATCGGCATGTGGGTGAAACTTCGACCGCGCGACACGCGGCGTGTTTCTTCGTGGATCTGCACCTTGGGCGTGGATGGTGGGAGTGCGGACATACCCAAACAAAAACCTGAACTGACAAAACTGCGGGCTTGATGCCCTGGGGGTCGGCTCCCCACCCCGGCCAGAGGCCATACACACGAATTGCCGTCACACACACAGACACGCATCTCCTGGTCCGCCATCTTCTTCGTGACCTTTGACGTGGTCGGCGTGTGAGCAACCCGCGGCGCCGGCACCTCCTTCTCGAACTTTCAGTGGCCGCCCTTCTGGACCGGGTGTGTCGTGCAGCGCGGGTTGCACTAGCTGCACGGCACACCCACCCGGAACAGGGAAGGGGGTGGCCGAGATGAGCCGGGCAACACGTGACCGCGTCTGGGACGCCGTCCCCCTGCACCCCCAGCGGGCCGATGACCGTCCGGGCCGTGAAGGTCACCCTCTCGACCTGAGCCACCTCGACTCGGCGACCGAGGCCCAGGTCCTGGCCCGGTTGCTGTCCCAGGACTTCGACGCCTGGTCCGAGGCCGCCTTCCGGGTCGGCCACTGCGCCAAGCCGATCCGGCTGCACGGCTCCTCCCAGACGGTCGACGCGGCCACGGGTGAGGTGCTCTCGACCTTCTCCTCGGCCGAGAGCCCGCTCGGGGTCCTGCACGTGCGCTGCGGCAACAGGCGCGCCGCCGACTGCCCCTCGTGCTCCCGCGTCTACGCCTCCGACACGTTCCACCTGATCCGGGCTGGGGTCGTCGGCGGGAAGGGCGTCCCCGAGCAGGTGCGGGAGAACCCGCTGGTGTTCGCGACGCTGACCGCGCCGTCGTTCGGCCCGGTGCACGGCACCCGCAGCGGCCGCCGCTGCCGCCCCTACCGGACCAAGGGCCAAGCAGACCGCTGCCCGCACGGCCGGCCGACGACGTGCCACACCACCCACACGGACGATGACCCGCTGCTCGGGCAGCCGCTGTGCGGCGACTGCTACGACTACGCCTCGCACGTCGTGTGGCAGTGGTGGGCCCCGGAGCTGTGGCGCCGGTTCACCATCACCCTGCGCCGGGTCCTGGCCCAGATACTCGGCATGAGCACCCACCGGCTCGCGAGGATCGCGACCGTGCAGTTCGCCAAGGTCGCCGAGTACCAGCTGCGCGGCCTCGTCCACTTCCACGCCCTCGTCCGCGTCGACGGCAAGGCCACCGACGACGACGGCTCACATGCGCCGGCCCCGGCCGGGATCACCGCCGCCCTGCTCTCGTCCGCGATCGAGACCGCCGCCGCGTCCGTGTGGTTCGACGCCCCGCCCCTGTTCGGCGGTGACCTGGCCCGACGGCTCCGTTTTGGCGCGCAGGTCGACGCCCGACCGGTCCGTAACGCTCACCGCACCGACGACCCCGAGAAGCAGCTCGAGGCCGAGCAGGTGGCCGGCTACCTGGCCAAGTACGCGACGAAGTCCGCGACCGACTCGACCGACGCGGCCAGCCCGCACCTGCACCGGCTCCGCTCGACCATCGCCCAGACGGTCGCCCGGCACCAGACCGAAGCGGCCGCCGCTGAGGCTCCGATGGCCGAGCGCCCGTACGCGCTGCTCGGCAAGTGGGCCCACATGCTCGGGTTCCGCGGCCACTTCTCCTCCAAGTCCCGCCGCTACAGCGTCACCCTCGGCCGGCTGCGCCGCGCCCGCGTCCGGTTCCAGCGCCGCCTCGCCGCGGCCAACCTCGAGGGGCGCACGCTCGAGGCCCGCGACCTCGAGGACCTCCTCGAAGACGAGGACACCGAGACCACCCTCGTCGTCGGGCACTGGACCTACGCCGGATCCGGCTGGGACACCGACGGCGACGCCGAACTCGCCAAAGCTGCCGCCGCCCGCGCCCGCGAGTATGCCCAAGAACGAGCGAGAGCCAGACACGAGAGACCGCACCGCGAGGAGATTGGAGTTGAGAGATGGAACTGATGACCATCGACGAGGTCGCCGAACGGTTGCGCGTCCCCGTCCTAACCATCCGCTGGCTGCGCCAGGAGGGCCGGTTCGCGCCCGCGATCAAGGTGGGCCGTCGCCTCGTCTGGGACGTGAAGGACGTCGACGCCTGGCTCGAGGCACAACGCGAAGGGACACCCGCAGCGTGAGCATCCAGCGGTTGGTTCGGGGCGACCGCGTCCGCTACCGGGCGCGTGTGAAGTCCCATGGGCGCGAGGTGGCGACCCGTGTCTTCGACCGCAAGTCTGATGCGGTCGCGTGGGATCAGGAGCAGGCTCGGCGGCTGCGCTCGGGCGAGTGGTTCGACCCGCGACGGGGAAGGGTGCCGCTGGCGTCGCTCTTCCCGGAGTGGCTCGCCTCGCGACAGGGCCTCAAGAGGAAAACACAGGAGGCTGATCTATCCGCTTGGACGAACCACGTCGCGCCCAAGTTCGGGCACGTACCGATCGCGTCGATCACCGAGGCCCAGGTCTCGGCGTGGGCAGGAGGGCTCGTGGCCGCCGGTCTGTCCGGGTCGACCGCGAGCCGCTACCTGTCCACACTGCGCTCGATGCTGGCATTCGCCGTCGCCGACGGTCGCGTGTCCAGGAACGTCGCCGCGTTGGTCAAGCCTCCCAAGGCAGGGCGTGCCCGTCGCGAGGGCCAGTTCCTCTCATTGGAGGAGCTCGAGGCGCTAGCCCTCGCATGCAACGGCCCGTATGCCGACGTCGTTCGGGTCCTCGGTCTGTGCGGACTGAGGTGGGGCGAGCTGGCCGGCCTCCAGGTCGGGGACCGCGTCAAGGTGCCGGGTGAGGGCCTGCGCCTGCAGCGAACCGTTCTCGCCAGCAGCTCGAAGGGCGGCCTATACGTCGACACCTTGAAGGGTCACCGCTCGCGCACCGTGGCACTGCCGTCAGCAGTGGTGCCGATCCTCGACCTCTGGTCGGCCGGCAAGTCATCCTCGGCATGGGTGTTCAGCGCACCTGGCGGCGGGCCGCTCTCGGAGTCCAACTGGAAGCGATCCGTCGGATGGCGTGAGGCCTGCGCCGCCATCGGCCGGCCGGCCCTGCGGGCTCACGACCTACGGCACACGGCGGCGTCCATCTGGCTCGGCGCGGGCGCCGACCCGAAGGTCGTCCAACGCATCCTCGGGCACGCCTCGGCGGCCATGACGATGGACCTCTACGGCCACCTGATCGACCGCAACCTGTGGGAGGCAGCGCAGAAGGTCGGGGGCACCACGGGGGCATCTGATGCCGCCACGGGCAAGGGAAAGGCCCCCGACTCTGGCGAGAAGGGGGCCTGACCTGTGGTGTTGCGTGGAGCCGCTTGTCGGAATCGAACCGACGACCTATTCATTACGAGTGAATCGCTCTGGCCGACTGAGCTAAAGCGGCTGGCCGTGCCACTCGCGACGAGCGCGACCGGACACGGAGGTTGAGTATACGCAGGACCCCTGCCGGAGAAAAATCGCGCCCCACCTCCCGTTCCCTCGGGCGCGGTCGCGCCCGTGGCGGGCTGCGGGACGGGCTCCGCGAGCGACGGGAATGCCGCGTGGTGCGCCCGACCTTGAACCTGACGAGCGCGCGACCGCCCCACCGTGCCGCGCCTCGCAGCAGTCATTTCCTGACCACCACCCACCAGCGAGGAGAACCCGGATGAGCGACACGAACGAGGCCGGCCAGACCATGCGTGCCATGACCTACGACACCTACGGCGGACCCGAGGTCCTCGCGCTCACCGAGCAGCCCCGGCCCAAGGTCGGCCCCGGCGAGGTCCTCGTCCGCGTCCGGTCGGCGTCGGTCAACCCCGTGGACTGGAAGCTCATGTCAGGCGGCCTCGACCCGGTCATGGACGTGCGCTTCCCGGTCGTGCCCGGCTGGGACGTGTCGGGAGTCGTCGAGGCCGTCGGCTTCGACACCCCCGAGTTCTCCCCCGGCGACGAGGTGCTGGCCTACGCCCGCAAGGACTACGTGCACGGCGGCACCTTCGCCGAGCTCGTCAGCGTGCCGGTCCGGGCCCTGGCCGCCAAGCCGGCGTCGATGTCCTGGGACGAGGCGGCCGGACTGCCGCTCGCCGGCCTCACCGCGCTGCGGATGCTCAAGCGTCTCGAGGTCGGCGCGGGCGACACCTTCCTCGTCCACGCCGCCGCCGGTGGCGTCGGGTCGCTGGCCGTGCAGATCGCCCGCACGCTCGGCGCCCGGGTCATCGGCACCGCCTCCGAGCGCAACCACGACCGGCTGCGCGAGCTCGGCGCCGAGCCTGTCACCTACGGCGACGGCGTCGTCGAGCGCATCCGGGAGCTGGCGCCCGACGGCGTGGACGCGGTGGCGGACTTCGTCGGCGACGTGCTCGACGTGACCACCGCCGTCCTCGCCGAGGGCGGACGGCACGGCTCGATCGCCGACGGCTCGGTGGCCGCCGCGGGCGGCCACTACGTCTGGGTGCGCCCCGACGGCGCCGAGCTGGCCCACCTCGCGGCGCTCGTCGAGCGCGGCGACCTGACCGTCCCCGTCGTGCAGACCTTCCCGCTCGAGCAGCTCGCCGACGCCTTCCGCCTCAACCAAGAGGGCCACACGGCGGGCAAGATCGTGCTCCGCGTCTCCACCGAGTGACCTCGGGCGAGGAGCGGGCGCGTCCTCAGGTGTTGGCCCCGCAGACATAGTCGTTCTGCGGAGCCTGCAGGCGGGCCAGGTAGCCGTCGACGACGGCGTCGGCACAGTCGTTGTCGGTGCCGTAGGCGCCGTGCCCGTCCGCCGAGACGGTGACGAACCGGGACCGGAGGATCTCCGACGCGAGCCCCTTGGTGCTCTCGATGGGCGTCGTCCGGTCCCCCTCGTTGCCGATGACGAGCACGGGCGTCGACACGTCGGCACCGACGAGCAGCGTCGCGCGCGGCACGCCCTTCCACCCGTCGCAGGGGTCCGGCGTCGTCGGCTGCACCCGCGCCCACAGGGGGTGGTTGGCGAGGACGTCGTGGCTGGGGACCGCCGAGTCCCACGGAGACCGCGGCCAGTCCGAGCAGCTGACGAGCAGGTGCGAGCGTCCGAAGGTCGTGGCGGCATACGTGCCGTCCTCGTTGCGGTCGGTCATCTCCATGGCGAACCAGGCCAGCGGGCCGCCGTCGCCGTCGTTGACCGCCGCATCGAGGGCGTCCACGAGCTCGGGCCACGTGTCGGGGCGACTCAGACCGGCGTCGATCGCCGTCTGCGCCCACCCCTCCGTGAGCCGCGGCAGGCTGTCGTAGCCGGTCTCCAGGGGCCGGCGGTCCAGTCCGTCCAGGAGCGTGACGAGCTCACGCGAGACGGCGGTCCGGTCGGTGCCGAGCGGACACTCGATGCTCGACCCGCAGTCGGTCACGAAGTCGTCGAAGACGTCGTCGAACTCGTCTGCCCAGCCGCGCGCGGCAGCATCGACCTGCTGCTGCGTCGGCGCCTGCTCGGGCAGCCCGTCGGGCAGCACCGCGGAGTCGAGCACCATCAGCCCGACCCGGCTCGGGTAGAAGTACGAGTAGAGCGCGCCGATCATGGTGCCGTAGCTGACGCCGTAGTAGTTGAGGCGCTCGTCTCCCACCGCGGAGCGGAGGACGTCGAGGTCGCGGGCGACGAACTCCGTGCCCATGCGCGCGGCGAGAGGCCCGCCCCGTGACAGGCAGCGGGCGTTCCGAACGGCCGGTGCCCGGCGGGCAGCGGCGCGTTCGGCCGCCGTGTCGGGGGTGGGGTCGGCCGCATACATCGCGTCCAGGTCGGCGTCGCTGAGGCAGCGCACGGGATCGGACTCGCCCATCCCCCGTGGGTCGAAGCCGACGATGTCGTAGCGCTCGCGCACGGCGTCTCCGAAGAAGGAGGGCGCCTCGTCGACGAAGTCGAGGCCCGAGCCTCCGGGACCGCCGGGGTTGATGAAGAGCGACCCGATGCGGACACCCGGGCTGGACGCCGGCAGCCGGCGCAGCGCGATCGAGGTGCGGGCGCCGTTCGGGGTCTGGTAGTCGACCGGCACCTCGACGGTGCCGCAGTCGAAGGTCTTGTCGTCGTGGCACGGGGCCCATGCGACGCGCTTGCCGTAGTAGGCCCGCAGGTAGGCGGGGTCCGCGACGACGGGGGCGGTGAAGGCGATCGGCGTCGTGGCGGGCCGGTCCTTGCGGGCGGGCTCACCAGCCGGTCTGGCAGTCGTCGGGACGCTGCCGCCGGACTTGCCTTGCGGCACAGGGCTGCCCGGCACCGTCGAGGGGCCGGTGGCCAGCAGGAGGAGGGTCGCGAGGATCGCGACGGAGATGAGGGGCGCGAGCAGTCGGCTCAGCAGGTCGTGCCGTCGGCCGGCGCCGTCCCCCTGAGCAGGTACCCGTCCACGGCGGAGTCCACGCACGAGTTGCCAGCGTAGTAGGTGCCGTGCCCGTCATGGTCCGAAGTGAGCAGAACGCCCGATGCGAGGTCCTTCGCGAGCTGCTTCGTGCCGCCGATGGGCGTCGCCGGGTCCCGCTCGTTGCCGATGACGAGGATGGGTCCGGCGCCCTGGGCGAGGGTCGTGCCCTTGGGGGTGCGGCCCGGCGTGGGCCAGGTGCGGCAGTTGTCGTAGAGCTCGCCGGTCATCCGCGCCCAGAGCGGGTGGGCCGCCTGGGCCTTCTTCTGCTCGGCCGCGAGGGAGGGGGCGGTCGTGGCGCGCGGCCAGTCGGCGCACCGCACCGGGATCATCGCCTGGAGGTAGGTGCTCGGCGCGTAGTCGCCGGTGATGCCGCGCTCGACGACGGACATGCCCTTGGCGAGCAGGATGTCGCCCTTGCCGCTGAACGCCTGGGCGAGGCCCTGGTTGAGCGTCGGCCACGACGTGTCGGAGTAGAGGCACATGAAGATCGAGAAGCCGACCCAGCCCTCGCCGATCGTCGTGAGGCCGGGCTTGCTCGTCTTCAGGCCCTTCTTCTCCACCGCGTCGAGCAGGTCGACGATCTTCTGTCGGGCGCGGCTCTTGTCGCTCCCGAGGGCGCAGTCGCTGCGGGCGACGCACCAGCCGATGAACGCGTCGATCGAGGACTCGAAGCCCTGGATGTCGTAGGTCATCTCCTGCAGCTCGGTCTGGTTGGGCGACAACGCCGAGTCGAGCACCATCCGGCCGACCTTCTCGGGGAAGGTGTCGGCGTAGATCGCCCCGAGGAACGTGCCGTAGGAGCCGCCGAAGAAGTTGAGCTTGCGGTCACCGAGCAGCACCCGCATGACGTCCATGTCACGCGCCACCTCGGTGGTGCTCATGTGCATGGCACGGACGCCGCCCCGAGCCGCACACCGCTTCGTCACGCCGTCGACGTCGGCGAGCAGCGTCGAGCGCTCGGCCGCCGTGTCGGGCGTGGGGTCGGCGCTGAAGAGCAGGTCCATGTCGGAGTTGCTCAGGCACCGCACGGGGCTCGACGCACCGATGCCGCGGGGGTCGAAGCCGACGACGTCGTATGCCGCCCGCACCGCGGGCGAGAAGACGAACGACGCGTACTGGGCGTACTCGACCCCGGAGCCGCCGGGGCCGCCGGGGTTGATGACGAGGGAGCCGAGGCGCTTGGCCGGGTCGGTGGCCGGCGCCTTGCGCAGGGCGAGGGTGAAACTGTCACCGGCGGGCTTGGCGTAGTCGACGGGCACCTGCATGGTGGTGCACCGGTGCCTCGCGTTGTCGGGGCACGGCGCCCAGCTGAGCTTCTGGGTGTAGAAGGGCGCGAGTGCAGCCGGGTAGCCCTGCGCCGCCGTGCTGCCGGGCGAGGGGCTCCCGGCCGTCGGGGTCGGGGAGGCCGGGCCCGACGCCGTCACGGACGAGCCGACCGGTCCCGGGGTCTGCGCAGCCGGCGGCGGGCTGCTGATGCGCCAGACGGCGAGGGCGACGACCGCGACGACGGCGACCACGGCGACCACCGCGAGGGCCGGGCGCAGGCCCGGACGGACGGTCTGGACCCTGCCGGTGGCGACCGGCGGCGAGTAGTCGGGCGGCAGGGCGGCATACCCCGTCGGTGCGTCGGGGAGGTCGTCGGGACGAGGGTCCTCGTTCAGCACTTGAGTCCGTCCTTGGGGACACGCCCCTGCACGTAGAAGGCGTCGATGGCACTGTCGACGCAGGTGTTGCTCCGGCCGTAGGCGGTGTGGCCGTCACCGTCGAAGGAGACGAGGACGGCGTTGTCGAGCTGGTCGCGCAGGCGCTTGGACCACTCGTAGATCGTCGCGGGGTCGCGCGTCGTGCCGACGACGACGATGGGCTCGCTGCCCGGCGCCCGGACCTTGTGCGGGCCGACGGCGGACTTGACCGGCCACACGCCGCACGGCAGCGCACCCCAGGCGAGGTTGGCGCCCCAGGTCGGGGCCTTGACCGAGAAGTCCTTGGCGTACTTCTCGTAGGCGGACAGGTCGGGGCTGTCGGGCCGGTCGAGGCAGTTGACGGCGAAGATCGACTCCATGAGGTTGCCGTCGTAGCCGCCCCCGGGACGACGGCCGGCGTAGGCGTCGGCCAGCTGCATGAGGCTCTGGCCGTTGCCGGCCTTGGCCTCCTTGAGGGCGTCGGTGAGAATGCTCCAGGAGCCCTGGTCGTAGAGCGCGACCGCGACGCCGAGCCGCGCCCAGCCCTCGGTCAGCAGCGGCGCGCTGGGGTCGCCGGTCGGCAGTGGCTTCTGGTCGACCTCGGTGAAGAAGTCGTCGAGGCCCTTGAGGGCGGCCTGGGGGGTGGAGCCGAGCGGGCAGTCCTCGGTGACGCAGTCCTCGACGTAGGCCTGCGTCGCGATCTGGAAGCCGCGGGCCTGGCCCTCCCCCAGCTCGGCGCTCGTCAGGTCCGGCGGGACGACGCCGTCGAGGACGACTCGGCCGACCCGCTTGGGGAAGAGGTCGGCGTAGGTGGAGCCGAGGAACGTGCCGTAGGACTTGCCGAGGTAGTTCAGCTGCGTGTCGCCGACGGCGGCCCGGAGGATGTCCATGTCGCGGGCGGCGTCGGCCGTGGAGAGGTGCTTGACGAGCTCGGGGTTGTCCTTCTGGCACCCGTCGGCCATGGCCTTGGCCTCGGTCATGAGGGTCTGCTCCTCGGCCGGGGTGTCGGGTGTCGGGTCGGCGGCGAGGAAGGCGTCGAGGGCCTTGTCGTCGAGGCAGTCGATCGGGTCGGAGCTCGCGACGCCGCGGGGGTCGAAGCCGACGAGGTCGTAGTAGCGGCGCACCTCGGGGCCGCCGATGGTCTCGGCGCCGCCGCGGACGTACTCGATGCCGGAGGCGCCGGGGCCGCCGGGGTTGACCAGGAGCGAGCCCAGGCGCTTGGCCTGGTCACGGGCCTTGACGCGGGCGACCTTGATGGTGAGGTCGTTGGAGGGGTCGGGGTGCGCGTGGTCGAGCGGGACCCGCAGGTCGGCGCACTCGAGGCTGCCGCACTTCTTCCAGTCGAGCTTCTGGGCGTAGTAGCTCGCGAGAGCCGGGGTGGGCGCGGCCGTCGCGGCGGGGACGCCGGTGCGGGCGCCGGGCGCCACCGGAGCCTCGGTCGTCGTCGTGCAGGCCGCCGCCGACAGCACCAGCGCCAGGGTCGCCGCAGCGGCGGTCAGGGCGCGGGAGATGGCGGCAGGGCGCGTCGTCATGCCCGAAACCGTAACGGGTCGACCTGAGCGCGGCCTCGTCGACGCAGAGTCGTGACCGCATCGAGGCCGTATGCCGCGTGGCCCGGCGGGAGGGGCCGCTCAGACGCCGAGGTCACGCGGCACCCGCAGCTGCAGGGCCATGGCCTCGAGGGCGAGCAGGGGCTGCACGTTGGCGTTGATGCGGTCGCGTGCCTCGGTGATCGCGTCCATCGCGCCGAGGAGCTGCTCGGGGCTGAAGACGCCGGCGAGGGCGCGCACCTTGTCGACGGCGTCGGGGTTGACGAGGTCGACGTCGGAGCGCAGGCGCAGCACGAGCGCATCGCGGTAGATCGAGGTGAGGTCGACGAGGGCGCGATCGACGACGTCACGCGCCGCGCGGGTGGCGCGGGTCTTCTGCTCGCGCTCCAGGGCCGACACCTGCGAGCGGATGTGCGGCGGCTGGGTGCGCGCGGTCGGGTCGGCGCCCAGGGTCTCCATGAGCCGGGAGCGCTCGGCGGCGTCGCGCTCGGCGCTCGAGGCGGTGGACTCCTCGTCGGCGATCTGGGCCAGGTCGGCGGCCGCGCCGATGGCGTCGCCCACCCCGAGGATCTTCGTCGCCATGGCGAGGACGTCACGGCGGCGGATCCGGGCCTGCTCGTCGCGGGCCAGCCGGCGCGCGAGGCCGATGTGCGACTGCGCGGCGCGGGCGGCATACAACGCCATGGCGGGGTCGACGCCGTCGCGGCGCTGGAGGAGGTCGGCGACGGCCTCGACCGGGGGCGTGCGCAGCCGCACGTGGCGCGAGCGGGAGCGGATGGTGACGATGACGTCCTCGAGGCTCGGGGCGCAGAGCATCCAGACGGTGCGCGGCGTCGGCTCCTCGAGGGCCTTGAGGAGCGCGTCGGCGGGGGCGTCGGTGTAGGCGGTGAGTCGGTCGGCGTCCTCGATGATGATGATGCGCCAGCGGCCCACGGACGGGCGCAGGGCCGCCTCCTGGACGAGCGCACGGGCCTCGGCGACCTTGATCGACAGGCCCTCGGTGGCGACGACCTTGACGTCGGCGTGGCTGCCGTCGAGGGCGGTGCGGCACTCACGGCACTGGCCGCAGCCGCCCTGGGGGCACTGCAGCGCCGCCGCGAAGGCGCGGGCCGCGGTCGACCGGCCCGACCCGGGCGGCCCGGTGAAGAGCCACGCGTGTGTCATGGCCGACTCGTCGCTCACGGCGCGCGAGAGCGTCTCGATCGTGGGCTCCTGCCCGACGAGGTCGTCCCAGACGGTCACGGGCGCCCTGCCAGGACCCGGTCGACGCCGTCGACGACGGCGGCGTGGAGGCGCTCCACCGCCTGCGTCGCGTCGAGCACGAGGTAGCGGTCGGGGTCGGCGGCGGCGAGCTCGAGGTAGCCGCGACGCACCGCGCCGTGGAAGGCGTCGGCCTCGGACTCGAGGCGGTCGTGCACGTCACCACGCCGCTCCCGGCCCACCTCGGGCGAGACGTCGAGGACGATGGTGAGGTCGGGCAGCAGCCCACCGACGGCCCAGTGCTGCAGGGCGGTGATCTCGTCACGGCCGAGCTCGCGGCCGGCGCCCTGGTAGGTGATGGAGCTGTCGACGTAGCGGTCGGTGATGACGACCTGGCCCGCGGCGAGCGCCGGCTTGATGAGCTGGTCGACGTGGTGCGCCTTATCGGCGGCGAAGAGCAGCGCCTCGGCCCGGGCCGCGACGTGGTCGCCGTGCAGGACGAGCTCGCGGATCTGGGCGCCGAGCGGGGTGCCACCCGGCTGGCGGGTCACGACGACCTCGCGTCCCCGCTGCTCGAGCACCTCGGTGAGCAGCCGAGCCTGGGTGGACTTGCCGGCGCCGTCGCCGCCCTCGAAGCACACGAAGAGCCCGGGGGCGGTGTCCTGTCGATGGGTCGCGGCCGCGAGGTTCTCCGTCACGCCCCGACCCTATGCGACCCCACCGTCAGGACCGACGGGTGAGCAGCTCCTCGGCGATCTGGACCGCGTTGAGGGCCGCGCCCTTGCGCAGGTTGTCGCCGACGACGAAGAGCACGAGGCCCTTGCCCTCGGGCGCCGCCTGGTCGGCACGGACCCGCCCCACGAAGACCTCGTCGCGGCCGGCAGCCTCGAGCGGGTTGGGCACGTCGGTGACGATGACGCCGGGCGCGTTCTTCAGCAGGTCGAGGGCCTCGTCGGGGGTGATGTCCTCGGCGAACTCGGCGTGGATGGCGAGGCTGTGCCCGGTGAAGACGGGGACGCGCACGCACGTGCCCGAGACCCGCAGGTCGGGGGCGTGCAGGATCTTGCGCGACTCGTTGCGCAGCTTCTGCTCCTCGTCGGTCTCGAGCGAGCCGTCGTCGACGACCGAACCCGCGAGGGGCACGACGTTGAAGCCGACCGGCACGGCATACAGCTGCGCGTCGGGGACTGCCACCGCGCGCCCGTCGAGGGCGAGGCCGGTGGGGTCGCCCGCGGCATACGCGCCCTTGAGCTGGCGGTCCAGCTCCTTGACCCCGGCGCCGCCGGAGCCGCTGACGGCCTGGTAGCTGCTGACGTGAAGGCGCACGAGCCCCGCCTTGTCGTGCAGCGGCTTGAGCGCGGGCATCGCGGCCATCGTCGTGCAGTTGGGGTTGGCGACGATGCCCTTGGGGATGTCGTCGAGGTCGGCGGCGTTGACCTCGGAGACGACGAGGGGGACCTCGGGGTCCTTGCGCCACGCGCTCGAGTTGTCGATGACGGTCGCGCCGGCCGCGGCCACCTTGGGCGCGAGCTCCCTGGAGGCGGCGCCGCCGTTGGAGAAGAGCGCGATGTCGATGCCGGAGAAGTCGGCCGTCGCCGAGTCCTCGACGACGACGTCCTCACCCTTGAAGGGCAGCGTCGTCCCGGCCGAGCGCGCGGACGCGAAGAAGCGCACCTGCGTCACCGGGAAGTCCCGCTCCTCGAGGAGGGCACGCATGACCCCGCCGACCTGACCCGTGGCACCGAAGACTCCGACTCGCATACGACAAGGTTACGGCGGGGAGGTCGCCCTCCCCCGCCGCGTTCATCTTTCGGTCAGGTGCCCTTGGTCTCCCGCTCGCCGGCCCCGTCGCCGGGTCGGTCGGGTCGGCCGTTCGAGCCGTGACGGTCGGCGTTGGCGTGGATCGCGTCGTGGACGTATGCCGCGAGCCCGGGAGCGATGTCCTCGTACGTCTTCGTGAAGCGGGGGTCCGCGACGTACATGTCGGCGAGCCCCCGATGGAAGTCGTGGGTGAGGTCGTAGAAGCGCTCCTGGATGTGGAGGCGGTGCTGCTCGGCGGCGTCCATGGCCGCCTGTCCCGTGGGCGGCTCACCGGCGGACTGCGCGGCGACGAAGGCGGCGTTGACGGCATCCGCCTCAGCCTTGACCTCGGCCCAGTCGGCCTTCGTGTAGCCCTTCGTGCGGCCGGCCGACTGCTTCCAGGCGTCGGTCTCGCCCCAACGCTGCTCCGCCTCCTGCTGGTACTCGTCGCTGAAACCGTCGCCGAAGAGCTCCTTGAGGTCCTCGGGCGTGGCGGGCTGGTCGTTCATCTCTCTCTCCAGTGCTCGGTCGATGGCCGTCACGAGCTCACGCAGCTCGTCCAGCCGGGACATGACCGTGGCGCGTTGCCGGCGCAGGTGGTCGGCCGCGTCCTCGCCGCCGTCGAGCAGGGTCGCGATCTCCTCGAGCGGCAGCTCCAGCCGTCGGTAGACCACGACCTGCTGCAGCCGCTGGAGGTCCCCCTCGGTGTAGAGGCGGTAGCCCGCCCGGGAGCGCTCGCTCGGCACGAGCAGGCCGATCTCGTCGTAGTGGTGCAGCGTGCGCACCGTGACGCCGACGAGCTCGGCGACCTGCCCCACCGTCCAGGTGGTCATCTCCTGCGTCCTTCCGGTCATGGAACGAGGGTGGCGCCTCACGTCGCGTGAGGGTCAAGTCCCTTCCGCCGCAAGGCCTCCCGGGCCCACCCGGCCTGGAGTCGGGTCACGGCCGGCCCCTCCACCGTATGCCGCCCCTAGAGTGAGCGCGTGCACCGTCGCCTCGCGCTCGTCCGCCGTCCGTCCCCCCGACTCGCGGACGGGATCGTGACGCACATCGAGCGGTCGGGATCGGTCGACGGCGAGCTGGCGCTGCGCCAGTGGCAGGAGTACTGCGACGTGCTGGGGCGACGTGGCTGGACGGTCGTCGAGGCGCCCCCCGCGGACGACTGCCCCGACGGGGTCTTCATCGAGGACCAGGTCGTCGTGCACGGCGACGTCGCGGTGCTGTGCCGCTCCGGGGCGCCCGAGCGGCGCGGCGAGCGCGTCGGGGTGCGCGAGGCCGTGGAGGCCCACGGCTACCGCACCGTCGAGGTGCAGGAGCCCGCGACGCTCGACGGCGGCGACGTACTCAAGCACGGCCACCTCGTGTGGGTCGGCGTCGGCGGCCGCACCAACCTCGCGGGTGTCGACCAGCTGCGGCGGGCGTGGGAGGGGCACCGGGTCGAGGTCGTGCCGGTCCCGGTCTCGAAGGTGCTGCACCTGAAGTCGGCGGTCACGGCGCTGCCCGACGGCACGGTCATCGGCCATCCCCCACTCGTCGACGACCCGACGGTCTGGGACGAGTTCCTCGCTGTCCCAGAGGAGTCCGGCGCCCACGTCGTGCTGTTGGGCGGCATGTCGGTGCTGATGTCGGCCTCTGCGCCACGCACGGCGCAGCTGCTCGCGGCACGCGGGCATGATGTGACGACCGTCGACATCTCCGAGTTCGAGAAGCTCGAGGGCTGCGTCACGTGCCTGTCGGTCCGGCTCCGCGGCTGAGGGCGGCGGCCCGGCCCCTCTGTTAAGGTCGCTAACTGGATGAGCAATCTACCGAGCGACCGAGGTGACGACATGTCCACATCCGCCAGCCGCCCGGGCTCCGACCCGACGAGCGACCCGACGCGTCCTCTGACGACCGCCGACCAGGTGCGCCGCATCGGCGTCATCGCCGCGGAGGTCTTCTGCGTCGTCGGCACGCTCTTCGGCGTCGGGGTCATCGGCACCCGGGTCGAGGAGTCGTCGGGCGGCGCGCTCGCCGCCACCGCGACCCTTGTCGCGCCGGCCGGGCCGGCCTTCTCGATCTGGACCCCGATCTACCTCGGACTGCTGGCGTATGCCGTGTGGCAGGCTCTGCCGGCCAACGCCGTCCGCGACCGGGTCCGCAGCACCGGCTGGCTCGCGGCCGCCTCGATGGTGCTCAACGCCGCCTGGCTGCTCGTGACGCAGCAGGGCTGGATCTGGGTCAGCGTCGTCGTCATCGTCGCGCTCGCGCTCACCCTCGGGGTCCTGGTGCAGCGCCTGACGCGCGAGGCCGCCTCGACGACCGTCGAGCGGGTCGTCCTCGACGTCACCTTCGGCCTCTACCTCGGATGGGTCGCGGTGGCGACCTGCGCGAACATCACTGCGGCACTGGTCGACTCGGGCGTCGACCTCGGTGCCACGGCCAACCAGGTGGCTGCCGTCGCGGTCCTCGCCGTGGCTGCTGGGCTCGGCGTGGTCTTCGCCCGCCAGCTCTGCGGTCGCTGGTCGGTCGCCGCGGCGATGGCGTGGGGTCTCGTCTGGATCGCCGTGGGCCGCCTGGGTGGCGAACCTCGATCGGTCGCGACGGGCATCGCGGCGATCGTCGCCGCCCTGCTCGTCCTGGCCGCGGCGCTGCGCCGGCGCCAGGTCCGCAGCGGCACGGGCGACCGGTCGCGCACCCTGCGAGCCGTCTGACCGCGTCGCCTCACCGACGCCGCATCACCACCTCTTCCCCACCGACGTGCCTGACCGCGCCGTCCCGGGAGCCGCACCACCGAGCACCGCGGATCGGACCCTCGGCGCGGCACCGCGGCGGCCGCTCGAGGTCTACGCTGCGACGGGGGCCGGACTCGAGCAGTGGGGTGATCCTTTCGTGGACGCTGACGTCGTCATCGTCGGGGCAGGGCTGGCCGGACTGAGGTGCGCTCGCCGCCTCACCGAGCTCGGTCACGAGGTGGTCGTCCTCGAGGCGTCCGACGCGGTCGGCGGCCGCATCCGCACCGACGTCGTCGACGGCTTCCGCTGCGACCGCGGCTTCCAGGTGCTCAACCCCGCCTACCCGGCGGTCCGACGGTGGGTCGACGTGGGGACCCTCGACCTCAAGCCCTTCGGCTCGGGCGTGCTGGTGCGCCGCAGCAACGGGCTGCAGGTGCTCGCCGACCCGGTCCGCGAGCCCCGGCTGCTCGCCCGCACGATGCGCAGCGGCTACCTGCACCCGCGCGAGCTGGCCGGTGTCACCCGGTGGACCGCGAGGGTGATCGCCGACCCCAAGACCGTTCTGGGACAACCGGACTCGGCATTGGCGGAGTCCCTCGACGAAGCCGGTGTCACCGGTCGACTGCGCCAGGAGGTGCTCGACCCGTTCCTCGCCGGAGTCCTCGTCGACAGCCACGGGGCCTCGTCGGCGAACTTCACCAAGCTGCTCGTGCGGATGTTCGCGCTCGGCCGTCCCGCCGTCCCGGCGACGGGCATGCAGGCACTCCCCGAGCAGGTGGCCGAGCCGCTCGGTGACCGGGTGCGGCTGCAGAGCCACGTCGAGAGCATCACCCCCGTCCACGGCGGCGTCGACGTCCGCGTCGACGGCCGCAGCCTGCGCGCCCGCAGCGCCGTCGTCGCCACCGACCCCGTCGGGGCGGCCGACCTCACGGCCCTGCCCGAGCCGGTGACCAAGGGCCTCGTGACCTGGTGGTTCGAGGCGCCCGAGCCGCCCCACACGCTGCCGCTCGTCGCGGTCGACGGCCGCCGCCACGACTCCGTCACGCCCGGACCGGTGTGGAACACCGCCGTCATGACGGCCGCCGCGCCGAGCTACGCACCACCGACGAAGCACCTCGTCGAGGCGACCTGCCTGCTCGACCGGCCCGACGGTGACGCCCCCGAGTCCGACGTCCTGCGCCACGTCGGGGAGATCTACGGCTGCGACACCTCCGGCTGGCGGGTCGTCACCCGCCACCGGGTCGCTGCGGCGCTGCCGGCGATGACCCCACCGCTCGAGGTCCGTTCGCCCGTCACGCTGGGCGACGGCGTCTTCGTCTGCGGCGACCACCGCGACACCGCCTCGATCCAGGGCGCCCTCGTCTCGGGCCAACGGGCGGCCGAGGCGGTCAACGCCCACCTCTGACGCGCCACGCCCGCCGACCACGGTCGCGATCACGACCACCGGCACCGTCACGGCCCTCGACCGACCTCCTCGGGAAAAAGTCTGTGACCGGTGCATCCCGACGGGCGGCGTCCTCGGAAGAAGGGGCAGACGGCATACGGCGCCGTCGCTCCCCCGAGAGAGGACAGGCCGTGCAGCAGCGTCAGCCCTTCCCGGTCCCGCGGGTCCACCCACGTGCGCTCGAGACCACCGAGAGCGACCAGCGGGGCGCTCCCGACGCCTCCGGCGTGACGTGTCCCGCTGACCTCTGACGCCCGGAGCACGGCTCCAGACCTCCGCCTCGGGTGCACCCACCGAGGGCGACCCGGTCGCGCTCGTGAACCCCTTTCGAAAGGAACCACCATGAAGTCCCTTCGTCTCGCCGCCGTCACCGCGCTCGCCCTCGCACCCGCCGCGTTCGCCACCGCGCCCGCGCACGCCGCCGACGCCAAGGTGTCGATCCTGCACGCCGTGCCGGGCGCCACGGTCGACGTCTACGCCAACGGCAAGGCGCTGCTGACCAACTTCAAGCCGGGCACGCTCACCGACCCGCTGATGATCCCCGCCGGCACCTACGACCTCAAGGTCACCAAGGCCGGTGCGGGGGCCGGGGGCGCTGCCGTCATCGAGGCCAAGGGCGTCGCCGTGCCGGGTGACGCGAACATCACCGTCGTCGCGCACCTCGACGCGAACGGGAAGCCGGTGCTCACGCCGTACGTCAACGACACGTCCACGATCCCGGCCGGCAAGGCGCGCATCACCGTGCGCCACGACGCGGCAGCCCCCGCGGTCGACGTGCGCGCCAACGGGGCCGTGGCGTTCAAGGGGCTGACCAACCCGAAGGAGGCCACGGCCGTCCTGCCCGCCGGCACCATCAAGGCCGACGTCGTGCTCGCGGGGACGAGCACGGTGGCCATCGGTCCGGCCAACCTCAACCTCAAGGAAGGCACGAACACCATCGTGTACGCGTGGGGCAGCGCCGCGGACAAGAACCTCGCCCTCGCGGTCCAGACGCTCTCCGGCATGCACTCCGCGCCGGGCGGCGTCCCGGCCGGCGAGGGTGGTCAGGTCGCGGCCGCGCAGCAGACGGCCGAGGTCTCGCGCTACGCCGCCGTCGTCGGCGCGGCCGCCGCAGCCGGTGGGCTCGTCCTCGTGTCGCGTCGCCGGGCCCACGCCGACCGCTGACCCGCCGGCCGGACCAGGACGACGAGGACGAGACGGACATGAACCGACCCTCCGACCACGGGCCGGGGCGCCAACGGCACCGTGCGTCGAGCCCGTTCAGGGGGGTGGCCGCCGCCGTGGCGGCCGCCCTCCTGGCGGGCGCGTCCACCGCCTGGCTGACCCGCTCGTCCGACGCCGCACCGCCGGTCAGCGGGGCGGGAGCGTCCCTGACGGCCCAGGCCGACGGTCGCCCGTCCACCCCGTCCCAGACAGGTTCGACCGCTCGGTCGGGCGCCTCCGGGTCGACCGGGCCGGCACCCGTCGTCGGCTCTCCGAGCGCCCGCCCGGCGACGCCGGACCCGGCCCCGTCCGTGAGCCCCCCGGACCGCCTGGTCATCACCCGGCTCGGGATCGACATGCCGGTCGTGCCGGAGGGGGTCGCCCGGGACGGCGAGATGGCCCTACCGGCCACCCCCGCGCAGGTGGGGTGGTACCGCTACGGCCCTCGACCCGGTGACGGCTCCGGCGCGACGGTGCTCGCCGCGCACCTCGACATGCCGGGCTACGGCGTGGGGCCGATCGCCGGCATCAGCGAGCTCCACGACGGGGACGTCATCTCGGTGCGGTCCGGAGGCCAGACGCGGCGGTACCGGGTCACGGCCGTGGACGCCATCCGCAAGGCCTCGCTCGACCTCGCAGCGCTCTTCGCCCGCGACGGGCCTCCCCGGATCCGCCTCGTGACCTGCGGGGGCACCTTCGACCGTGAGAAGCGACGCTACGACGAGAACGTCGTCGTGACCGCAGAGCCGATGGCGTGACCGGCCCGTGGTTAGGTGGGCTCGTGCACGTGCACGACGACCCTGACGTGGAGTCCGCCGAGCTCGCCGCCCGGTTGCGCGGTGGGGACCGCGAGGCTCTCGCCGAGATGTACCGCCGCTGGGCCCCCCTCGTCCACACGATCGCCCTGCGCTCGCTCGGCGCGCGCGAGGACGCCGAGGACGTCGTCCAGCAGGTCTTCGTCTCCGCCTGGCACGGCCGGGCCACGCTGAGGCCGGACCGCGGCTCCCCCGTCGCCTGGCTCGTGGGCATCACGAAGCACCGGGTGGCAGACGTGCGCACGCAACGCTTCCGCACCCACCGCAACCTGCAGGCCCTCGCCTCCGAGGCGGCCACCCAGCCCCCTCCCGTGGACGACTCCGACCTGGCCGAGAGGCTGCTCCTCGTGCACGAGCTCGAGCGCATGGGCGATCCACGGGCCGCGGTGCTACGAATGGCTTTCATCGAGGACCGCACGCACGAAGACATCGCACGGGCCCTCGACCTACCCCTCGGTACCGTCAAGAGCCACGTTCGTCGAGGACTGATCCAGCTCAGAGACCGACTGAAGGAGGTGGAGCATGCCGCACCCGAGTGACGACCAGCTGGTCGACGTCGCCGTCGGCGCCGACGTCCCGGCCGACCTGTCGGACCACGTCTGGGACTGCCCCACCTGCTCCAGCACCGTCGAGGAGCTCCGCCGGACCGCAAGGCTGGTCGGGCAGGCGACGCCGGTCGAGGCCTGGACCGCTCCCCCCGCTGCCGTCTGGGCCAGCGTGAAGGCGCAGCTCGACGCCGAGGACCCGTCGACGAGCACGCCTCCCGCCGACACCCCTTCCGACTCCGGCACGGACGTCGAGTCCGAGGGCGCCGGGCCGACGCCCGAGCCCGCCGGCGTCACCGACCTCGACCAGCGCCGGAGGCGGCGCACGGTGGCCTGGACCGGGCTGCTCGTGGCCGCGAGCCTCGTCGTCGGCCTGCTGGCCGGGAGGGCCATCTGGAGCTCCGACGGCAGTCGACCGGTCGCGCAGGTGTCGCTCTCGACGCTCGACACCCGACAGCGTGAAGGGGAGGCGACCGTGGTCCGGGCCGGAAACGGTCTCGACCTGCGCGTCGTGACGGACCGGCCCCTCGATGCCGGCAACGGCTACCTCGAGGTCTGGCTCATCAACGCCGACGGCAAGCGCATGGTGTCCGTGGGGGTCCTGCAGCCCGGCGAGTCCGGCACCTTCCCGATCACCCAGACCCTCATCGACCAGGGCTACGTCGTCGTCGACATCTCCAAGGAGCAGTTCGACAACAACCCGGCCCACTCGGGTGACAGCCTGCTCCGCGGTCACCTGCCTGCCTGACGGGCGGCGGTAGGCGGGGCGCCGCTCCACGGGCCGGGTATGCCGGCCGGTGGGCGGTGCAAGCCCGAGCGACCGAGCGGGACGCACCCCTCGGGAGCGGTGGGCGGGGACGAGCGGTCAGGCCAGGAGGCTCTTCATGGCCTCGATGGCCCCGCGGAGGTAGCGCTCGACGACCACGCGCTCGTGCTCGGTCAGGGTCGCGTCGAGCTCGGCCAGGCTCTGGAACATCGGGGTCATCCGGGCCAGCACCTCGGCGCGGCCGCTGTCGGTGATGACGACCTCCGTGCGACGTCCGTCCTCGGGGTGGGCGCGACGCTCGGCATGGCCGTGGCCGACGAGGCGGTCGACGACACCCGACGACGCCGCCGAGGTCACGCCGAGCATCTTGGCGAGGTCGACGGGACCGACCGGGCCGCGCATGAGGTGTCGTAGCGAGTGCAGCTCCGACGTGCTGAGCCCTGCCTTGCGGGCCACGACGGCGGGGACGGTCTCGGACACCTCGACGAGCTCCTGCAGGGCCGACAGCGTGCCGGTGGTGCGCCACGACGGCACGCCGGGGACGAGACCGGCCCCGCGACGGTCGTCGGCGGCCGACCCCGGCCCGGCGTCGGGCGCTGCACCACGGCTCGCGCGGGCACGCGTGGGTGCCGGTGATGTCCGGTCACGGTCCTTGCTGCTAATATCACTCACCAACTTAGTAATCTACTGAGTAACCCTGTTAATCATCTTATCCGGAGGTGTGGTGTGCGCTCGGTGACCGACAGGATCACGCGCAAGTGGTGGGCCGTGGCGATCGTCATCCTGGCCCTGGCCGGGGCCATGGGGGTCGTCAGCGCCCTGGGCGAGGCGCAGCGTACGGCGGCCTCGACCGACGCCCTGCCCGTCGGCTCGGACAGTGCGGCCGCGCTCCAGCTGCGCGACCGGCTCCCGGAGTCCGAGGGCTCCACTGCGGTGGTCGTCTTCAGCAAGGACTCGGGCGCCCTGAGCCCGGCGGACCTCACCGCGATCGAGGGCCGGGTGGCCCAGCTCCCGGCGGCGGGACGGGCCCCCGTCCAGCGCAGCGAGGACGGCACGGCAGCGCTCGCGGTCGTCCCCGTGGACGCGAACGACGCGACCGCCACGGCCGAGCTCGTGCGCGACCTTCGGACGACGGTCAAGGCCGACCTGCCCACCGGGGTGACCGCACAGGTCACCGGCCCGGCCGCCGTCCAGGCGGACCTCGCGGCGGTCTTCGAGGGCGCCAACACCCGCCTGCTCATCGCCACCGCCTCGGTCGTCGCGCTCCTGCTCGTGCTCACGTATCGCAGCCCGATCCTCTGGATCTTCCCGCTCCTCGTCGTCGGTGTCGCTGACCGACTCGCAGCCGTGCTCGCGACCCACACCCTGGCCGCCTTCTCGATCGTCTGGGACGAGTCGACCATCGGCATCCTCTCCGTCCTCGTCTTCGGCGCCGGCACCGACTACGCCCTGCTGCTCATCTCGCGCTACCGCGACGAGCTGCGCAGCCACTCCGACCGGCGCGAAGCCATGTCGCTCGCCCTGCGCCGGACGGCGGAGGCTGTCCTCTCCAGCGCCGTCACCGTCGTCATCGGCCTGCTGACGCTGCTGCTGTCGCTCTTCCCCGCCACCCGGGGCCTCGGCCTGGCGTGCGCCGTCGGCGTCGTCGTGGCGGCGGTCTTCGTGCTGCTCGTCCTGCCGGCCGCCCTCGTCATCTTCGACCGCTGGATCTTCTGGCCCAAGGTCCCTCGCGAGGGCGAGGCGTCGCTCGTGGACGGCCACTCGCTCTGGCGTCGGGTCGGTGACCGCGTGGCGGCCCACCCGAAGCGGATCATCGGCGTGACGCTCGTCGCCCTCGCGGTCATGGCGGCCGGCATCGGCGCCATCGACACGGGGCTCAAGCCCTCCGACCAGTTCCTCAAGAAGCCCGAGGCCATCGCCGCCGGCGAGCGCCTCGCCCGGTCCTTCCCCGCCGGCAGCGCCGACCCGGCGGTCATCGTCACGACCGCCGACCCGGCTGCCGTGACCTCGGCGGCGAAGGCCGTCGACGGCATCGCGGGGGCCCGCACGGTCAAGCAGGCGGACGGCTTGGCCGAGGTGGACGCGGTGATCACGGCCGCTCCCGGCTCCGATGCGGCGACCGAGACCGTGCGAGCTCTCCGGGCCGCGCTCACGGCCCTGCCCGACAGTCACGTCGCGGGCACCGAGGCCGTCGCCCTCGACCAGGCCGAGGCATCCTCGCGCGACCGGCTCGTCATCTTCCCGATCGTCCTCGCCCTCGTCCTGCTCGCGCTCGGTCTGCTGCTGCGATCGGTCGTCGCACCCCTGGTCCTCGTCGCCACCGTCGTCGCCACCTACCTGGCGAGCGTCGGCGCGTCGTGGTGGATCTTCACCAAGATCTTCGGCTTCTCGGCGCTCGACGACGGCGCCCCCCTCTTCGCCTTCGTCTTCCTCGTCGCCCTCGGCGTGGACTACAACATCTTCCTGGTGACCCGCGCCCGGGAGGAGTCGCGCCTGCACGGCTCGCGCGAGGGCATGCTGCGCGGGCTGGCCGCGACCGGTGGCGTCATCACGAGCGCAGGCATCCTGCTCGCCGCCGTCTTCGCGGTGCTGGGCGTCCTGCCCCTCGTGGTGCTGGCCCAGATCGGCGTCATCATCTGCGTCGGCGTGCTGCTCGACACCCTCGTCGTGCGGACCCTGCTCGTGCCCGCCATCGCGGTCGTCCTCGGCGACCGTTTCTGGTGGCCGCGTCGCCCGCACCCCGCGCCGGAACAGGTCCCGAACCAGGGCGAGGACGAGTCGCGAGAGCTCGTCGCCACCCCCTCTCCGGCCAACCCTTGACCAACCCTTGACATGAGCGATCGTCGGTGTGACATTGGCTTGGTCGAACCCTCGACAAACCATTGACACCGGTGCGAGGCGTCAGGCGCACCACCCAGACCCGATGCGCCAGCGTTGCACCACCGACCCGACCAGAGCTCCTCGTCACCTCCCCTCGTCAACTCCCCTCGTCAACTCCCCTCGCCAGCACCGATGCCCTCCCTCGTCGGTCACGGCAGGCCGTGGGCCACGCGCCGGACTCCCTTCCGGCGCGTGGCCCACGGTCTTCCCCCCGGGCACCTCTCGCACCGAACGCGGCGTTCGGTCTCGAACTCACCGCTGGAGCAGCGGTCTCGGCACCGAACGCGGCGTTCGGCGACGGGCGGGGCGCACGGCAGCGGGGGTCAGGCCGGCCACTCCTCGCGGAGCAGGGACCACGTGTTGTCGTCGAGCCAGGTGCCGTCCTTGCCGAGGGACTTGGCGATCGTCGTGGCCTCGAGCCGCATCCCGATGCGCCGCAGGACCCGGTTGGAGGCGACGTTGTCGGCGTAGGCGTAGGCGTCGGCCGTGACGCGTCGCAGCCCGAGGTCGCGGAAGCCGATGACGAGCAGCTCGGCAGCGGCCTCGGCGGCGAGCCCCTGGCCGTGGACGTCGGGGTGCAGCGCGTAGCCGATCGTCCCCTCCCACTCGCCACTCGCGGACCGGGCGATGCTGTGGCTGGGCTCGATCCCCAGCATCACGTCACCGACGACCTGACCGGTGCGCAGCTCCTCGACGGCGAGACCGAGCAGGGGCTCGCGCGCCCCCGGCCGGCCGCGCGCGAGACGCTGGGCGATCCGGTCGTGCACCTGCTCCCGGTCCAGCACGTCGTGGCTCAGGTGCACGACGACCTCGGGCAGCGACCGGTAGGCGAGGACGGCGTCGACGTCGTCGAGGGTGAGCGGGCGCAACGCGAGCCGCCGGGTGAGACGCGGCCAGGTGAGCCCGGCGAGGTTCGGGGCGGACACCACTAGCGCCAGCCGCCGTCGTCCAAACCTCCAGGCACGTCGGCCGCGGGGTCGTAGGGCGTGCGCGTGAACCGGAACGACGCGAGGTCGAGGTGCGACGGCGAGCCGTCGGCCGCGCGGACGACGACCAGCGGCTCGCCCGTGTAGTAGCCGTCGAGGCCCACCCACTCGTCGGGCCCGACCCGCGCGAAGCGCGACCCCCGCGCCTGCCCGGGCTCGCCGAGCACGAGGTGCCCCCCCACGAGCCGGGCCGTCGAGACCGCGGGGCCCCAGTGCCAGGTCCCGACGAGGTCGAGCGCTCCCAGCACGGTCGCGTCGCCGCCCGCGTGCCACGTCTCCGGGGTGCGCGGCTCCCGCTCCACGCATGCCGTCAGCAGCTCGGGTGCGAGGGTGGCCCCCAGGCCGCTCGTGCTGTTGGCGAGCACGAGCACCCCGTCGCCGGACTCGACCTCGACCCGCAGACCCGCGAGGAAGCCGGGCATCGAGCCGCCGTGACCGGCATACCGCCTGCCCTCGACGTTCCAGACCTGCCAGCCGAGACCGTGGGCGACGGTCCACGGCTGACCGGGGTTGTCGTTGACGGTGTGCGGCTCGAACATCTCGGCGAGGCTGTCGGGCGACAGGACCTCGGCGGTGTCACCTCCGGCGAAGGCCGCCCAGCGGGCGAGGTCCTCGACGGTCGTCCAGAGCTGGCCCGCCGGCGCCATCGCACCGGCGTCGTGCTCCGGCTCCGGCAGCAGGACGTCGGCGAAGGGGTGCACCGCGAGTCCGGGCGCGGCCTTGCCACTGGGGCGGGTCGTCGTGCGCGTCATGCCGAGCGGGTCGAGCAGGTCGCGACGCACCACCTCGAACCAGTCGACGCCGTGCGATCTGGCGACGAGCTCACCGAGCGCGGCGAAGCCGACGTTGGTGTAGTGGAAGCGACGGCCGGCCCGGAAGCGTTGCCCCACGGGCGATTCCGCGAGCTCGTCCCACGTGCCACCCGGGGTGCGCTCCCACCACGGACCGTTCGTCTCGGCCTGCACCCCACCGCCGTGCGAGAGCAGCTGGGCGACGGTCGCGCCGCCGAGGCGCGAGCCGGCCACGTGGTCCTCGAACCGGTCGCCGAGGTCGAGGCGCCCGGCGTCGCGCAGCCGCATCACGGCGACCGCGACGAACGTCTTCGTGATGGACCCCATCCGGTACTGCGTGTCGGTGTCGGCAGCCACTCCCCCGGCGCGCCCGTCGACGGCCCCGACGGCGTCGGCCCACACGAGCGAGCCGTCCCGCACGATGCCTGCAGCGACCGACGGCACGCGTCCTCGCCGCTGCTCGGACGCCAGCAGGTGGTGCAGGTGCCGGGCGGTGGCCGGGTCGGCCGCGCGGGTACGGGTAGGCGCGTCGGCGTCGGAGGCGCTGCGCGGGTCGCCGTGTGGTTCGTCGTGCGGGTGGGTGCTCCTGTCGGTACTCACCCGCTGCAGCCTAGGACGGCGGTCTCTGGCGTGGCGCAGACCACCCCGGCAGGATGGGACGGCGACCCCACGGCCGACCGTCATCGGATATCTTGACATCAAGATTTATTCGGGACCCGCCGAACTCGGATCCCGGCTCGACCAGCAACCCGAACGGAGCACCCGCGTTGGACTCGACAATCATCTACACGCACACGGACGAGGCGCCCGCCCTGGCCACGGCCTCGCTGCTGCCCATCGTCTCGGCCTTCGCCAAGCAGGCCGGCGTCGAGGTCGAGACGCGTGACATCTCGCTCTCGGGTCGCATCATCGCCGCCTTCCCCGACGCTCTCGAGCCCGACCAGCGCATCGGTGACGCCCTCGCCGAGCTCGGTGCGCTCGCCAAGACGCCCGAGGCCAACATCATCAAGCTGCCCAACGTCTCGGCGTCGATCCCGCAGCTCAAGGCCGCCATCGCCGAGCTCCAGGCCGCCGGCTACGCGCTGCCCGACTACCCCGACAACCCGAGCACCGACGAGGAGAAGGCGGCGCGGGCGGCCTACGACAAGATCAAGGGATCTGCCGTCAACCCCGTTCTGCGCGAAGGCAACTCGGACCGCCGCGCCCCCGCGTCCGTCAAGAGCTACGCGCGCAAGCACCCGCACTCCATGGGCGCCTGGACCGCCGAGTCCAAGACCAACGTCGCGACGATGGGCGCCGACGACTTCCGCCACAACGAGAAGTCCGTCGTCATCGAGGCCGACGACACGCTGCGCGTCGAGCTCGTCGGCGCCGACGGCTCGACCACGGTGCTCAAGGAGTCCATCCCCGTCCTCGCGGGCGAGGTCGTCGACGCGACGTCGATGAACGTCGCCGCGCTGCGCGACTTCCTCTCCGAGCAGGTCGAGCGCGCCAAGGAGGAGGGCGTGCTCTTCTCCGTGCACCTCAAGGCCACGATGATGAAGGTCTCCGACCCGATCATCTTCGGCCACGTCGTCCGAGCCTTCTTCCCCGACGTCTTCGAGACGTATGCCGGGTCGCTCGCCGCCGTCGGCGCGTCCCCCAACGACGGGCTCGGCGCCGTGCTCAAGGCCGTCGAGGGCCTGCCCGCCGACGAGCGCGCCGAGGTCGAGGCCGCCGTCGCCAAGGGCTTCGAGGACGGGCCGGCCATCGCGATGGTCGACTCCGACAAGGGCATCACCAACCTGCACGTCCCGAGCGACGTCATCGTCGACGCGTCGATGCCGGCGATGATCCGCACGTCGGGCCACATGTGGAACCGTGACGGCGCCGAGCAGGACACCCTGGCCGTGCTGCCCGACAGCTCCTACGCCGGCATCTACCAGGTCGTCATCGACGACTGCCGCGCCAACGGCGCCTACGACCCCGCCACGATGGGCTCGGTCGCCAACGTCGGCCTCATGGCACAGGCCGCCGAGGAGTACGGCAGCCATGACAAGACGTTCGAGATCCCCGCCGACGGCACCGTGCGCATCGTCGACGGCTCCGGCACCACGCTCCTCGAGCACGCGGTCTCCGCCGGTGACATCTGGCGCGCCTGCCAGACGAAGGACGTGCCGATCCGCGACTGGGTCAAGCTGGCCGTCACCCGCGCCCGGGCCACCGGCACGCCGGCCATCTTCTGGCTCGACGCCGACCGCGCCCACGACGCGAACCTCATCACCAAGGTGAACGAGTACCTCACGGAGCACGACACCGACGGTCTGACCATCGAGATCATGAAGCCGACCGACGCGATCGCCTACTCCCTCGGGCGCATCCGCAAGGGCGAGGACACGATCTCGGTCACCGGCAACGTGCTGCGCGACTACCTCACCGACCTCTTCCCGATCCTCGAGCTCGGCACGTCGGCCAAGATGCTGTCGGTGGTCCCGCTCATCAACGGTGGCGGCCTCTTCGAGACCGGCGCCGGCGGCTCTGCCCCGAAGCACGTGCAGCAGCTCGTCAAGGAGAACTACCTCCGATGGGACAGCCTGGGCGAGTTCCTCGCTCTCGCAGTCAGCTTCGAGCACCTGGCCGACGTCACCGACAACGCGCGCGCTCGCGTCCTCGGGGCGACGCTCGACCGGGCCACCGGCACGCTCCTCGACGAGAACAAGGGTCCGGCCCGCAAGGTCGGCCAGATCGACAACCGCGGCAGCCACGTGTGGCTCGCGCTCTACTGGGCGCAGGAGCTCGCCAAGCAGAGCGACGACGCCGCCCTGGCCGAGACGTTCGCGCCGGTGGCTCAGGCGCTGTCGGACAACATCGCCACGATCTCGCAGGAGCTCGTCGACGCGCAGGGCCACCCGGTCGACATCGGTGGCTACTACCGACCCGACGCGGCCAAGGTCGCCTCGGTGATGCGCCCGTCGAAGACCTTCAACGAGATCATCGACGCACTCGCCTGACCCGAGACGCATCGCACGCACCGCAGGGCCCGCTCGACCGCCGAGGTCGAGCGGGCCCTTCGCGTCTGCCGCCGTGTGAGACTTCGACCATGACCCTCGGCCTGCACTTCGCCCTCCGCGACGACGAGCAGCAGTGCCCCGACTGCGGCGGCCGGCGTGTCGCCCATGCCGGGTCGGTCGACGGGCTTGGCGACGGCCTGCAGGCACGGTTCCGGGCGTTCGAGTACGACCACGAGGCGCCCGAGGTCATCGTCGAGGTCACCTTCGGCCGTATGCCGGGAGCCGACTTCCGGCCCGACGAGACGTTCGCGGCCCGCTTCGGCCACGTGCGCGGGCAGGAGGATCCCGCCTGCACCCTCGTGACGGCAGGTTCGACGGACTCACCGTCCGTCGACCTCGGGCGACGGCTGGAGAGGCCCGAGGCGCTCGGGCACCCTCGGCTCGAGCAGTTCTGGGAGGTCAACGACCTCGTGCTGGAGCACCTGGCCGACGGTCACGGCTCCGCCTGCTCGTGCTGCGGCGGCGACCTGGACGAGTTCGACCGCCACGTCCGCTTCCGCCTGCCTGACGTCATCGCCGCGCTGCCCGAGGCCGATCACACCGCCGGGGTCGGCCTGAGCCACCACGACCCGGAGCGTGCCGACTTCCTGGAGTCCGTCGACCACGGCTGCTTCGTTCGCTCCCTGCTCCGGCTGCCGCTGACGGACGGCTACGCGCTCACCTACGGCGTGTGGCTGGAGGTCTCACCCGAGACGGCCCAGAGGATCGGGCGGCTGTGGTCGAGCGACCTCTACTTCACTCTCGCCTTCGAGGGCCGACTCGCCAACGCCCTGCCGCTGATCGGCGCCCTGGGCGCCCCCGTGACCGCCGGCGCCCCCATGCCGGCTGACGGCATCCCCGTCGTCAGGACGTCGACGGACCCCGAGCTCGCCGCCGCGCTCACACAGCCCCACGACGCAGCGACCGCGTTCGAGGCGGCCGGGATGGCGCCCCCGCTCGGCTGAGCACACGGGACTCGACGCCCCCACACGGCATACGGCATACGGCCGCGTCGTCCGCCAGAGGGCGAGGGTCAGAGCTCGACGGTTGGGGTCGCCTGCCAGGGACTCGGAGACAGCGGCAGGTCCGACGAACGACGCTGCGGCGTCTAGGAATCCGCGTCGCGGAGGGCTTCGGTGGCCTCGGTGATGATGGCCTGCATCGCCGCCGCAGCGGCCGCACCGTCACCGGACTGGACGGCCTCGGCGACGTCACCGTGCAGCCGGACCGCCACGGGGTTCGGGGTGGCCGGCATCAGGTCGTGGTGCGTGCGCCCCGCGAGCACCTCGCCGACGAGGTCCGACAGCGCGGCGAGCATCTCGTTGCCCGAGGCCGCGAGCAGCGTCGCGTGGAAGAGCTGGTCGGCCACGAGGTAGGCCTCGAGGTCACCGGACTTGGCGTGCACCGCCATCTGCATGACCGCCCCGACGAGGACCCCGCACTGCTCGGGCGTGGCTCGGGCGGCCGCGAGCTCGGCCGCGACCGGCTCGACGCCGCGGCGCACGTCGCCGAGCGAGAGCAGCTGCTCCTCCCGGCCGGGCCCGTCGAGGCGCCAGCGGATGACGCGAGGGTCGAAGACGTTCCAGGACGTGCTCGGCAGCACCCGGACCCCGACGCGCTTGCGGGCCTCGACGAGCCTCATCGAGTCGAGCACCCGCACGGCCTCGCGCACGACCGACCGGGAGACCCCGTAGTGCTCGTCGAGCTGGTCGATGCGCAGCACCGTGCCCGGCGCCAGCTCCCCGGAGACGACCTGCCTGCCGAGGTCGTCGAGAACACTCGCGTGGAGCGCGGGACGGCGTTCGAGGGGCACGGGGCCAGCCTGACACACGGCCGCCGTGTCGACGGCCACGACTCCTTAAAACCGTTTTATTTGCCATGAGGGCTTGATAAGACGCTCTTGTTGCTGCACCCTAGGTCGAGCGACTCGACGAAGACGTCGTTCGAGCCGGACGAAGGAGTCACGGAGACATGCAGCACCACCCACCACCCCTGGTCGTCGTCATGGGGGTGTCCGGCTCGGGCAAGACCACCGTCGGCGCGGCCCTCGCGCAGCGTCTGCGCGTCCCCTTCGCGGACGCCGACGACTTCCACCCGCAGGCCAACATCGACAAGATGTCGGCCGGCATCCCGCTGACCGACGAGGACCGCGGCCCGTGGCTCGCGACGATCTCCACCTGGCTGCGTGAGCACGCGGAGAGCGGCGGCGTCGCGAGCTGCTCGGCGCTCAAGCGCGCCTACCGCGACGTCCTCGCCGCCGCCGCGCCCCAGGTCTTCTTCGTGCACCTGCACGGCGACCCCGCCGTCATCGCCGCGCGCGTCGCCGGACGCCCCGGCCATTTCATGCCGGCCGCCCTGGTCGAGTCCCAGTTCGCCACGCTCGAGCCCCTCGAGCCCGGCGAGCGCGGAGCCGTCCTCGACGTCGACCAGCCCGTCGACGACCTCGTCACCCAGTCCCTCACCCTCCTGAACCCCCGCGACACGGAAGCGACCCGCCCATGACCGCCGACCTGCTCTCCCTGCTGCCCGCCTCGGCGCTGGCCGCCGACAAGCTGCCCGACATCCCCGCCGGACGCCTCGTCCCCGCCGCGCTCATCGGCATCGCCGTGCTCGTGGTGCTCATCGTGCGCTTCAAGCTGCACCCGTTCCTGTCGCTGACGCTCGGGTCCCTCACCGTCGGCGCGATCGCCGGCGTGCCGATGGCCGACGTGCTCGACAGCTACACCAAGGGCTTCGGCAGCACCGCGGCCGGGGTCGGCACCCTGATCGCCCTCGGCGCGATGTTCGGCAAGCTGCTCGCCGACTCGGGCGGCGCCGACGAGATCGTCGACACGATCATCGGTCGCAGCGGCACGCGCTCGCTGCCCTGGGCGATGGCGGCCGTCGGTGCGATCATCGGCCTGCCGATGTTCTTCGAGATCGGCCTCGTGCTGCTGATGCCGGTGATCTTCCTCGTCGCCCGGCGCTCGCAGCAGTCGGTGATCCGCGTCGGCATCCCCGCCCTCGCCGGCCTCTCGGCCATGCACGGCCTCGTGCCGCCGCACCCCGGCCCGCTCGTGGCCATCGACGCCCTCAAGGCCAACCTCGGCGTCACGCTCGGCTTCGGCATCCTCGTGGCCATCCCGACGATCGCCATCGCCGGCCCGTGGTTCGCCCGCTTCGCCGCCCGCTGGGTCGACGTGCCCGCACCCGACCTCTTCGAGGCCCGCGAGTCCGAGAGCGGCCCCCGCCCGTCGTTCGGCATCACGATGCTCACGGTCCTGACCCCCGTCGTCCTGATGATGGGCAAGGCGCTCGCCGACATCCTCGCCGGCAAGGGCACCGTCGCCCGATCGGTGCTCGACTTCCTCGGCACGCCCCTCATCGCGCTGCTCATCGCGGTCATCCTCGCGATGTTCACCCTCGGTCGTGGCGCCGGCATGGGCGTCAAGGAGATCGGCTCCTCGCTCGAGTCCTCGCTCGGCCCGATCGCCGGCATCATCCTCATCGTGGCAGCCGGGGGCGGCTTCAAGCAGACCCTCGTCGACACCGGCATCGGCCAGCTCGTCGCGAACTGGATCTCCGGGAGCGGCCTGTCGGTGCTCCTGCTCGCCTGGCTCGTCGCGGTCCTCATCCGTCTCGCGACCGGCTCCGCGACCGTCGCCACCGTCACGGCCTCGGGGATCCTCGCGCCCCTCGCTGCGGGCATGTCGACCAACGAGGTGTCGCTCATGGTGCTGGCCATCGGCGCCGGCTCGGTCTTCTTCTCGCACGTCAACGACGCCGGCTTCTGGCTCGTCAAGGAGTTCTTCGGCCTCAAGGTCGGCCAGACCATCAAGACCTGGTCGCTCATGGAGACGATCCTGTCGGTGACCGGACTCGCCTTCGTGCTCCTGCTCAACGTCGTCGTCTAGCGACCAACGCCCCACCGCCCACCGACACCCCACCGACACCACCGACACGCTCGACTCAACCGTCGAGAGGCCACTGTTTGCGGGTGTCGCCGGGTCGAGAGGCCAGTTCTCGTGACGAGAACTGGCCTCTCGACGTCACGGGACCCGCAGAAGTTGGCCTTTCGACGGGTGGGGACCCGCAGACTTTGGCCTTTCGACGGGTGGGGACCCGCAGACTTTGGCCTCTCGACGGGTGGGTCGGGGTGGCTGCGTTCAGGGGCGCGTGGTCAGTGGATGCGGACGCCGCTGATGGCGCGGGCGATGACGATCCGCTGGATCTCGCTCGTGCCCTCGAAGATCGTGTAGATCTTCGCGTCGCGCGACCACCGCTCGACGGGGTGGTCGGTGACGTAGCCGGCGCCGCCGAGGATCTGCACGGCCTTGTCGGTGACGGCCACGGCCACCTCACCCGCCTTGAGCTTGCTCATCGAGCCCTCCGCCGCCGTGAACGGCTGGTTGGTCCGGCCCATCCACGACGCGCGCCAGACGAGCAGCCGGGCGGCGTCGATCTCGGTCCTCATGTCGGCGAGGGCGAAGGCGATCGCCTGGTTCTCGATGATGGGCCGGCCGAAGGCCACGCGGTCCTTGGCGTAGTCGAGGGCGTACTCGTAGGCCGCCCGCGCGATCCCCAGCGCCTGCGCCCCGACCGTGGGTCGTGAGATCTCGAACGTCCGCATGGCCGCCTGGCTGCTCGACCCGCCGCCCTCACGGGCCCGCGCGAGGCGCTCGTCGAGCTTGTCCTTGCCGCCGAGCAGGCACGAGCCGGGCACGCGCACGTCGTCGAGGAAGACGTCGGCGGTGTGCGAGGCGCGCAGCCCGAGCTTGCGCAGCTTCTTGGCGCCCTCGATCCCCCTGGTGCCGGGCGGGACGACGAAGGCGGCCTGCCCCCGCGAGCCGAGGTCGGGGTCGACGACGGCGGTGACGACGTGGACGTTCGCGATGCCGCCGTTGGTGATGTAGGCCTTCTGCCCGTTGATCACCCACTCGTCCGCGGCCTCGTCGTAGCGGGCGCGGGTGCGCATGGCGCCGACGTCGGAACCCGCCTGCGGCTCGGTCGTCGCGAAGGCGGCGAGCTTGGGGTCGTCGGCGTCGCCGTAGCACTGGGGCAGCCACTCGACCATCTGGTCGGGCGTGCCCGAGCCGTAGATCGCGGCCACCGCGAGGGTCGTCCCGAAGATCGACATGCCGATGCCGGCGTCACCCCAGAAGAGCTCCTCGTTGGCGAGGTTGATCGAGATGCCGGTCGGGTCGGACCAGCACTGCGCCAGGAACTCGAAGCCGTAGAGGCCGTTCCTCGCGGCCTCCTGGATGACCGGCCACGGCGTCTCCTCGCGGGCGTCCCACTCCGCGGCCGCGGGCCGCACGACGTCGGCGGCGAAGCCGTGCACCCAGTCGCGCAGCTCGCTCTGGTCGTCGTCGAGGGCGAGCGAGAACTCCACCACGACAGGTCCCTCAGGCCTTGGGGATGTCGAAGAAGTTCGCGATGTTGGCGGCGAGGCCGAGGTCGCCCTTCGCCTTGATCTTGCCGGTCATGAACATCATCACGGGGTTGCCGCTCTTGGTGATGACCTTGGTGAAGTCGACCGGCGTCATGGCCAGGGTGAGCGTCGAGTCACCCTCGTGGCCGGGGACGGTGGTGCACGTGCCGTCGGCGAAGCGCACGGTCCACTCGTCGGCGCCGCCGTCGGGGCGCCCGGTGATGCTCCAGTGGGTCGTGGCCGTCGTGGAGCCGGCGCGGTCGGGTCGGAAGAGCTCGGGCATGCGCCGGAAGATCGCCTCGATGATGGGCTCGCGGTTGGCGCTCTCCATCACCTGCTGGACGTCCTTGTCGGACATCTCCTTGACGATGCGGATGAACTCGCCGGGCTCGACGGCGGCGATCTGCTCGGGGGTGGCGGTCGTGAAGTCGATCTCGGTCATCGGGGGTCCCTCCGGAGGAAACGGCGTTGTCGCCACGGTTGGTTACCGAGAGTAGGTTACTGGACGGTTCAGTCGTCGAGGAACCAGCCCTCGACCATCCCGTCGGGCCGGCCGGGCTCGATGTAGTGCTCCCGCGCGAAGCCGACGGCGAACATCTCCTCCGGGATCTGGAGCATGCCCTGGGCGTCGGACTGGCTCGCGTGCGCCTTGAGGGCCGAGCGCTTCACCTCGAGGAACTCGCTGACGTCGCAGGCCCAGTGCAGCTCGCTCTCGAGGCTGCCGAGCGGGTTGCCGTCGTCCATCGGCTGGCTGGGGTCCCACTCACCCACGTCGAGCCCGGCGGCCACCGCCGCCTGGTGCGAGCGGATCATCGCGTCGCGGTTCATCGAGCCCTCGAGGTAGCGCGGCGTGCCGGCCAGCTCGGCCGCCCGCCTGGTCACGGCGTGCACCTTGACGTGGTCGGGGTGGCCGTAGCCGCCGTGCCAGTCGTAGCCGACGACGACGTCGGCGTCCTCGTCGCGCAGGACCGCGGCCAGGCGCTCGGCGGCCTCCTCCGTGTCGGCGCGGACGAAGCTCTCCTCGTGGTCGTTCTGCGCCCACCCGGTCATGCCGGAGTCGGCGTAGTCGAGGAACTCGACGCGGTGCGTCCCGATGACGGCGTTGGACGCCGCCGCCTCGGCGCGCCGCCGCTCGACGACGGTCTCGCCCTCGGCCAGGTCGTCGGGGGCGTCGCCGTGGTCGCCGTTCGTGGCGACGACGAGGACGACGCGGTGCCCCTCGCTGACGGCCCGCGCCATGGAGCCGGCGGACTGGGACGCCTCGTCGTCGGGGTGGGCGTGGACGAAGACAACGGTTGCCATGCCCTCAGCCTCTCACCGCGCGCCGACGATCCCACCATCGGCGGACGCCTCCCCCGCACCGTCGGGCGCCCGCCCGACGGGGAGCGTGTAGACGACGTAGCCCTCGAACGTCGCCACCTCGTCGTAGAGCCGGCGCGCCACGGCGTTGGACTCGTGGGTCTGCCAGTAGACGCTGCCGCAGCCCTGCTCTCGCGCCCAGTCGCGCACGGCGCCGATGAGCGCGGTTGCCACGCCCCGACCGCGCACGGCCGGGTCGGTGAACAGGTCCTCGAGGTAGCAGAGGTCGGGCTCGCTCGAGCTCGGGTGCACGAGGAAGTGGGTGATCCCCACCAGCTCGCCGCCCACCCAGGCGCCGAGTCCGTGCAGCCTTGCGCCAGAAGCGATCTCACGCCACGCCCTGTCGTATGCCGTGTCGTCGAGGGTGCGCTCGTAGAAGGCGATGTAGGCCCTGAAGAGCTCTTCCCACCGGCCCCGGTCGCCGGGCACGAACCGTCGGATCTCGATCACGACCCGACGCTAGCGCGACGGCGGCTGCGCCGGGAGGGCCAGCACCCGGCATACGCAATGGGCCACTTGATGGCAGGGACGTGGGACGGGGCGGCCACTCGAGAGTCGAGTGGCCGCCGCGTCCCAGGCGTCACGACGTCACACCACGTCGAGCGTCAGGCCTTCTTGGTGGCGGCCTTCTTCGTCGTGCGCGTGGTCGTCTTCTTCGCGGTCTTCTTCGCCGTGTTCTTCACGGCGCGCTTGCGGGTCGTCGGGCCCTTGGCGCGCTTCTCGGCGAGCAGCTCGTAGCCGCGCTCCGGGGTGATCGAGGCGGGGTCGTCGTCCTTGCGCAGCGTCGCGTTGGTCTCGCCGTCGGTGACGTAGGGACCGAAGCGGCCGTCCTTGACGACGACGGGCTTGCCGCTGACCGGGTCGGCGCCGAGCTCCTTGAGCGGCGGGGTGGCGGCGGCCCGGCCACGCTGCTTGGGCTGCGCGTAGATCGCGAGCGCCTCCTCGAGCGTGATGTCGAAGAGCTGCTGCTCGGTCGTGAGCGAGCGCGAGTCCGTGCCCTTCTTGAGGTACGGGCCGTAGCGGCCGTTCTGCGCGGTGATCTCGACGCCCTCGGCGTCGGCGCCCACGACGCGCGGCAGCGAGAGCAGCTTGAGCGCGTCGTCGATCGTCAGCGTCGCGAGCTCCATGTCCTTGAAGAGCGACGCGGTGCGCGGCTTGACCTTCGCAGCCTTCTTGGCCTTGGGCCTGTCGGCCGCGGCGTCGTCGTCCTCGATGACCTCGGTGACGTAGGGGCCGTAGCGGCCGGCGCGGGCGACGATGTCGCGACCGGTCTCGGGGTCCTTGCCGAGCACCTTGCCGTCGTCGGCGGCGACCTCGAGCAGCTCGCGCGCCATCTCGGGGGTCATCTCGTCCGGGGCGATGTCGTCGGTGATCGTCGCGCGGCGCGGGTTGGCCGGGACCTCGGCGCCGTCGGCGACCTCGCCCGTCGCGAGGTCGACTCCGGCCGGCACGACCTCCTCGACGTAGGGGCCGTAGCGGCCGACGCGCACGACGATGCCGTCGCCGATCGGGATGGTGCTGATCTCCTTGGCGTCGATCTCGCCGAGGTCCTCGACGAGGCTGCGCAGCCCGGCGGCCGAGGTCGCCTCCTCGCCGAAGTAGAAGCGCTTCAGCCACTCGACACGGCCCTCGTCGCCGTTGGCGATGCGGTCGAGGTCCTCCTCCATCGAGGCGGTGAACTCGTAGTCGACGAGGTTGCCGAAGTGCTCCTCGAGCAGGCGGGTCACGGCGAAGGCCAGCCACGTGGGCACGAGCGCCTGGCCCTTGTTGAAGACGTAGCCGCGGTCCTGGATCGTGCCGATCGTCGCGGCATACGTGGAGGGCCGGCCGATGCCGCGCTCCTCCATGGCCTTGACGAGCGTGGCCTCGGTGTAGCGGGCGGGCGGGCTCGTCTCATGGCCGTCGGCCTCGGCGCGCACGACCTCGAGCGGGACGCCGGCGCTCAGCTTCGGCAGGCGGCGCTCCTCGGCGGCCGCGTCGGCCTTCGCGGCGGCCTCGTCGTCGCGGCCCTCCTCGTAGGCGGCGAGGAAGCCCTTGAAGGTGATGACGGTGCCGCTGGCGCTGAACTCGACGGACTGGGCGCCCTCGATGGCGGTGTCGACGGCGAGCTTGACGGTGGCGGTCGAGCCGCGGGCGTCGGCCATCTGCGAGGCGACGGTGCGCTTCCAGATCAGCTCGTAGAGCGCGAACTCCTCGCCGCGCAGCGACCCCGCGACCTGGGCCGGGCTGCGGAAGCGGTCACCGGCGGGGCGGATGGCCTCGTGGGCCTCCTGCGCGTTCTTGACCTTCTTCTCGTAGCGGCGCGGGCTGTCCGGGACGTACTCGGCGCCGTACATGTCGCGGGCCTGGCTGCGCGCCGCGGTCATCGCGGCGTCCGACAGCGTCGTGCTGTCGGTACGCATGTAGGTGATGTAGCCGTTCTCGTAGAGCCGCTGCGCCACGCGCATCGCGTTCTTGCTGCTCATCCGCAGCTTGCGCGACGCCTCCTGCTGGAGGGTCGAGGTCGTGAACGGCGCCGACGGGCGGCGGGTGTACGGCTTCTCCTGGACGTCGGTGACGCGCGCCGTGAGCGGCAGGCACGCCTCGGCGATCCGGGTCGCGAGCGCCTCGTCGAGGTGGACGACGCCCTTGCCGGTCAGGCGGCCGTCGTCGGCGAAGTCGCGGCCAGTGGCCACGCGCGTGCCGTCGACGGACGACAGGCGGGCGGTGAACTGCTGGCTCGCACTGTCGGGGGTGAAGTCGCCCTCGATGTCCCAGTAGGAGGAGCGGACGAACGCCATGCGCTCGCGCTCGCGTTCGACGACCATGCGGGTCGCGACGGACTGCACGCGGCCGGCCGAGAGGCCCTGGCGGACCTTGCGCCACAGGACCGGGCTGACCTCGTAGCCGTAGAGGCGGTCGAGGATGCGGCGGGTCTCCTGGGCGTCGACCATCGCGGTGTCGATCTCGCGGGTGTCGTTGACGGCGCGCTGGATCGCCTCGCGGGTGATCTCGTGGAACACCATGCGCTTGACGGGAACCCGCGGCTTGAGCGCCTCGAGAAGGTGCCACGCGATGGCCTCGCCCTCGCGGTCCTCATCGGTGGCGAGGTAGAGCTCGCTGGCGTCCTTGAGCAGCCGCTTGAGCTCGGCGACCTTCTTCTTCTTGTCCGGGTCGACGACGTAGTACGGCTCGAAGCCGTTGTCGACGTCGACGGCGAACTTGCCGAACGGGCCCTTCTTCATGTCCGCCGGCAGCTCGGACGGGTTGGGCAGGTCACGGATGTGACCGACGGAGGCCTCGACCTCGAAGTCCCCTCCGAGGTAGCCGGCGATGGTCTTCGCCTTGGCGGGCGACTCCACGATGACGAGCTTGCGGCCCTTGCCTGCGGCCATGGTGCACCTTCAACTTCCCGCATCTCACGTGCAGCGGATTCGTCGCTGCCCCGACGTGGACGCGGACCGACCGTAACAGCCCGCGCCGGGTGCGGTCTCCCGGCATCCGGTGGGGAGGACGTATGCCGTGTCGCCCGGGACGCCGGGCGGGCGCCCTCAGGCGAGCGACCAGTGGATGACGGTGCGCCAGGTGGCGGGGTCGGGCTCGTGCTCGGGGTCGCGGAGGTAGCTCTCCCACACGACGGGGCCCGGCACGAGCCGCTGACCGACCATCCACTGCTCGACCTGGCCGTAGGTCTCGCCCATGGTGTCGTAGGGCCCGACGTGCACGGCCTCGACGACGCGGCCGCCCGGCAGCGTGCTCGGCACGACCTCGCCGGAGGCCTCGACCGGCGTCGTCACGGGGAAACCGGCCTCGACGTCGACGACCGTGGTGGGCATGCCCCGGTAGAGCCCGAACGGTGGGCCGACGGGGAACTGCCCCTGCTGCCCGATCGTCGCCGCCGCGGCGGCGAAGGCCCGGGCGAAGAAGGCCGGCAGCTCGTCCATCGGCACCGTGGCGCGCAGAACGGCGGTCGGCTGCTCAGTGGTCTCGACGGTGCGGATCTCGTTCATCGACCCAGCGTCTCCCCGTCGCCCTCGGCGTCGACAGGGCCGAAGGGCCCTCCGGGAGCGGAACGAGGCTCCTTCGGGGAAGCCACCCGACGGCATACGACCTCGGGAATGATGGCCACCAGATCTACGTTCCTCTGATAGTTTATTGTTCAACAAACTTGGAAGGAACCGCCATGTCCGCCCCCGTCCTCTACCTCAGCCACGGCGCACCGCCCCTCGCCGACGACGTGCGCTGGACGGGCGAGCTCGCCGGCTGGTCCGCGGACCTGCCCAAGCCCAAGGACGTCCTCATGGTCTCCGCGCACTGGGAGGACGCGCCGACGACGCTCGGCTCGACCACCGGCGCCCCGCTGACCTACGACTTCTGGGGCTTCCCGCAGAAGTACTACGAGGTCACCTACGACGCACCCGCCGCACCGTCCCTCGCCGAAGACGTGACGAAGCTGCTCACCTGGCCCGGCCACCAGGTCCACCGCGACGAGGCCCGCGGTCTCGACCACGGCGCGTACGTGCCGCTCAAGGAGATGTTCCCCGACGCGGACGTGCCGGTGCTCCAGATGTCGATGCCGACGCTCGACCCGCGCGGCCTCTTCGAGATCGGCCGACGCCTCGCCCCACTGCGTGAGCAGGGGACGATGATCGTCGGCTCCGGCTTCACCACCCACAACCTGCGCTGGTTCAACCCGGCCGGCGGCGCCGACGGCACCCCGCCGCGGGCGAGCGCCGAGTTCGACCAGTGGGCCCAGGAGGCCATGAAGGCCCAGGACGTCGACAGCCTGCTCGACTTCCTCGACAAGGCGCCCGCCGCCCACGAGGCGCACCCGCGCACCGAGCACTTCGCGCCGCTCTTCGTCACGCTCGGCGCGGCCTACGAGTCGGGGGGGCTCGACAACAAGAGCGTCATCGACGGCTTCTGGTTCGGCCTGAGCAAGCGGTCCTGGCAGTTCGGCTGAGTCGCGACCGCCGGGGGTCCCACCACTGCGCGCCGGACCGGGGGAACCCGCGGGTAACCCCACCCGTTCGACTGGTTGTGGGGCCCCACGATCGCGGCCGCGGCTCGGAACCTCCCCTGACTCCGAGCCGCGGTCGCTCCCTCCCCGGGCAGTTTCGGACGTGCCCGGAGGTGCCCGGAGTCCGGTCCGAAGGGCCACGGAACCCACCCGTTCACCCGCCCGTCGCAGGCGCACGGCACGTAGAGTGGCCGTACGCCCGACGAGTGCGCCGCAGGCGTGTGTCGTGCACCTCAGGGTGCGCCTCGCACGACCTCTGCAGCGGGCTCGTGCTCGACGGGTGAGGGACTTCGGTCGCGTCGCCGACGCGGCCGGCACGCGAGGGAAGGACCCGCTCCACATGACTGACCAGCCCGCCCAGCAGGCGACCGCCGCGTCCGCCCAGGTCGCCCCCCTCGAGCCGCCGCCCGGCGAGGCCTTCATCCTCACCGCCCCGGCCCCGACCGCTCCCGTCGCCGAGACGGCCGCCCCCAAGATGGCCCCCGCCGTCCCCGAGGCGGCCCTGCCCGGCCTCGACGCCAAGGTCGAGACCTACCTCGAGTCGCTCGGCAAGGCCGCGGCCCGCTCCCCCGAGTGGGAGACCAAGGCCGCCGACGTGCGCAGCATGGGCAACGACGAGGTGCGCTTCGCCGCCGAGAGCAGCAACCGCATGCTCCAGATGCCGGTCAAGGCGCTCAACGAGGGCGGCCTGTCGGGCAACTCCAAGGTCGGCAAGACCCTGCTCGACCTGCGCCGCACCGTCGAGGACCTCGACCCCGGCCAGGCCACCGGCGCCAAGAAGTTCCTCGGCATGATCCCGTTCGGCGACAAGGTCACCGACTACTTCCGCAAGTACCAGTCGGCCCAGAGCCACCTCAACGGCGTCCTGCACGCGCTCCAGTCCGGCCAGGACGAGCTCGTCAAGGACAACGTCGCGCTCAACCTCGAGAAGAAGAACCTCTGGGAGTCGATGGGCCGGCTCAACCAGTACGTCTACGTCGCCGAGCGGCTCGACACCCGGCTGGCCGCACAGGTCGCGACCCTCGAGGCCACCGACCCCGACAAGGCCAAGGCCCTGCGCGAGGACGTCCTCTTCTACGTGCGCCAGAAGCACCAGGACCTGCTGACCCAGCTCGCGGTGTCGATCCAGAACTACCTCGCCATCGACATCATCATCAAGAACAACATCGAGCTCATCAAGGGCGTCGACCGCGCCACCACGACGACCGTCTCGGCGCTGCGCACCGCCGTCATCGTGGCCCAGGCCCTGAACAACCAGCAGCTCGTGCTCGACCAGATCACGGCCCTCAACACGACGACCTCCGGCATCATCGAGCGCACGTCCGAGGCCCTGAAGCAGAACTCGGCGCGCATCCAGGAGCAGTCGGCCAGCGCGACGCTCTCGATCGAGTCGCTGCAGAAGGCGTTCGCCAACATCTACGAGACCATGGACACCATCGACCAGTTCAAGGTCCGCGCGCTCGACAACATGGCCGCGACGATCGGGACGCTCGAGACCGAGGTCGCCAAGTCGCGCTCCTACCTCGACCGCGTCGCCAAGCAGGACGCGCGCCGGGCCGAGAACGCCGCTCCGGGCCTGCTCGACCTCGGCTCGAGCCGGTGACGCCCACCGGCGCCTGAGGCCGACGGCTCCCCGGAGCTCGAGCAGGACGTGCGTGGCCGGTCGACGGCCACGCACGACACACCAGAGGAGAACAACGCAGTGGGAATCCGGTCGTGGTTCGGGTTGGACCGGCCCGAGGCAGCCGAGCCGGTGCGCTCGGGACCACCGACCACCGAGCAGCTGGTCGGGGCGCTCGACGCCATCGAGCTGCAGGCCCGCGAGGGCAAGGTGCCCGGTGTCGTGCTCTCCCGGCTGCTGCGGGTCACCCGGATCGTGCGCCAGACCCTGCCGCGCCTCGACAACCTCGGGCTCGGCAGCGCCCAGGGCTACAGCGTCATGGCGACGGCCACCGACTACCTGCCGGTCGCCATCGGCAACTACCTGCGTCTGCCGCGTGACTGGGCCGACACCCGTCCCATCGCCGCCGGGAAGAGCTCGGTCATGCTCCTCGTCGACCAGCTCGACCTGCTCGGCACGACGATGGACAAGGTCTACGACGCCGTATGCCGTGCCGACGCCGAGGCGATCATCGTGCACGGGGCGTTCCTCGAGCAGAAGTTCGGGCAGGCCTCGACCGGGGGTGCGCTCGGGCTCGGGCCCGATCCCGTGCAGGTGGCCCCGCCTCCCGACCCGTCCCTGGCGCCCGGGCCCCTGGCCCCGCCTGCACCCGGCCCCCTGGCCCCGCCACAGTGAGGAAGCCCGCCGCATGACCACTGAGGAGTCGCGCCTGGCCGAGAGCCTGGAGCAGCTGAGCGACGTCGCGGCCGAGGCCGGGCTCGACCCGGCGGCAGCCCGCGACGAGGGGCTGCGGGTGGCGGCGGCGCTCGCCGAGGCGGTGCCGGGGGCGGCGCCTGCGTGGGCCGAGGTCGCGCACCCCGGGCTGACCGACGCGGCCTCCATCAACGAGGCCTTCTTCGAGGCGGCATCAAGCGGACGGCGCTGGCGCGGGGCCCCGACCGAGCTGCTCGAGGCGCTGGTCGGCGCGCAGCACTCGCTCGCCGAGGACTACGCGGAGGCGCTGACGGAGGTCGCCTCCTCCGCCGTCATGCTCGGCACGGCGCCGATCTGGGTCATCGCCAACGCGTCGGCCGCGTCGGGCGCCTACCTCGCGGCGGCCCGGATGCCCACGCACGGGGTGGGGGCGTTCCCCGGGATCGGCCCGGCCGGCATACCGAGACTGGGATTGGGGTCACCGGACACGATGCGGCCGAGCATCCCCGGCCCGATGGACCCTCGACTCGTCGACCCGAGGCTCGTGGATCCGCCTGCCGCACAGGGCAGCCCGGCCGATGGCACGGTGGGCGGCGCGACCGCGACCGCCGCCCCGGCCGAGCCCACCCCGGCGCCCGACAAGCCGGCCGAGCCGGAGCGCTCCGTCGAGGAGCTGCTCGCCGAGCTCGACCAGATGATCGGGCTGGCGCGGGTGAAGAAGGAGATCCACCGGCAGGTGGCCCTGCTCACCGTCGAGAAGATGCGCACCGAGGCGGGGCTGAAGGCACCGAAGATGAGCCGCCACCTCATCTTCGTCGGCAACCCGGGCACGGGGAAGACGACGGTGGCCCGGCTCGTCGGCGGCATCTACAAGGCGCTCGGCCTGCTGCCCACCGGCCAGCTCGTCGAGGTCGACCGCAGCGAGCTCGTCGCCGGCTACGTCGGCCAGACCGCGATGAAGACCGCCGAGGTCTGCGCCAAGGCGACCGGTGGCGTGCTCTTCATCGACGAGGCCTACGCCCTGACCGGCGACCAGTACGCCCAGGAGGCGGTCAACACCCTCGTCAAGGAGATGGAGGACCGCCGCGAGGACCTCGTCGTCATCGTGGCCGGCTACCCCGACCCGATGGTCGGCTTCATCGCCCAGAACCCGGGCCTCGCGAGCCGGTTCACGACGACGATCGAGTTCGACGACTACTCCGACGACGAGCTGCTCGCGATCCTCGACTCCATCGCCGGGGGCAGCGACTACGAGGTGACGGGTGAGGCGCGCACCCGGGTGCGCCACCAGCTCGAGGCGACGCCGCGCACCCCGGCCTTCGGCAACGGCCGCTTCTCGCGCAACCTCTTCGAGCACGCCGTCGGCCGGCACGCGTGGCGCCTCAAGGACGCGACGGAGCCGACACGCGACGAGCTGCGTCTACTCACCGCAGACGACTTCACCGAGCAGCCCGACGAGCCGGGGGAGTCCCCCGAGCAGTCCCCCGAGCAGCCCGAGGATCCGGCGGCGGTCAGGGCAGACCCTGATGGTCCGACCGGCACCGATGGGGCAGTCTCGGACGAGCACGACGAGCACGACGAGCAGGACCGGCAGCCCGACGGCCACGGGAACGAGCACGAGGACACCCCATGAGCGCACCGACGACGAACATCCCCGTCGCCATCCCGGCGGGCGGCTCGTCCGGCACGCCTGCTGCCCAGCAGCCGCGGACCATCGCGGGGAGCCTGTCCGGTGGCGTCCCCGGAGCACGCGGCATCGCCGGACGGCTGCTGCACGGCACCCCGGGTCGCATGCGCCTCTTCGGGCTGCTGGGCGTCATCGCCGCCGTGCTGCTCGGGGCCGTCAGCGCCAACGCGCTGCTCGCCTCCCAGGCCGCCGTCGAGCGGGCCGCCAACAACACCGCCCAGGTGGTGCGCGCGCAGTCGATCCACGTCGACCTCCTCCGGGCCGACGCCGTCGCCACCAACGCCTTCCTCGTCGGGGGGCTCGAGTCCCCCGACTCCCGCGCGAGGTACGAGGGCGCCATGGCCCGCGTCGCGTCCGGCATCGCCAGGGCCGCCGCGGCCCAGCCGGCCGACGGCACCGCGCTCGGCGCGCTCTCCGAGCGCGTGCAGACGTATGCCGCCCTCGTCGAGCAGGCACGCTCCAACAACCGCCTCGGCCTGCCGGTGGGCGCGCAGTACCTCACCCAGGCGAGCGCCGGGCTGCGTGCCGACGCGATCCCCATCGTCGTGCAGGTGGTCAAGGCCAACGAGCAGCGCTCGCAGAAGGAGTTCGACCGGAGCAACTCGAGCCTGCAGCTGCTCGTCGGCGTCGTGTCGCTCATCGGTCTCGTCGCCATCGCGGTCTGGCTCGCCCGCCGCACGCACCGCTACCTCAACGCCTCCCTGACGGGCGCGATCGCCCTGCTCCTCGTCGCCCTCTTCGTCACGGCGACCACCATCACCGGCATCGGCACCGCGACGCGCGACGTCGCCCGCGGCGACTTCCAGAGCGCGGTCACGCTCGCCGACATCACGACCGCCGCCAACGACGCCCGCGCCAACGAGAGCCTCACCCTCATCAAGCGGGGCTCCGGTCAGGCCAACGAGACGTCGTGGAAGACCGACAAGTCGGCCGTCGACACCGACCTCGCGCGTCTCGAGAGCTCCGCGCGGCTGACCTCCCTCTGGGGCGCCTACGTCGACGCGCACGTCAAGGTCCGTCAGCTCGACGACGGTGGACGCTGGGACGAGGCGGTCAAGCTGTCGACGAGCGGGGCCTCAGCCGGCGCCGCCAAGACCTTCGACGACTTCGACGTCGCCGTCACCCAGGCCCGCGACGATGCCGCCAAGGCCACCGTGACGAGCCTCAACGGGCTCGGGGGCAGCGCGCCGCTCATCGCGGTCGTCGTCGCCCTCGCGGCGCTCGTCGCGTCGTGGCTCATCACCCGAGGTATCGGCCAGCGGATCGAGGAGTACCGATGAGCGCGCTGACCACGGCGCTGCGCCGTCGCCTCTCCACGCTGGTGGCCGTGGCCGGACTGGGCGCCCTCGCCGGGTGCTCCGGCGTGACCTACGCCGAGACCGAGCTGCCCACGACCGCAGCGCCGAAGCCGTCGAGCAGTGCACCCGCCGTCGCGGCGCCGACGTGCACCAACGCCACGCAGTCCTACGACCCGCTCCCCAGCCTGCCGAGCCGCGACCAGATCACCGACCCGACGATGCGCGACAGCATCATCAAGCGCGGCTACCTCGTCGTCGGGGTGTCGGCCGACACCTACCTCTTCGGGGCCCGCAACGCCTTCACCGGCGGCATCGAGGGCTTCGACATCGACATGTCGCGCGCCGTCGCCAAGGCGATCTTCGGTGATCCGAACAAGATCCAGCTGCGCGTCATCACTGCCGGCGACCGCATCCCGCTGCTCAAGGACCGAGAGGTCGACATGGTGGCGCGCAACATGTCGATGACGTGCGGCCGCTGGAACGACATCGCCTTCTCCGCCGAGTACTACCGCTCCGGTCAGAAGGTCCTCATCTCCAAGAGCCTGCTCACCGACGACAAGAACGCCGGCTCCTGGGGACTGCCCGAGCTCAAGGGCAAGCGGGTCTGCGCCCCCGCCGGGACGACGTCGCTGACCAAGCTCCAGCAGGTGCAGGGTCCGGTCGTCGTCACCGCCGCGACCCACACCGGCTGCCTCGTGCTGCTCCAGCAGGGCAAGGCCGACGCCATCACCGGTGACGACACGGTGCTGGCCGGCCTCGCGGCGCAGGACCCCAACACCCTCATCACCAGCGCCAAGGCCGTCACCGTCGAGCCCTACGGCCTGGGCCTGAACAAGGCCGACACCTACCTCGCCCGCTACGTCAACCGCGTCATCGCCGACCTCGAGGCGGACGGACAGTGGAAGGCGATCTACAACCGCTGGCTGGCAGGACCGCTCGGGCCCGCCCCGGCGCCCCCGACACCGGTCTACGGACGATGACAGCCGTGCCGCAGAGCCAGCCGGACCCGGGCACCGCAGCACCGACGGCGCCCGGCCGCCTCGGCGTGCCGGTCCAGGCGGCCGAGGCACAGACCTACCTCTTCGCCCTGCGCCAGTGGGTCGCCCAGCGCCGCGCCGACCTCGGCGAGGTCGACCGGGCCGTGCTCAAGCTCTCGCAGGCCGAGCAGGTCGCGATCACCAACGACCTCACCGTGGCACTGACCTTCTGGAAGGCGGTGAGCGACCGGCTGACCCTGCTCGAGACGACGTTCGACGGCGGCCGCGTCGGTCCCGTCGAGGCCGAGCGCCTCTCGACCCTCATCCACGGACGGCTCGACTCCAACACCACCGAGCACCTGTCGCTGCCGTCCAGCGGGTCGCTCGCCGTCAGCCTCCCGGAGGCGTGCCGGCTGCTCGACTCGCTCACCCGGACCCTCCAGGCGCGGGCCTCGCTCGCTCCCGGCGCCGCCGAGGCGACCCAGCGGATCACCCTGGTCCGCGCGGGGATCGAGCGCACGCGCGACCAGGTCCCGCTCGTCCCGGCCGGCGCCCAGCGCGACGACGCCGAGGAGAAGCTCATGCGGCTCGGCCGTCGCATGGACGACCTCGTCGAGCGCGCCCGCCGCGGCGCCGACGTCGGCGGCATCATCGGCCCGCTCGAGATCGACGTCGCCGTGCTCGAGCGCGACCTCATCGTCGCCGCCGCCGAGCGCGCCTCGGCGGCCCGCAGCCGCGTGCGCACCCAGCAGCAGGTCGAGGAGCTCGACGCCCGGGCCGCCGCGATCCGCGCCCTCGAGCGTGCCTGCGTCGAGGCGATCACCCCCGCACCGCACCTCGCCATCCCCAACGTCCGCGCGCTGGGACCGGTGCCGCAGGCGGCAGCCGAGCTCACGGCATACCGCGCCAAGCTCGAGAGGGTCTCCCGCGCCCTCGACCTCGCCCACGAGACGTATGCCGCGGGGCTCGCCGAGCGCGACGAGGTCGTCGGTCTCGTCGGCGCCGTCGGAGCGATGGCAGGGTCCGTCGTGCTGGCACCCGAGGTCGCCGACGACGTGGCCGAGCTGCGGCGACGGCTCGACGCGACGCTCTCCGCACGTCCCCTGCCGATCGCCCGCGCCCGCGCGCTGGCCGCCGCCTTCTCCGCCTACGTCGACGCGGCCACCCGCCCGCAGCCCCGCGCCGGACGCCCGACGGCGAGCCCACCGACCGCGCCCCCGCAGAGCCCCACAGCATCCCGAACTCCTGCACCCCGACCCCAGAGGCCACGCCCATGACCTGCACGCAGCCGGGCTGCACCGGAACGATCATCGACGGCTACTGCGACGTGTGCGGCATGGCCGCCGGGTCCAACCCGGTGCCCGTCGGCACCGGCGCCACCAGCGCCACCAGCGCCACGGGTCACCACGGCGGCACCTCCGCCGGTGCGTCCGGGGCGTCCGGGCCCGCGGCCGCCGGCGGTCCGGCCATCCCCGAGGGGGGCGCCTGCCAGCAGCCGGGGTGCAGCGGCACGATCGAGTCCGGCTACTGCAACGTCTGCGGCACACCGGCCGACCAGCTGAGCGCCGCCGGCTACGCCTCCCCCGCCGACCCGTCCAGCCCGTCGGCCTCGTCCGGTGCGCCCGCCTCGTCGGCGGTCTCGTCGGCGGTCTCGTCGGCGGTCTCGTCGGCCGTCTCGTCGGCCGTCTCGTCGGCCAGCGCGAGCTCCGGGGGCACCGCAGGCGTCGGCCCCGAGATCTCCACCCGGTCTGCGGCCTCGAGCAACCTCGCGTCGGCAGCCTTGGGCTCCAAGCGGGCCCGCGAGTCGGGGTCCATCGCGACGCGTCGCACCGGAGGCTCCCAGCGCCTGCGCTCCGCACGTCTCGGAGGCGGCATCACGACGGTGCGTCCGGCCCCCGAGATCGACGCCGCCAAGGCGCTCCTCAAGGACCCGTCGGTCCCGGAGAACAAGCGCTACTGCCCCAAGTGCGGCGAGCCCGTGGGCCGCGGCCGGGACGGCAAGCCCGGCCGCACCAACGGCTTCTGCGCCAAGTGCCGCCACCCGTTCTCGTTCGACCCCAAGCTCAAGGCGGGCGACCTCGTCGCCGGGCAGTACGAGGTGGCGGGCTGCCTCGCCCACGGCGGCCTCGGCTGGATCTACCTCGCCCGCGACAAGAACGTCTCCGACCGGTGGGTCGTGCTCAAGGGCCTGCTCAACTCGGCCGACCCCGACGCCCTCGCCGCGGCCATCGCCGAGCAGCGGTTCCTCGCGCAGGTGTCGCACCCGAGCATCGTCGAGATCTACAACTTCGTGACCCACGACGACGCCGGCTACATCGTCATGGAGTACGTCGGTGGCACGTCGCTCAAGTCGATCCTCAAGCAGCGCCTCCAGGCGGCCGGGAAGTACGACCCGCTGCCGGTCGACCAGGCCCTCGCCTACATCCTCGAGATCCTGCCGTCGTTCCAGTACCTCCACGACCTCGGGCTCGTCTACTGCGACTTCAAGCCCGACAACATCATCCAGGTCGGTGACGAGGTCAAGCTCATCGACCTCGGCGGCGTGCGCCGGGCCGACGACGACGACTCGGCGATCTTCGGCACCGTCGGCTACCAGGCCCCCGAGGTCGCCGAGCTCGGGGTCTCCGCAGCCTCCGACATCTACACGATCGGGCGCACGCTGGTCGTGCTGACGATGGAGTTCCGCGGCTACCAGACGACCTACCTCAACGTCCTGCCGGCGCAGGACACCGTGCCCGTCTTCCAGCGCTATGACTCCTTCTACCGGCTCGTCGCCAAGGCCTGCGCGCCCAACCGCGACGACCGCTTCGTCTCCGCCGACGAGCTGCGCTCGCAGATGGTCGGCGTGCTGCGCGAGGTCGTGGCCCTCGACCGGGGCTCCGGCGCAGCGACCACCACGGTCAGCTCGCTGCTCTTCGACGTGCCGACCCCCGGCGTCGAGCCCGACGACTGGCGCAACCTGCCGGCCCTGCGCCGGGACCCGCACGACCCGCAGACCGGCTGGCTGACGACGGTGTCCGGCACACCTGAGGAGCGCCTCGGCGTGCTCTCCCGGGCGGCCGTGCGCACGACCGAGGTGCTGCTCGAGCAGGCCCGCACCGCCCTCGACGCCGGCCAGCCCGACGTGGCCGAGTCCACCGCGGTCGAGCTGCTCAAGGCCGACCCCTGGGAGTGGCGGGCCGTCTGGGTGCAGGGGCTCGCCGCGCTCGAGCGGGGCGACTCGCGCTCCGCCCAGGCGGCCTTCAACGCCGTCTACGGCCAGGTCCCGGGCGAGCTGGCACCCAAGCTGGCGCTCGCCCAGGCCTCGGAGCAGGCCGGCGACGACGCCGTCGCCGAGAACCTCTACGTGGCCTGCGCCCGCACCGACGCCACCTACGTCCCGATGGCCGCCTTCGGACTCGCCCGCATCCGGGCCGCGCGCTCGGACGTCGACGGGGCCGTCGCGGCATACCGGCTCGTCCCCCCGCAGTCGAGCGCCTACCGCACGGCACGAGCGGGACTCGCCGAGCTGCTCGCCCGCGCCAACCGCGGCCTGCCCGACCTCGCCGAGGCCCTGCGCACGCTCGACGACACGTCGCTGTCGGCGCGGCGCCGGGCCGAGCTGACGACGCTCATCTACCGTGAGGCGCTCGTGACGGTGGAGCAGACCGGCAACAAGGCCGACGTCCGCCTCGGCGAGCACAAGGGCACCCCCAACGGCCTGCGCGTCGGGCTCGAGGAGGCCCTGCGCGAGCTGGCCAAGCGAACCCCCGAACTGTCCGAGCGCGTCCCCCTCGTCGACGAGGCCAACGCCATCCGACCCTGGAGCCTCTGGTGACCGACACCCCCACGACGGGAGCGCCCCAGCCCGCTCCGGTCACACCCGCCGACCCCGCTGCCGCCACGGCGCCGACCGCGTCCGGTCAGGCAGCGGGAGCGCCGGCCGCGTCACGCGACTGCCCGGCCTGCGGCACGGCCAACCCCGTCGAGGCGAGCTTCTGCGAGGCCTGCGGCACGGACCTCGTCGTCGCTCCCCGGGCGGCTGCTGCGACCTCCGGGCAGCCCCAAGCACCGTTCCCCTCGGGATCCGACGCGGGGTCCACGGCCGCAGACCCCGACGGCGCGGTGCTCGCCACGGCGACCCCGCAGACCGCCCCGGCCGGCGAGGAGTCGCCACTCGACGTCGGCTGGACCGGCGCCGTGCCGTCGGCCGCCGTGCCATCCGCCGCCAACGACGACGAGCCGACCTGTCAGGCCTGCGGGCAGGGCCGCATCGTCGACGGCTACTGCGACCAGTGCGGCACTCCCCCGCCCAACCCGCGCGACCACCTCGTCGAGTCACCGACGAGCTGGGTCGGCGGGGTCTGCGACATCGGCAGGAGGCACGCGCGCAACGAGGACGCCATGTCCCTCAGCGCCGCCGACGGGCCCGGCTCGCGCGCCGTCCTCGTCGTCTGCGACGGCGTCTCGATGGCGACCGACTCGCACATCGCCTCGCTCGCCGCCGCCCAGGCCGCCCGCGCCGTGCTCGACCAGCCGTTCCCCAAGGGAGTCGGCACGCCGGACGCGTGGGCCGCCGGCGCAGGTCGGGCGCTGACGAGCGCCGTCGCCCGCGCCAACGAGGCCGTCGCGGCCGCGGTGGTCGAGGACGTCCCGAACCCGCCCTCGTGCACCCTCGCCGCAGCGGTCGTCGAGGACGACGTCATCGTCGCCGGCAACGTCGGCGACAGCCGCGTGTACTGGCTGCCCGACGCGGACGACCAGCCCGCGACCCAGCTCGGACGCGACGACTCGTTCGCCCAGGAACAGATGGCCGCCGGGGTGCCGCGGCTCGAGGCCGAGAACGGCCCCCACGCGCACTCGATCACGCGCTGGCTGGGCCGCGACGCCCCAGACGACCTCACGCCGCACCTGACGACCGTCACGGCCACCGCGACGCCAGGGTGGCTCATGGTCTGCTCCGACGGGCTGTGGAACTACTGCTCCGAGGCCGAGGCCCTGCGCGGGCTCCTGCGCGACGCCGCGGCCCGCGTCGACGACGTCACGCCCACCACCGTGGCCCAGGCGCTCGTCGACTTCGCCAACGAGCAGGGTGGACGCGACAACATCACGGTTGCCCTCGCCAGACTGGCTGGGCGAGGATCGAGCACGACGACCGAGGCGACCGCAACGGCGGCGCCGGTGGAAGGGGACCCGACGGATGGCTGACTTCACCGCAGAGGTGTTCCAGAACGAGTTCCTGCCCGACGGGGGCACCGACGTCCACGCCATCGTGCGCGTGACCTCGACCGGTGCGTCCGCGGCGACCGCCTCGGCCGGCCTGGCCGACCCCGGGTCCGCCGCCGAGGTCATCCTCATCGACACCTCCGGATCGATGGGTCGCCGGGGCGTCCAGGCTGCCGGCGAGGCAGCCAAGGCCGCCCTCGCCGAGATCGTCGACGGCACGCTCTTCTCGATCGTCTCCGGCAACGGCACCGCCCAGATCGTCTACCCCTACAGCCACCAGGGCGCGCTCGTGCCGATGTCGGCCCACACCCGGGGCGAGGCCAACCGGGCCATCGAGGGGCTGCGCGCCAACGGCGGCACCGCCATGGGCACGTGGCTCACCCTGGCCCGCCAGATCTTCGAGACGGTCCCCTACGTCACCAAGCGCCACGCGATCCTGCTCACCGACGGCGTCAACGAGGGCGAGACCCAGGCCTCGCTCCAGGCCGCGGTCGCGAGCTGTGTCGGAGCGTTCCAGTGCGACTGCCGCGGCGTCGGTGACCAGTGGCGCGTCGACGAGGTGCGCGGCATCGCCTCGGCCCTGCTCGGCACCGTCGACCTCATCCCGGCGCCGGAGGAGATGGCCGCCGAGTTCGAGGCCATGATGCGCGCGTCGATGTCGCGGGGCGTCGCCAACTCCGAGCTGCGCGTCTGGGTCCCGCAGGGGGCCGAGCTGCTCTTCGTCAAGCAGGTCTCGCCCACCCTCGAGGACCTCACCTCGCGCCGGACCGTCGTCAACCCGCTCACCGGCGCCTACCCGACCGGCGCGTGGTCCGACGAGAGCCGGGACTACCACGTCGCCGTCCGGCTCCCGGCCCGCACGCTGGGCCAGGAGCAGCTCGCCGCGCGGGTGCAGTTCTCGCTCGGCGGGGACCCGGTCGCCCAGGCGCTCGTCAAGGCCAAGTGGAGCAACGACGACTCCCTGACCACCCGCATCGACCCCGCCGTCGCCGCCTACACCGGGCAGGCCGAGCTCGCCACGGTCATCCAGGAGGGGCTCGCGGCCAAGGCCGCCGGTCAGGACGACGTCGCGACCGCCAAGCTCGGCCGCGCCGTGCAGCTCGCGGACTCCACGGGCAACGACGAGATGACGACGCGCCTGAAGAAGGTCGTCGAGATCGACGACGCCGACACCGGGACCGTCCGGCTCAAGAAGGGCGCCTCGAAGATCGACGAGATGTCGCTCGACACGGCCTCGACGAAGACGAGCCGGGTGCGCCGATGAGTGCCGTCTGCCCCAACGGCCACACCTCCGAGGCCGAGGACTACTGCGACACCTGCGGCTCCCCGATCGACGCGAGCGCCCAGCCCGCGCCGGCTGTCGCCGGCGGCGAGGTGGTAGGCGCGTCGTCGTCCCGTTCGTCGCTCGACCTCGAAGCACCGGGTATGCCGTCCGCTGCTGCAGGTGCCCCCGCGGAGGCAGCGCCCACCCCCACCGCGCTCGAGTGCCCCAACTGCAAGACCGAGAACCCCGACGGCGCGCTCTTCTGCGAGGCCTGCGGCTACGACTTCACGACCGGCGCGATGCCGCGCGACCCCGCCGCGGGTCCGGGCGGCCTCGAGGACACCGAGCCTGACGGTGAGGCCGTCCCCGGCCCCTCGTCCGGCACGTCCGGCACGTCCGGCACGTCCGGCACGTCCGGCACGTCCGGCACGTCCGGCACGTCCGGAGCAGGCGGCGCTCCGGCAGGAGCCGCCGCGGCAGCGGGAGGGACCGGACCGGACGGCGCAGCCGAGTCGTTCGAGTGGCTGGCCGAGGTCTGGGTCGACCCGGACTGGTACCAGACCCAGGAGGCCGAGGACCCGTGCCCGTCGCCCGGGCTGCCGACGATCATGCCGCTGCGCCACCGCAGCGTCCTGCTCGGGCGCGTCTCCACGAGCAAGAACACCCGGCCGGAGATCGACCTCTCCTCCGACCCCGGGGTGAGCCGCCGGCACGCCCAGCTGACCACCGACGGCACGCGCTGGTTCGTCGAGGACCTCGGCAGCTCGAACGGCACCTTCGTCGGGCCCGCGGCCGGACCGCTGCCCGTGACGGCCATCGCGGTCGGCCCCAAGACCGAGCTCAGCGACGACGACCGGCTGTACGTCGGGGCCTGGACCCGCGTCGTGGTGCGACGCGCCACGCCCGACGAGGTCGAGGCCTACGCCTGACGGATCCCCTCTCGACTGGCCTCGGCGTCGTATCCGCCCCACCTGGCCCTGAGGGCCCGGGAGATCGTGTGACGACGGGGCCACTCGAGCTGGTGGTGGGGCCGTGTCGTGTGACGACAGGGCGACCCGAGTGAGGGCTGGGGCCGGACGGGACGGCATACGTCGTCGTGGCGGAAGTTGAACGGCACCTGAGGTCCGGCGACTTTTGGGGCGATCCCCCCTAGGGTGGTGCAACGTGAGCGACCGGGCCCTCCACTCCGTCGACATCCCGCAGGTCATCGTCGTCACCGGCGTCATGGCAGCGGGCAAGTCGACCGTCTCCCAGCTCCTCGCGGAGCGCTTCTCCCGTGCGGTGCACCTGCGCGGCGACGAGTTCCGCCGCGTCGTGGTGCGCGGCCGCGTCGACATGTCGCCGCACGGCGACCCGGAGGCCGAGCGACAGCTCGCGCTGCGCCACCGGATCACGGCGCGCACCGCCGACACCTACGCGGACGCCGGGTTCACGGTCGTCGTGCAGGACCTCTTCGTCGGGGCGAGCCTGACCCGCTTCCTCGAGCAGGTGACGACGCGCCCCCTCAGCCTCGTCATGCTGGCCCCCGACGTCAGCACGGTGATGCAGCGCGAGTCCGAGCGCGTCAAGGTCGGCTACGGCGACCTGTGGTCGATCCGCGACTTCGACCACACGATGCGCACCGAGACCCCCCACATCGGGCTCTGGCTCGACAGCTCTCAGCAGACGCCCGACGAGACCGTCGAGGAGATCGTCGGCCGGCTCGACGAGGCACGGATCGCCTAGATGACGACGCTCACGATCGGTCAGGTCGCCGAGCGCACCGGCGCGGCGACCTCCGCGCTGCGCTACTGGGAGGACCTCGGCCTCATCGGCTCGGTGCGCACGTCGGGCAACCAGCGGCGCTACGAGCGGAGCACCATCCGCCGGGTGTCCTTCATCCGCGCCGCGCAGCGAATCGGCCTGTCCCTGGACGAGATCGGCGCCGCGCTGGACACGCTTCCCGAGGGCCGCACCCCCACCGCCGCCGACTGGGCTCGGCTCTCGCGTGGCTGGCGCGGCCGTCTCGACGAGCAGATCCTGCGCATCGAACGGCTGCGCGACCAGCTCGAATCGTGCATCGGCTGCGGGTGCCTCAGCCTGCGCACGTGCGCGCTCAACAACCCGTCCGACGTGCTCGCCGACCGCGGCCCGGGGGCCGTGCTCCTCGAGTCCTGACCTCCCGTCCCGCCGACGACGTATGCCGTGTGGCCGGCCGACGAGAGGCCCCGCCGTCCCCGTGGGGGCGGCGGGGCCTCTCGTCAGACGCGTACGTGGTGGTCGGATCGAGCGGCTGGTCGGTGCCAGCGCGCATTGGTCGACTGCGCGGCTGGACGCCTCGTCAGGGCTCGCGCGGCGGGTCGACCTGCTGCGGGCAGCGTCCCGCTCGCTCAGTCGGTGCGGTCGGACGGGACCGCCGAGTCCGGGGCCGGGACGCCGGGACCGCCGCCGGGGCCGGGCGCGCCCGCCCCGACCCCTGCCATCTCCGGCACGCCGTCGGCTCCCCCGGGAGCGCCCGCCGAGTCGTCGAGGTCGGCCGCGGCACCCGCGAACTGCGCGGCATACAACGTCGCGTAGGCGCCGCCGGTCGCGAGCAGCTCGGTGTGCGAGCCCTGCTCGACGATGCGGCCGTCCTCCATGACGAGGATGAGGTCGGCGTCGCGGATCGTCGAGAGGCGGTGCGCGATGACGAAGCTCGTGCGGTCCGAGCGCAGCGCAGCCATGGCGTGCTGGACGAGCAGCTCGGTGCGGGTGTCGACCGAGCTCGTCGCCTCGTCGAGGATGAGCAGCGCCGGGTCGGAGAGGAACGCGCGCGCGATCGTGACGAGCTGCTTCTCGCCGGCCGAGATGTTGGACGCCTCGTCGTCGAGCACCGTGTCGTAGCCGTCGGGCAGCGAGTGCACGAAACGGTCGACGTAGGTTGCCTTGGCGGCGGCCACGACCTCCTCGTCGGTGGCCCCCGGGCGGCCGTAGGCGATGTTGTCGCGGATGGTGCCGCCGAAGAGCCACGTGTCCTGCAGCACCATGCCGATGCGCGAGCGCAGGTCGTGACGCGTCAGGGCGCGGATGTCGACGCCGTCGAGCGTGATCCGGCCTCCGTCGAGCTCGTAGAACCGCATGATGAGGTTGACGAGCGTCGTCTTGCCCGCGCCGGTGGGTCCGACGATGGCGACGGTCTGGCCGGGGCTCACCGACAGGTCGAGGTCCTCGATGAGCGGCTTGTCGGGCGTGTAGGAGAACGACACGTGCTCGAAGGCGACGGCGCCGTGCGGGTCGTCGATGCGGGCCGGCTCGACCGGGTCGGGCTCCTGCTCGTCGGCGTCGAGCACCTCGAAGACGCGCTCGGCCGAGGCGACACCCGACTGGAGCACGTTGGCCATCGAGGCCACCTGCGTCAGCGGCTGGGTGAACTGCCGGGAGTACTGGATGAAGGCCTGCACGTCGCCGAGGCTCATCGTGCCCGACGCGACCCGGAGGCCGCCGACGACGGCGATCGCGACGTAGTTGAGGTTCCCGACGAACATCATGACCGGCATGATGATGCCGCTGATGAACTGGGCCCCGAACGCGGCGCCGAAGAGCTCGTCGTTCTTCTCCTTGAAGTTCGCCCGGGTCTCCTTCTGCCGTCCGTAGACCTTGACGAGGCCGTGCCCGGTGAAGGTCTCCTCGACGATGCCGTTGAGCTCACCGGTGTTGCGCCACTGCTGGACGAAGAGCTTCTGCGAGCGCTTGGCGATGAGGCTCGTCACGACGATCGAGATCGGGATGGTGACGAGGGCGATGAGCGCGAGCAGCCACGAGATCCAGAACATGATGCCGAGGACCGCGATGACGGTGAGCAGCGAGTTGAGCAGCTGCGAGAGGGTCTGCTGGAGCGACTGGCCGACGTTGTCGATGTCGTTGGTGACCCGGCTCAGCAGCTCGCCGCGCGGCTGGTTGTCGAAGTAGGGCAGCGGCAGCCGGTTGAGCTTGGCCTCGACCTCCTGGCGCAGGTCGTACATCGTGCGCTGGAGCACGCCCTGCAGGATCCAGCCCTGGATCCACATGAGCAGGGAGGCCGCGACGAAGAGGCCGACGACGAGCATGAGCACCCGGCCCACGGCGTCGAAGTCGATGCCCTGCCCGGGGGTGAAGGCGACGTTGCCGAGCAGGTCGGCATACGTGCCCTGGCCACGCGCGCGCAGCCCGGCGATCACCTGCTCCTTGGTCGTGCCGGGAGGTGCGTACTGGCCGACCTGGCGGCCGATGACGCCGGCGAAGATGAGGTCGGTCGCCTTGCCGAGGATCTTCGGGCCGATCGAGCTGAGCGCCACGCTCGCCACGGAGAGCACGAGGACGAGGACGACCTTGGCGCGGTGGGGGCGCAGGCGGCCGATGAGCCGCTTGGCCGACGGGCCGAAGTTGAGCGACTTCTCGCCCGGCTGGCCCATCTGCATGTGCGGCGGACCGCCCCTGCGGGCGGGGCCGCGGCGGCTCTCTGCGGCCTTCTCCTCGGCCGTCTTGACTCCCTCGGCCATCAGGCCGCCTCCTCCGCGCTGCGCTGGGACTCGACGATCTCCTGGTAGGTCTCGCAGGAGTCGAGGAGCTGGTCGTGCGTGCCCTGGCCGACGACTCGGCCGTCCTCGAGCACGATGATGTGGTCGGCGTCGACGATGGTCGACACGCGCTGGGCCACGATGACGACCGTGCTGTGGGCCGTGGCGGGCCGCAGCGCCCGACGCAGCCGCGCGTCGGTCGAGAGGTCGAGCGCCGAGAACGAGTCGTCGAAGAGGTAGATGTCGGGCCGTTTGACGATGGCCCGGGCGATGGCGAGGCGCTGGCGCTGGCCGCCCGAGACGTTGGTGCCACCCTGGGCGATGGCCGCGTCGAGCCCGCCCATCACCTGGACGAAGTCCTGACCCTGGGCGATGCGCAGGGCGTCCCACAGCTCGTCGTCGGTCGCCTCGGGGTTGCCGTAGCGCAGATTGGTCGCCACCGTGCCGCTGAAGAGGTAGGGCTTCTGCGGGACGAGGCCGATGCGGCCCCACAGCTCGTCGAGCTCGAGGTCGCGCACGTCGACCCCGCCGACGCGGACCTTGCCGGCCGAGGCGTCGAAGAGCCGGGGCACGAGACCGAGGAGGGTCGTCTTGCCGGCGCCGGTCGAGCCGATGATCGCCGTGGTGCGCCCGGGCTCGGCCCGGAAGCTGACGTCGCGGAGCACCGCGGCCTCGGCACCCGGGTAGTGGAAGTCGACGCCGGCGAGCTCGAGGCCGGCGGACCCGGTCGGCAGGCGCAGCGGCTGCACCGACTCGACGACCGAGGACTCGGTGTCGAGCACCTCCTGGATGCGGGTGGCCGAGACCGAGGCGCGCGGGATCATCGTCGCCATGAAGGTTGCCATCATGACCGCCATGAGGATCTGCACGAGGTAGGACAGGAACGCCGTCAGCTCGCCGATCTGCATGTCGCCGGAGTCGATGCGGTGGCCGCCGAACCACATGACCGCCACGGTCGACAGGTTGAAGATGAACATGACGATCGGGAAGACGAGCGCCATGAGCCGGCCGACCTGCAGGCCGGCGTTGGTCAGCAGCCCGTTGGCCTCGGCGAAGCGGGCCTCCTCGTGCTCCTCACGCACGAACGCGCGCACGACGCGGATGCCGGTGATCTGCTCGCGCATCACGCGGTTCACGCCGTCGAGCGAGGTCTGCATGCGCCCGAACCACGGCACCATCCGCGAGATGACGAGGCCGACGAAGAGGCCGAGCAGCGGCACCGCGACGGCGACGAGCCACGACAGTCCGACGTCCTCGCGCAGCGCCATGATGATGCCGCCGACCATCATGATCGGCGTCGTCACGAGCAGCGCGAAGCCCATGAAGACCACCATCTGCACCTGGGTTACGTCGTTGGTGTTGCGGGAGATGAGCGTCGGCGCCCCGAAGCGGGTCACCTCCTGGGCGGAGAAGTCGACGACCGTCCCGAAGAGGTTGCCGCGCACGTCGCGACCCATCGCCATCGCGACGCGTGCCGCGAGGAAGGTGGCGCCGACGGACGCCGCGATCTGCACGAGGCTGACGGCGAGCATGATGCCGCCGTGGCTGACGATGAAGCCGGTGTCGCCCTTGGCCACGCCCTGGTCGATGATCTCGCCGTTGAGGCTCGGCAGGTAGAGCGAGGCCATGGTGCTGACCAGCTGGGCCAGGCAGATGAGCACGATCTGGCCCGAGTAGGGGCGCAGGTGACTGCGGAGCAGCCTGATCAGCATGAGCGTGCCTTTCGGAGCATGGTGTCGCTGGACGACGGTAGGGACTCACGTGGGGTGAGGGTCAACAGGTTTGTCACGGGCGTGCCTCCCGGTCGCCGGCCAGGTGGCGCGGGTCGCCACCGAGCTGGGCGTGGAGCTCGGCGATGGACAGGCCGCTCTCGGTGGCGGGCCGTCGGCACACGACCCCGAAGAGCACGGTGTCGACGATCTCCTCGGGCGTCAGCACCCGGCCGTCGGCGATGCCCGGGTGGCTGCCGGAGAAGGTGAGCAGCCGGATGCGGTGGACGACGTCGGCCGCGGGCACGACGAGGTGGTCCTCGTCGTGGACGAGCAGCCCGTGGACGGCCTCGAGCAGCGGCTGGTGCGCGGCCTCGTGCGCGCCGTCGTCCAGGTGCCCGCGCAGGTGCCGGCCCGCCTCGTAGCACGCGTCGTGCAGACCCCGGTTCGGCGGCTGGCTCAGGCCGAGGGCGGACATCAGCCCGAAGACCTCGGTGAAGCGCAGCTGCATGATGCGGGTGAAGTCCACGAGCCGGTCGCGCAGGGAGCCCTCGGGGTCGATCGCCGCGACCCGTCGACGCACCGGTGCCGGGCAGAAGGCGGCCTGGACGGCCTCGTTCTCGAGGACCTCCTTGGTCGGGAAGACCCGGAAGATCGTGCCCTCCGCGACCCCGGCCTCCTGGGCGATCTCGCTCGTCGTCGGCTTGCGGCCCTCGCGGTGGGCGAGCCGCACGAACACCTCGATGAGGGCGTCGCGCCGGTCGTCGGGGTCCATCGGGGCCGCCCGGCGCTGGGCCGGTCGAGCAGCCCCCTCGACTGGTGTCGTCACCGGTCCATCATGAATGAGTGAGCACTCACTCACAAGCGGTTTCGTCGAAAGCGACGCCGTCGCGTCAGACGAGCAGCCCGTCCGCGACGAGGTCGCGCAGCGCCGGCACCGCCTCGGCACGCACTTGGTCCGGATCGAGGCCCAGCACCGTCGCGATGGCGTCGAGCGCCGCGCGCGCGGTCAGCTCGCCCTCCGCGACGCCGAGGTATGCCGCGAGCAGCGTCCCGGCGCGCACGACCCGTCCCAGCCCGCCGCCCTGACGCACGAGGATGACGCTGGGGTCCTCCGCCCCGGGCCTGCCGTGCCGCTCCTCGGTCACGTCGGACGCGCACGACCACGCGACGTCGAGGACGTCGTCGTCCGAGTGCTCGGCGAGCCAGGTGCGGGCCCGCAGGCCGGCATCGACCGCCGGGCCCATGGGAGCCGCGACCGGGCCGTGCGCCTCGTCGAGGGAGCGCCACACGGGCCGGTCCGTCGCCGGACGCTGGAGCGTCACGACCCCGAAGCCGACGCGCACGACGTCGCGCGAGGCGAAGTCACGCAGCCACGCGGCATACATCCGGGAGTGCGCCTCGCTGCCGGGCTGGGCACCGCCGTCGCGAGCCCACAGCTCGGCGTACTCGGCCGGGTCCTGCGACTCGCGCTGGACGACCCAGGCGTCGAGGGCCACCCCGTCGCTAGCCTGCTCCTCGAGCCAGTCGCCCCACACGTCACGCCAGGTGCGGCCTGCCGGGACCTCCCAGTTGCCGAGGAACTGTGCGACGCCGCCGGGCTCGAGCACCGTGCCGACCTGCCGCACGAGCGACCGGACGAGGGTGTCTCCCGCACGCCCCCCGTCGCGGTACTCGTAGAGCGGGAGGTCCTCGTCGCGCGGCGTGATGACGAAGGGCGGGTTGCTCACCACGAGCGAGAAGCGTTGTCCCGCAACAGGATCCAGCAGGTCACCCGCGAGCAGCTCGAAGGGCGGCACGTCACCCGAGCGCGCGGAGGCGGCGAGCGCGACGTTGAAGGCGGCATACGCCAGCGCCCGCTCGGAGATGTCGGTCGCGACGATGGCACCCGCGTGGCCCGTCAGGTGAAGGGCCTGGACCCCGCAGCCGGTGCCGAGGTCGAGCGCCCGGTCGACGGGTCGGCGCACCGTCCACGACGCCAGGGTCGTCGAGGCGCCGCCGATGCCGAGCACGTGGTCGGGGCGCAGCGGCCCGCCGACGGCCAGCTCGGAGAGGTCCGAGGCCACCCACCAGTCGTGGGCGTCGTCGCCGTAGGGGCGCAGGTCGCACGTCGCGACGGCCTCACGGTCGGAGGTCGCCGGACGGTCGTGGGCGAAGCCGGCGCGGGCGGCGCCGAGCCGGACGAGGCCGAGCGCGACCGCTCCGTCGACCCCGAGCGTCGGCAGCGCCTCGGCGAGGGCCGACGCCGCGACCGGACGGCCGAGGGTGAAGAGCCGGACGAGCACCCCGCACGCGTCCGCCGCGAGGTCGGGCGACGGCTCGGTCGCCAGCAGCGCCGGCAGCGGCTGCTCGCGGTGGAGCGCCGCCGAGGCGACGGGGCCCAGGCGGTCGGCGACGCCGTCGACGGTGAAGCGGGCCGCCGTGAGGTCGGCGCGGAGCCGCGCGACCAGGGCCTCGTCGACGACGGGGGTGTCGCTCAGGATCCCTCGCCCGGTGCGCCCACCGCGGCGTCGCTCGCGGCGAGCGCCGCCTCGAGGGTCGGGTGGATCTCGAAGACCTTGTCGAGCCCGGTGATGGCAAAGACCTTGAGCACGCGGTCGTCGGCGCCGACGAGGCGCATCGAGCCGCCGCGCGTCCGGGTCAGCTTGAGGCGGCCGACGAGGACGCCGAGGCCCGTCGAGTCCAGGAACGTCACGTCGGTGAGGTCGACGACGAGCTGCGTGCGACCACCCTGGATCTGCTCGTCGAGCTTCTCGCGGACGAGCGGCGCCGTGTAGACGTCGATCTCGCCGCCGAGGTGGACCACTGTCTGACTGCCGTGGTCGGCTCGGGTGATCGAGAGATCCACCTGTGCCCCTTCCTGTGCCCACACGTGCCAAAAGCTTCCGGTTGCGTCCGGCGGGGCCGCTGCCGCGCGACAGGCGATCATCGGCTGACGGTGACCTGAGGGGTCCCGCCAGTCAGGCTCCCGTGGCTGACCGACTGCGCAGTAACCTGCCCCGCACGACGGTTACCGTACCCCGACGGCATACGGTTGCTCCACATGAACGGGGAGTCAGCGCCCACGGGACCCGTGCCGGAGGATCTCCTGCGCACGCTCGTCGGTGACCACCCCGAGCGGCTCGTCCACGTGCACGAGGTGCCGGCGCGCCGCGCGGTCCACGCGGACTGGCCGGAGTGGGTCGAGCCGACCCTGCTGGGGGCCCTGCTCGCGTCGGGCATCGAGGCGCCGTGGTCGCACCAGGTCGAGGTCGCGCAGGCTGCCCACGCCGGGCGGCACGTCGTCGTCAGCACCGGGACGGCGTCGGGCAAGAGCCTGGGCTACCACCTGCCGATGCTCAGCGACCTCGTCTCGGGGGCGAGCGCGCCGAACGGCCGCGGCGCGACGGCGCTCTACCTCTCCCCCACCAAGGCGCTCGCGGCCGACCAGCTGAGCCGCATCGACCGGCTCGCCCTCCCGGCCGTGCGGCCCGCGACCTACGACGGTGACACCCCCACGGACGAGCGCCGCTGGATCCGCGACCACGCCAACCTCGTGCTGACCAACCCCGACCTGCTGCACCACTCCCTGCTCCCAGGGCACGAGCGGTGGAGCTCGTTCCTGCGGGCGCTGCGCTACGTCGTGGTCGACGAGTGCCACGTCTACAAGGGCGTCTTCGGGTCCCACATGGCCGCGGTCCTCCGCCGCCTGCGACGGGTCGCCGCGCGCTACCGCGCCGAGCCGACCTTCGTCTTCGCGTCCGCGACGGTCGCCGACCCCGAGGAGCACGCCTCACGCCTGCTCGGTATGCCGGTCGTCCCGGTCACGCAGGACGGGTCGCCCCGTGCGTCCATGACCTTCGCCCTCTGGGAGCCGCCGCTGCTCGTCGACGAGACCGGCCAGCCGCAGCGGGTCAGCACCATCACCGAGACCGGCGAGCTGCTCGCGGGGTGCGTGCGCGAGCGCGTGCAGACCGTCGCCTTCGCGCGGTCGCGCGCCGGGGTCGAGGTCGTGGCCCGGATCGCCAAGGAGCGGGTGTCGGTCACCGATGAGGGCCGGGTCGCCGCCTACCGCGGCGGCTTCCTGCCCGAGGAGCGGCGCGAGCTCGAGCGGTCGCTGCGCTCCAAGGAGCTGCTCGGGCTCGCCGCGACCAACGCGCTCGAGCTCGGCGTCGATGTCAGCGGGCTCGACGCCGTGCTGCTCGCCGGCTGGCCGGGCACGCTGTCGTCGCTCTGGCAGCAGGCCGGACGTGCGGGGCGTTCGGGGGCTCGCTCGCTCGCCGTGCTCGTCGCCGCCGACGACCCGCTCGACACCTTCGTCGTGCACCATCCCGAGGCGATCTTCGGGCGCGGGATCGAGGCCACCGTCGTCGACCCCGACAACCCGCACGTGCTCGCGCCGCACCTCGCGGCCGCCGCCGCCGAGCTGCCGGTGACCGAGGCCGACGTCGCGGTATTCGGACCGCAGACGCGGGTGCTGCTCGACGCGCTCGTGGCCCGCGGCATCCTCAAGAAGCGACCGCGGGGCTGGTTCTGGGGCCGTGAGGACCGTCCCGCCGACCACCTGTCGCTGCGCGGCGCCGGAGAGCCCGTGCGCATCATCGAGACCCGCACCGGCCGCGTCGTCGGCACCGTCGACGACGCGGCCGCCCACTCCCAGGTGCACACCGGGGCGGTGCACCTGCACCAGGGCCAGACGTGGGTCGTCACCGAGCTCGACCTCGACGACCACGCCGCCTTCGCGGTGCGCGGCGACCCCGGCTGGACGACGCAGGCGCAGTCGGTCAGCGACTTCCAGATCGTCCACGAGACCGAGCACGAGGACTGGGGGCCGCTGCGCTGCTCGTTCGGCCACGTCAGCGTGCGCCACCAGGTCACCTCGTTCCTGCGACGGCTGCCCGGCGGCGAGGTGCTGGGCGAGCACCCGCTCGACCTGCCGCCGCGCACCCTCGCGACCAAGGCGGTGTGGTGGACGATGCCCGTCGAGGACCTCGCTGCTGCCGGGGTGGACGAGGACGGCATCCCCGGAGCGGCGCACGCCGCCGAGCACGCGGCGATCGGCATGCTCCCCCTCTTCGCGACGGCGGACCGTTGGGACATCGGCGGCGTCTCGACGGCCCTGCACCCCGACACGGGACTGCCGACGATCCTCATCTACGACGGCCATCCCGGAGGCGCTGGCTTCGCAGAGCGGGGCTTTCGTCGAATCCGACCGTGGCTCAGTGCAACCCGTGAAGCCATCGCGTCGTGCGAGTGCGCAACCGGCTGCCCTTCGTGCATCCAGTCGCCGAAGTGCGGCAACGGCAACGAGCCCCTCGACAAGCGCGGCGCCGTCGCGCTGCTCGACCTCGTGCTGCGCAACGCCGGCCCCGCGCCCCACGCGACCGCCTGACGCAGATCCCCGCGGGCCCGTGGAAGGTGGCGCCAGCGCCACGGACCACACTCTGAGACATAATCCCGAGTTATTTGACCGGTAACGCCGCGCTATTCGAAACTCCCATGCAACGGATAGGGAAAGCACCGATCCGCCGACACCCTCAGGAGACCGTCCATGCGCCGCCCAACGCTCGCTTCCAGCGCCCTCGCCGCCATCGCCGTCACCGCGACCATGGGCCTGACGGCATGCGCGGGCGGTGGGGCCAGCGACAGCGTCGCGGCAGCCGGGACCGCTGCTTCGGGCGGCGCCACGACGAGCACCGTCAACCTCTACGCGTATGCCGTCCCGAAGGTCGGCTTCGACGTCGTCATCCCCGCCTTCCAGAAGACCGCAGCCGGCAAGGGCGTGCAGTTCCAGCAGAGCTATGGCGCCTCGGGCGACCAGAGCCGCAAGGTCGCCGCCGGTGCCGAGGCCGACTTCGTCAACTTCTCGGTCGAGCCCGACATCACCCGCCTCGTCGACGCCGGACTCGTCGACCCGAGCTGGAATGCCAACGCCCACAAGGGCATTCCCTTCGGCTCGGTCGTCACGATCGTCGTGCGCAAGGGCAACCCGAAGGGCATCAAGGACTGGGACGACCTGCTCAAGCCCGGCATCGAGGTCGTCACGCCGAACCCGTTCTCGTCCGGCTCGGCCAAGTGGAACCTCCTCGCGCCGTACGCCGCCAAGAGCAACGGCGGCGCCGACAAGGCCGCCGGCCTCGCCTACATCTCCGCGCTCGTAAAGGACCACGTCAAGGTCCAGCCCAAGTCGGGCCGCGAGGCCACCGAGACCTTCCTGCAGGGCAGCGGCGACGCCCTCCTCAGCTACGAGAACGAGGCCCTCTTCGTCGAGAAGAGCGGCGACCCCGTCGAGCACGTGACGCCGCCCACGACCTTCAAGATCGAGAACCCGGCCGCCGTGCTCAAGGGCAGCAAGAACCTCGCGACCGCAACGGCGTTCGACAACTACCTCTACACGCCGGAGGCCCAGAAGCTTCTGGCCGGGGCCGGCTTCCGCCCGGTCGACCCGACGGTCGCGCAGGAGTTCGCCTCCAAGTTCCCCAACCCGGCGAAGCTCTGGACCATCGCCGACCTCGGTGGATGGAAGACCGTCGACAGCACGCTCTTCAAGAAGGACGTCGGTGACATCGCCAAGATCTACGACCAGGCGACACAGTGACGGCCCGCACCGACGAGCAGCGGGGGGGCCTGCGTCCGGAGACGGACGTGGCGCCCCTGCCGCCGCGTCCGGACGCGAAGTCGACGGACGGCATACGACCGGGCGCTGACGCATCGAGGGCGGACGACCGACTCAGCGCCGACGCGGCTTCCCCCGCTCCGCACGGTGGGCCCGGGAAGGGGCTGGGAGGGTCAGGACTGGGCGGGCTGCGGCGTCCGCTCGGCGTCGGGGTCGTCACGCTCTGGCTCAGCATCATCGTGCTGCTGCCGCTCGCGGCTCTCACGGTGGCCGCGTTCGGCGACGGCCTGACCGGCTTCTGGGAGGCGGTCACGGCCCCGACCGCGCTCGCCGCGCTGTGGGTGACCGTCCTCGTCTCGGCGGGGGTGGCGCTCGTCAACGCGGTCCTCGGCACCCTCGTCGCGTGGGTGCTCGTGCGCGACGAGTTCCGAGGCAAGCGCATCGTCAACGCCTTCATCGACCTACCGTTCGCGCTGCCGACCATCGTCGCGAGCATCGTGCTGCTCGCGCTCTACGGACCCAACAGCCCCATCGGGGTCGAGCTCAACGCGACTCGGTGGGGACTGGTCGTCGCGCTGCTCTTCGTCACCCTGCCGTTCGTCGTCCGGTCGGTGCAGCCCGTCCTCATCGAGGCCGACCGCGAGGTCGAGGAGGCCGCCGCCTCGCTCGGCGCCTCCGGCTGGACGACGTTCCGCCGCATCGTCCTGCCGACCCTGGCCCCGGCGATCCTCAGCGGCACGGGCCTCGCCTTCGCGCGGGCCATCGGCGAGTACGGCTCGGTCGTGCTCATCGGCGGCAACATCCCGCGCGAGACGCAGGTGGCGTCGCAGTACATCCAGCAGCAGATCGAGATCGACCGTCCGCAGGCCGCCGCCGCGGTGTCGGTCGCCCTGCTCGCCATCGCGTTCCTCACGCTGCTCGTGCTGCGTGTCGTGTCGAGCCGCACCCAGCGACGTGAGGAGCGTGACGCATGAGGGTCTCTCGTGGCACGCGCCTGTCGCTTCGCGTCGTGGCGCTCGGCTACCTCTTCGTCCTGCTGGCCGTGCCGATCGGCGTGATCCTCTGGCGCACCTTCGAGCCCGGTCTCGCCACCTTCGTCGCCTCGATCTCGACGCCCGCCGCAAGGTCTGCGCTGAACCTGTCGCTGCTCATCGTGGCGATCACCGTCCCGATCAACGTCGTCTTCGGTGTCGCCACCGCGATCGCCTTGGTGCGCGGTCGTTTCCGCGGTCGAGGGCTGCTCCAGGCCGTCGTCGACCTGCCGTTCGCGGTGTCCCCCATCGTGGTCGGCGTCGCGCTCATCATGCTGTGGGGCGCCGGCGGCTGGTTCGGGGCGCTCGACCGCGCCGGCTTCCAGGTCATCTTCGGCATCCCGGGCATGGTGCTCGCGACGATCTTCGTCACCCTGCCCTTCGTCGTGCGCGAGGTGGAGCCGGTGCTCCACGAGATCGGCACCGAGCAGGAGCAGGCCGCCTCGACGCTCGGGGCGGACGGCTGGCAGACGTTCTGGCGCATCACGCTGCCGGCGATCCGCTGGGGCCTGACCTACGGCGTCGTCCTCACCGTCGCCCGGGCGCTGGGTGAGTTCGGGGCCGTGATCATGGTCAGCTCGGGCTTCCCCGGCGTCTCGCAGACGCTGACGCTGCTCGTCCACTCGCGCTACATCGACGACCACAACACCTACGGCGCGTATGCCGCCGCCACCCTCCTCATGGGCATCGCGCTCGTCGTGCTGCTGCTCATGACCGTGCTCGACCGCAAGAGGAGCGACCGATGATCACCGTGACCAGCGCCCGGAAGAGCTACGGCTCGTTCGCAGCCCTCGACGACGTCAGCATCGACATCCCGAGCGGCTCGCTCACCGCGCTGCTCGGCCCGAGCGGGTCGGGCAAGTCGACGCTGCTGCGCTCCATCGCGGGGCTCGAGAGTCTGGACTCGGGCACCGTGACCATCCAGGGCCGCGACGTCACGACCGAGCCTCCGCAGCGCCGAGGCATCGGTTTCGTCTTCCAGCACTACGCCGCCTTCAAGCACATGACGGTCCGCGACAACGTCGCCTTCGGGCTGACCATTCGCAAGCGGCCCAAGTCGGAGGCGAACAAGAAGGTCGACGATCTGCTCGAGATCGTCGGGCTCGAGGGCTTCCAGCACCGCTACCCGGCCCAGCTCTCGGGTGGGCAGCGCCAGCGCATGGCGCTGGCTCGGGCGCTCGCGGTCGACCCGCAGGTGCTGCTCCTCGACGAGCCGTTCGGCGCCCTTGACGCCAAGGTGCGCACCGATCTGCGGCAGTGGCTGCGGCGGTTGCACGACGAGGTGCACGTGACGACGGTGCTCGTCACCCACGACCAGGAGGAGGCGCTCGACGTCGCCGACCGGATCGCGGTGCTCAACAAGGGCCGCATCGAGCAGGTGGGCGACCCGGTCACGCTCTACGAGCGGCCGGCCAACGACTTCGTCATGGGCTTTCTCGGGTCGGTGGCCCGCCTCGGCGGCCAGCTCGTGCGACCCCACGACATCGTGCTCGAGCGCGATCGGGCCACCGCGCTGGCCCTCGACGCCAAGATCCCCGACTCCCCCGGCGTCATCGACGCCGTGGTCGAGCGCGTGGTGCCGCTCGGCTTCGAGGTCCGGGTCGACCTGCGCGCCGACTCCGGCGAGCGCTTCGCGGCACAGGTGACGCGGCGCGACGCGGCCGAGCTGCAGCTGCGGGAGGGCGAGACGGTGCACGCGCGAGCCGTCGCCCGGTCGAGCGTCGTCGAGCACGACCCCGCCCTCGCCATCTGACGCGGGCCGTGTCCACGCCGGGATCCCGAGGTTGGACAGCACTCCCGTCCGGACGCAAGACGGCCTAACGTATGCCGTGACGCTTCCTTCGCCGCTACGCGGCGGAGGTAGGTGGCTCGGGACCACCGAGCGAGCGCTCGAAGGAGAGCTCGCGAGCCCGAGTGAACTGAGGCGGCGAGGGGACGACACCTCGCCGCCTCAGTCACACCACGGGCACACGTCGGTCCCCTTCTGACGTAGGGACCGGTGGGGTCAACGTCTATCTCGTGATGGTGACCTCAGTGAGATCGGATGGCCGGATGGCCGGATGGCTGGATGGCTGGATGGCTGGGCGGCCGGATGGCCGGGGGACCGGAGTGGCCGGATGGCGGCACGAGCGCCGGCGTGGGGCCGTCGGGCCGGGCTGTGCGGCAGACTGCACGCGTGGACATCTCGGCACGAGTCGACTACGCGGTCCGCGCGATGCTCATCCTCGCCGAGGCCGACGCGGAGGGCTCGGGCCCGATCAGCATCGACAGCCTCTCGACCCGGCAGGAGCTGCCGCGCAAGTTCCTCGAGGCGATCTTCGCGGACCTGCGCCGCAGCGACCTGGTGCTGAGTCGTCGCGGCGCTCGTGGTGGCTACGTCCTCGGTCGTCCGCGCGAGCAGATCAGCGTCGGCGACATCTTCCGCGCCGTCGACGGGCCGCTCGCCGAGGTGCGGGGACTGCGTCCGCACGAGACGGAGTACCACGGGGTCGCCACCCATCTGCCGAGCCTGTGGGTGGCGGTGCGGGCCAGCCTGCGAGAGGTGCTGGACGAGACCTCGATCGAGGACCTGCGCACCGGGGACCTGCCCGACCGGGTGCGCCAACTGCTCACGGCCCCGGACGCCTGGCAGAACCGCTGACAGCACGCACCCGGTCGACGCACCCCATAGCCGCACCCCGGTCGACGCACCCCCATAGCCGCACCCCGGTCGACGCACCTCGTCGGCGTATCCCGCTACCGCACCTCCTCAATGCACCTGCTCGGCGCACCCCGTTGATGTCCCCTCGTCGCCGCGCTGCGGTCGTCGTCGAGGGAGATCCTCACGCCCACCGTCGGCCGGGATCCTCTGGCTTCACCGTGAAACGGCCTTCTCGACGGCGGGCTCGCGTCACCGTTCCGGACCCGCACGCGCACGAGCCACAGCGGGTTCCGGCCAGAGGCTCGCGCGCACCGTGACCCGGACCTCGACGACGGAACCGTCCGACGAGCAGCTCTGTGTCGCAGCGGCATTGGCGCGGATCACCTGACGGGCCGTCGCGCAGGCGGCTGCGGCGGCCGCCCCGTCCTGGATCGCCGACGCACCCGTGAGAGAGCCGAGGTCTGCGGCGGTCCGGGCCTTCTGGCTCGCCACGACGGCTGACGCCAGGACGAGCGCCCCGACGGTCAGCGCCAGAACGACTCCCACGAGGGACAGCACCAACACGCTGGCCGCACCGCGTTCGCGGCTGAAGCGTCCCTGCTCGGCGTCTGCAGGCCGTGCGCGCCCACACGCGCCACTGGCGGACACCGCGTACCCGGGCGCGGCGCCCGCAGGGCTTGCGCGCCCAGGCGCGCCACTACTTTCGGGCCACGAGCACCCCTGCCCGGGGTCCTCTGGTGCTGCGCGGCTCTGCCCGCTCATGAGGTCGACTCGACCGGGGTCACGGCTGACGCGCTGAGGTCCCATCCGGGGAGCGCACCCCACCCACCGGTGCGGACCGAGACGGTGACCCGCACCGCACCGCCGGCTCCACCGCCCGCGCCGGCACCCACTCCGGCGACGTCAACCGTGGCCCCTGTCGGCGCCGACGCGGCAGCGAGCGCCCGGACCCGCGCCGGGGCATCACCACGTGCCGCGGCCCGGCTCGCGACCCGTGCCGCGTCGATGCACCGGATCTGGTCGACGGCCGCTTTCGCCGCGACGAGGCAGAGCGCCAGCACGAGCACCACCGACGGGATGGCGAAGGCGAGCTCCGCCGTCACCATCCCACGCTCCCGCCCCGGTGAGGACCGAGCGCGTGGCCGGCTCACCCCGCGATCCCCAAGGCGCTCTGGACGATCCCCGCCAGGGCGCTGCGCACCGCGTCGGACTTGACGACGCCGAGCAGCACGAGGGCGAACGTGCAGGCCGCCATGATGCCGACGGCATACTCCGCGGTCGTCATGCCCGCGTCCCGCGAGTGTCGTGCGGTCCTGAGGCGAGTGAGCTGTCGGGTCAGTCGGTGGGTCATGGGCTTCTCCTTCTCCTTGCCCGGGCCGGAGTGCCCGGGACGCTGTTGGTCCTCGACGGTCGAGGGATCCTTGCGGCGTCGTTCGGGGAGCCGGAAACGCGGGCCGTCGTCGACGTCACACATGAGGTCATCCGCTCATCAGGTCACCGGCCAGGGCGATGACGAGTGGGGCGACCGTGGTGAGGCAGAAGGCCGGCAGCAGCACGAGCCCGAGCGGCGCGACGAGCCGGACCCCGACCTTGGCCGCGGCGACCTCGAGGCTCTCGAGCTCGGTGGCGCGCAGGTCGTCGGAGGCTGCGAGCAGCATCGCGCCCGGGGGCACGCCGGCCTGGTGAGCGATCGCAATGGCGCGAGCAGCGGGCGCCCAGGCGCGGCCGACCGAGGCCCACGCCTCCGCCTCTCCCGCTCCCCACCGCAGGGCTGTGGCGACCTGGCGCAGGTCGCTCGACGCCCGTCCGGTCAGGCCCGCGGCGACTGCCTCGAGGACGTCCCAGGTGGGCAGTCCCGAGCGGTAGGCCAGGGCCAGCAGGGCGAGTGCCGAGGAGATGTCGGCGTCACTCGCCACCGCTTGAGCAGACGTGGAGCCTCGACCACGGCGCAGGCGACCGGCCCGTCGTCTCTGCGCCCGGTCCGGCTCTCCCGCCGTGGAGGTCGCCCCGCCTCCGGGAGCATCCGCCGGGGTCGGCGCGTCGGCCGGGTCGTCGGGGTCGCGCCGCCCGCCGAGCAGCACGAGCACGGCGGCTGCTGCCAGGGCGGCAGCCAACAGCGCAGGCGCCGACGCGCCCAGCACGGACCAGGATACGGACCAAGCCAGAGCGCTCACGGTCGCACCGCCCGCCGGACCATCCGCGTGCACCAGACGCGCCCCGTCCACACGAGCGAGAGCCCGAGCACCGCGCAGGCCGTGGCCAGGGGCGAGCCGAGGTAGAGGGAGACCGGGTCGATACCGCACGCCAGACCGAAGACCGGGCCCGTGAGCGGAAGCAGGGTGAGCACGGTGACCGTGGCCCGCGGGCCCGCGACGGCCACGGCGACCTTGCCGCGTCGGGACCGAGCGTCGAGCAGTCCCCGGACGGCGCGGTCCACCGCGGAGGCCAAGGGCGCCCCGGTTGTCTCCGAGAGCCGCCAGGCTGCCGCGACGAGCGCGAGCTCTTCGGACGCGCTGCGTTCGGCCCACGCCGCCCAGACGGGCGACGCCGGCTCGGCGCGGTCGCTCGAGTCGAGGAGGGCTCCGACGAGCCGGTCGATCTCGGCACGTGGGACCGCGGTCGTTCCGATCGCGCCGCCGCCCTGCTCGACACTCCTGTCGTCTGCGTTGCGAACGCCGCCTCGGCTGCTCGCGCCACGTCCGCTCCCCGCGCCGTCTCGACTGCCGGCGCCGCTTCGGCTAGCAGTGCCCCCTCGGCTGCCCGCACCTCGTCCATCGCCAGCGTCGTCTCGGCTGCGACCGGAGTCTCGGGTGCGCGTGCGACGACGGCTGAGGTCTCGACGGCTCGCCGAGCGCCCGGACTCCCGAGCAACCTGCACACGGTCGGCGCCAAGGGTTGAGGTTGCGGCCAGCTCGATCGCTCGCGACGGCGTCAGCCCGGCTCCCAGCGCCGGCCCGATCCCGCGGAGCAGGTCGAGCACGTCGTCGACGAGGTCACCGGGGCGACGTCGCAACCGCCACTGTCGGTAGAGGTCTACCGGGTCCCGCTGCCAGAGGCTCGACGGAGCGTCGAGCGAGTCGCCGCCGACACCCCGCCCTGCTCCCCTGCCGGATCCGTGCGCGGGCCACGGACCGTCCGCGAGGACGTCGACGGTGCGAAGCCCCGCGATGGGTGAGCGTGCCGACGCCCGGCCGGGCCAGAGCAGCACGGCCAGCCCGAGGAGAGCAGCGGCGACGACCGGCCCGAGGCCGATGCTCATGAGGCGTCCGCCATCGAAGCCCACGTGGGGCGCGACTCGTGGCCGGGAGCGCCCAGGAGTTCGGTGCCAAGCCGGAGCCGGGCTGCCAGTGCCGGCCAACCCTCGGCGCACCGCGGCGCGTGCCCCGGGCCGTCCCACTCCAGCGCAGGCACGATGCACGGGTCCCCGTCGCGTCGGAAGAGCGCCGCTACCGAGGCGACCCGGCGCACACCGCGGTCACGGGTCACGTGGACGACGACGTCGATGGCCGCCGCCAGCTGCGCCCGCACGGCCTCGGGAGTCAGCCCCGCCAGCGCCCCCAGCGCCTCGAAGCGGGCCACGACATCAGCCGGGGCGTTGGCGTGCACGGTGCCGCACCCGCCCTCGTGACCCGTGTTGAGGGCGGCGAGCAGCTCGCGCACCTCGGCGCCTCGGACCTCGCCGACGACGATCCGGTCGGGCCGCATGCGCAGCGCCTGGCGCACGAGGGTCGTCAGGGTGACCTCGCCGGCGCCCTCGACGTTGGCGGGCCTCGCCTCGAGCCGAACCAGGTGCGGGTGGTCGACCGTCAGCTCCCTGACGTCCTCGACGACGAGGAGCCGCTCGACGGGGTCACTGCACCCGAGCAGGGCGGCCAGCAGCGTGGTCTTGCCGGCACCCGTGCCGCCGGAGACGACGAACGCGAGCCGCCTGGCGACCAGCGCCCGGAGCACCGGCTCCCACTCGGCCGGCACCATCTGCCGCGCGCACAGCTCGGACAACGGCACCGGCTGACTCGCCGGGACGCGGATGGTGATGTGGGGCCCGCCCTCGACAAGGGGAGGAAGCATCGCGTGCAGCCGGGCGCCGGACGGGAGCTGTCCGTCGACCCACGGGCTCGCCTCGTCGAGCCGACGCCCCGCGATGCCCGCTAGTCGCACGGCCAGCCCGCGGGCCTCGTCGGGATCGAGGCGCACGCCCACCGGCTCCATGCCGTGACCGCGGTCGACCCAGATGCGACCGTCGCCGTTGACCGCGACGTCGGTGACGCCCGGCTCGGCCAGCCAGGGGTCGAGGGGTCCGGCGCCCAGCACCCGCGATGCGAGCGCCGACCTCGTCTCGGCCACGCGGTCGGCACCGAGGGCTCCGCGCTCCTGCTCGGCCACGGCGCCCACGGCAGCGCCGTCGGGGCCGACCCCGGCCCGCACCCGCTGCCACACCGCCGGGGTCAGGTTGGCGCGCCCACGGGCGTCGGCGCTCATGCCGCGACGGCCTGGTCGATGAGCCGCAGCAGCAGCTCGTCGGCCGCGCGCACGACCTCGCCGCGGCCCCTGGCACCGGGTGGCAGCCCCTCGCAGACCTCCGCGACGAGACGACGGTCGTCACCGATGGTGGCCACGAGAGGCACGTCGAGGTCGTCCATGACGAGGTCCTGCAGGTCGGCCTCGACCCTCCGACCGCGAAGCACCACCCACGGTTCGATCGGGAGCAGCGGGTCCGACTCCCAGGCCCGGCCGGCGTCCCGCCGACGGTGCAGAAGCCCGCGCCCTCCGGAGACCACGGCCGAGGCGGCCGCGAGCTGGGGCACCTGCGTGCCCACCACGACGACGACGGCATCGACGAGCAGCGCCACGGCGTCGAGCACCGCCGGATCGCGAGGCAGGTCCAGGACGGTCAGGTCGTGCGCGTCGGCAAGGCCGGCCACGACGTCGGGCAACGTGTCGAGCCATCCGGCGAAGTCGCCGGCGCCCGACTCGTCCGAGCTGCCTGAGCGCTCCCAACCGCCCGAGCGCTCCCCCGCGCCTGAGCGCTCCCCCGCGCCCGAGCCCTGCCAACCGGCGGGGCCCGCAATGCGCCCGTCCCAGCTCGCGCCTCGACGTCCGGACAGCACGGGCACCCCGCACGACACGGGCAGCTCGTCGGCCAGTCCCAGCCCGTCGACGACGCCGGCGACGTCGGCCAGCTCGGGCCACCGCCACCCCGGCTCCTGCTCGAGGCCGAACACGACGTCGAAACAGCCCGCGAGCGGGTCGAGGTCGACGGCCACGACCGTGCGGCCGGCCGCGCGGGCCCGCACGGCGACGGCGGCGGCCAGGGTCGAGGACCCGACCCCACCGGAGGCGGGCATGAAGGCGATGACGTTTCCCATGCGCCCACCGTCAGGCAAGAACGAGGCGCCGCCCACCGGCATACGACCGTCGGTGGACAGCAGGGCTCCCCGCCGAGGAGGTGTGGACAACTCGTCGACACACCCGCCCTCAACGTGCCGGAGGGCGCCCGGTCCGCCGCACGTGAGACCGGGAAAAGACCCGGAAAAGAGTGGTGGCCCTCGTCCGGGGGAAGACGAAGGCCACCTCACGAGACTGGCGCCGGGGGGGAGGAGCCAGATCGCGCTGGTGCTCGACCCCTGAGGGGAGCACCGCTGTCAATGGTGGACGTTCGACCCCCGGATTGCAAACCGAGATGTCCCGACACGCGGTGATTTCTCGCGCTATGTCACGACACGGCAAATTCGTTGAGATCGGGCCCCGCGACAGGAGATCTTCGCACACAGGGGGGAGGCCCTCCGACCGTCGGTCGAAGGGCCTCCAGAGAAGTTCCGGGCTACCAGGCGTGCATCTTCAGAGTGTCGCCCCGGTTGTGCGCCCGGGGGTGGACGGTTCCAAGTGAACTGCTCTCGCGTGGGTACTCGGCCTCTTCTCGAGACTTCTGTCCTGCGTGGATCCGGATCTACGCCTCTCGGCGATGGTGGTTCCTGAGACCGTTCTACTCCAGACCGGCGGCGCGGCGACAGCCCCCGGAGCGGCGGGTGAGGAAGAACTGTCCACCCCCGTGGACATCCCGCACGAATCGCCGCGTCGTCCCTGTCAGCCGGGACTCAGGTGAGTCGGCCTGCGCGCACCGCGTCGCTGATCCGCTGCCCCTCGGCGGCGCCGCGGACCATCGCCTCCCCCGCCTGGGCGAGCCACAGGCCGACGCCTGCCGCGCCACCGCTGGCGTATGCCGTGAGCGCACCGAGGTAGGCCGGCCCTCCGTTGCCGACGTGGCCGGCCTCCGGGACGGCGACGCCGGTCGTGTCGAGGCCCAGCGCCTGGACGAGGGCCCGCTCGATGGCCCGAGCGACGAGGCCGTTGCCGTGCACGAAGGGCCGGACGGCCGCGATCTCGGCGTGCACGAGGGCGGCGACGACGGTGGCCGGGACGCGGTTGCTGCCGGCGGCAGCGACGATGACGTCCGACAGCGACGCGAGCCGGGCGGCGACGACGCTGGGCGCGGGCGCCGGGCCGAGGTCGACGAGCTCGGTGCAGTCCTCGTCGCCGGTGCGGGGACGTCCGAGGGCGTCGCCGGTGACGACGGCGGAGGCGGCGGCGACGTGGAGCCGGGCCAGGGCCTGGAGCGGTGCGGTGCGCACGAGGGAGACGACCCGCTCGCTCTCGGCCGTCGCCGCCACGGCACCCTTGAGGGTGCGCAGGCCGGGGTCGAGGTCGTCGGGCCAGTCGCGCGCGCCGCTCATCAGCTCGCGGACGACGTCCAGCGGGAACTCCGCGCCGTCGAGGGCGGCGCTCGCCTGGGCGCCGCGGACGCGTGACTCGGCGGCCGCCTCGGGGATGCGCCGGCGGAGAGCCTCGTGGAACCTCAGCTGCGTGCAGGCCTCGCGCGCGGCGTCGGCTCGCTCGCGCACGTCGGGCAGGTCCGCCAGGACGGCGAGCTGGTCGAGCAGGGCGGTCTGGGCGGGGGTCGCGTCGGGCACCGGCCCAGCGTAGGAGCGTCGGGGCGCGTCGACGACGGATCGACAGCCGTGGGGGGCGTGAGTACCCTCACTGACATGAGTTCGACCGTCGCACCGACCCGCGCGTGGTGGCCGCCCAGCTGAGGCGGCCCGTCGAACCAACCCGAGATCCGGAGCCGCCCACGGGCGGCTCCTTGCGTGTGTCCTGACGACAGGACAGGCGACCAGGTCTCTCTCGTGGGCCTCCACCCACCACAGGAGAGAGACCATGACCACGAGCACCCTTCCGACAACGAGCACCAGCGCTGCGGTCACCACGCGTGGGGACGCCGGGACCTCCACCGACAGCGAGAGCGCGACGTATGCCGTCGCCCGCGACCGCAGCGCCGTCCTCGACGCGCTCATCGACGGGCACGCCACGGAGGACCCGGCCCGCTTCCGGATGCTGACCGGTGACCGCCCGACGGGGCCACTGCACATCGGCCACTACCTGGCGAGCCTGCGCAACCGGGTCCGCCTGCAGGACAAGGGAGTCGAGACCTTCGTCGTCATCGCCGACTACCAGGTGATCACGGACCGCGACTCCGTGGGAGAGATGGGCGCGAACGTGCACGGTCTCGTCATGGACTACCTCGCCGCAGGGCTCGACCCGGCGCGCACGACGATCTTCACGCACAGCGCCGTCCCCGCGCTCAACCAGCTGATGCTGCCGTTCCTCTCGCTCGTCACCGACGCCGAGCTGCGCCGCAACCCGACCGTCAAGGACGAGCTCGCCCTGTCCGACGGGCGCCCGTTGTCGGGGCTGCTGCTGACCTATCCCGTGCACCAGGCGGCCGACATCCTCTTCTGCCACAGCCGGATCGTGCCGGTCGGCCGGGACCAGCTGCCCCACCTCGAGCTGACGCGCGACATCGCGCGCCGCTTCAACAGCAGGTATGCCGCGGGGCACAGCGTGTTTCCAGAGCCCGAGGCCCTGCTCAGCGAGGTCCCACTGCTGCTCGGGACGGACGGCACGAAGATGAGCAAGAGCAAGGGCAACGTCGTCAACCTGCGCGACACTGCGGACGAGACGGCCGAGCGGATCCGTGCCGCACGGACCGACTCCGAGCGCCGGATCACCTTCGAGCCCAACGCTCCTCCCGCGGTCGCGAACCTGCTCACCATCGCCGGACTGTTCCTCGACGAGTCACCGGAGGCGGTCGCCGAGCGCATCGGGGACGGCGGTGCGCAGGCCCTCAAGCGCGTCGTCACCGACGCCGTGAACGAGTCCCTGGCAGGGCACCGGGCGCGACGGGCAGACCTGGCCCGCGACCCGGCATACGTCACCTCGGTGCTCCACGACGGGAACGCTCGGGCGAGCGAGGTGGCCGAGCGGACCCTCGCGACGGTGCGCGCGGTGATGGGGATGAGCTACTGAGCCGAGCGTCCCAGCAGTGGTGAGCGACGCGCCCGAGATCGATTGCGGGGGCGGAGGTTTCGCGCCTCGGCGGCGAGGTCGGCCTTGCGCATGCCCTCCTCGTCGAGACGGAGCCCCTCCTCGGGACCGGGCGCCGTGCCTCCACGCGAGGCGGGCAGCCACCAGCGGTCCGCGTCGTCACGTGGCCGGTCGGGGTGGGTCTCGATCGCCTCGGCGAGCAGGGCGTCGACCCGCGCCCGCAGCTGCTCGGTCACGGCATACGGGTCGGCGTCGGGCCCCGGACGTAGGGGCTCCCCGACGACGATGGTCACGGCGGTGCCGCGTCGCAGGCTGAAACGGCCGCCGACGGTCAGCAGGCGCTGGCTTCCCCACACGGCGACCGGGACGAGGGGCACGCTGCACCACGTGGCGACTGCGGCGGCTCCGGGCCGGAACGGACGCAGCTCCCAGGAGTGGGAGATCGTCGCCTCGGGGAAGATGCCGACCACCTCGCCGGCGCCCGCGCGCGCGACGGCGTGCCGCAGCGCGACCTCACCGTGGGCGCGGTCGACCGCCACGTGGCCCATGGCGCGCATGGCGTGGCCGACGACGGGTGGCGTGAAGACGCCCTGCTTGGCGAGGAACCGCACGAAGCGGCCCCGCTCGCGGCCGACGAGGCCCACGAAGAGGAAGTCGAGGAAGCCCACGTGGTTGCTGGCCAGCACCGCTCCCCCGGCAGTCGGCAGGTGCTTCGCGCCCCGGACGTCGATGCGCAGCCCGAGACCGGCGAAGACTCCGCGGGCGGCGCGGACGACGAGGCTGTAGGTCGGGTCGGTCACACCTCATCTTCGTCACGACCGCCCGCCGTGGATGGGCCCGACACGCCTCGCCGGGCCGCCACCCCGACCGCCACCCCGACCGCGACGCCGACTGCGACCCAATGGCTGCTCCGCCACAGCGCGGCGACCGCTCGTCCGCGACGCGGGACCGCTCGCCGGGCTACTCGTCGGTAGCGATGAGACCCGCCTCACTCCACCCTTGATGCGCGAACTAGCCTGCGTTTGAGTTGTGACAACCACGTTGCCCGACCGCCGAGTGCGCGGGTGGCGCGACCGCACCACCGTCGATGCGAAAGGGTGACACCGTGAGCGAAGAGCCGCTCGAGAACCTCGTCCACGAGGGACAGACCTTCCCGCCCCTGCCCGACTTCGCCGCGCAGGCGAACGGCACGGCCGACCTCTACGAGCAGGCGGAGGCCGACCACGAGGGCTTCTGGGCCGAGCAGGCCCGCACCTACCTGACGTGGAGCACGCCCTTCACGCAGTCGCTGGACTGGAGCAACCCGCCCTTCGCGAAGTGGTTCGCCGACGGCGAGCTCAACGCGTGCGTCAACGCCGTCGACCGCCACGTCGAGGCCGGCCGCGGCGACAAGGTCGCGATCCACTTCGTCGGCGAGCCCGAGGGCGACACCCGCGACATCACCTACGCGGACCTGCACGCCGAGGTCCAGCGTGCCGCGAACGCCCTCGCCGACCTCGGCGTCGGCAAGGGCGACACCGTCGCGATCTACCTGCCGATGATCCCCGAGGCCGCGGTCGCGATGCTCGCGTGCGCCCGTCTCGGCGCCCCGCACTCGGTCGTCTTCGGCGGCTTCTCCGCCGAGGCGCTTCACTCGCGCACCAACGACGCCCAGGCCAAGGTCGTCATCACCTCCGACGGCGGCTACCGCCGCGGCGCGCCCTCGGCCCTCAAGCCCGCCGTCGACGCCGCCCTCGACCACGGCGACACCTCGGTCGAGCACGTCCTCGTCGTCAAGCGCACCGGCCAGGACACCGTGTGGAACGACCGCGACGTGTGGTGGCACGAGGCCCTCGAGAAGGCCGCGCCGACGCACGAGGCGCAGGCGTTCGAGGCCGAGCACCCGCTCTTCATCCTCTACACCTCCGGTACGACCGGTAAGCCGAAGGGCATCTTCCACACGACCGGCGGCTACCTGACGCAGGCGGCCTACACCAACGCCGTCGTGCACGACGTCCACCGCGACACCGACGTCTACTGGTGCACCGCGGACATCGGCTGGGTGACCGGCCACTCCTACATCGTCTACGGGCCGCTGACCAACGGCGTGACGCAGGTGATGTACGAAGGCACGCCGGACACCCCGCACCAGGGCCGCTGGTGGGAGATCGTCCAGGACTACAAGGTGACGATCCTCTACACCGCCCCGACCGCCGTGCGCACCTTCATGAAGTGGGGCGCCGACATCCCGGCGAAGTTCGACATGAGCTCGCTGCGCCTGCTCGGGTCGGTCGGCGAGCCGATCAACCCCGAGGCGTGGCTCTGGTACCACAAGCACATCGGCGGCGGCCGCGCACCGATCGTCGACACGTGGTGGCAGACCGAGACCGGCGCCATCATGATCAGCCCACTGCCCGGCGTCACGACGCTCGAGCCCGGCTCGGCGCAGAAGGCGATCCCCGGCATCAGCGCGGAGATCCTCGACGACGAGGGTCAGCCCTTCACGACGCCCGAGCAGGTCGGCTACCTCGTGCTGACCAAGCCGTGGCCGTCGATGCTGCGCGGCATCTGGGGCGACCCGGAGCGCTACAAGGAGACGTACTGGTCGCGGTTCGGCGAGAAGTACTACTTCGCCGGCGACGGCGCGAAGTACGACGCGAACGGCAACATCTGGCTGCTGGGCCGGGTCGACGACGTCATGAACGTCTCGGGCCACCGCCTGTCGACGGCCGAGATCGAGTCGGCTCTCGTGTCGCACCCGAAGGTCGCCGAGGCGGCGGTCGTGGGAGCCAACGACGAGACGACCGGTCAGGCCGTGTGCGCCTTCGTCATCCTCCGCCAGGAGTTCGTCGAGGAGGCCGACGAGCCGGGTGAGGGCAAGGACCTCGTCCAGGAGCTGCGCAACCACGTGGCCAAGGAGATCGGCCCGATCGCGAAGCCGCGCTCGATCATGATCGTCAGCGAGCTGCCCAAGACCCGCTCCGGCAAGATCATGCGCCGCCTGCTGCGCGACGTCGCCGAGGGTCGCGAGGTGGGCGACGTGACGACCCTCGCCGACAGCTCGGTCATGGACCTCATCAAGACGGGTCTGTCGAGCAGCTGACCGCCTGACCTAGCGCGCGGTCGCGACCGCTGCTTGCGTATGCCGCCCGCCTCCCCTTCATGGGGAGGCGGGCGGTCTGCGTGGCGCGCCTCCCCCTCCACCAGGAGCGGGCCGGAGCCCCGTGGCCGCCACCCCTCAATGGGGAGGCGGGCGGAGTGCGTGGCGCGCCTCCCCCTCCACCAGGAGCGGGCCGGAGCCCCGTGGCCGCCACCCCTCAATGGGGAGGCGGGCGGAGTGCGTGGCGCGAGTCCCCCTCCCGAGGAGGCAGCCGAGGCGCGTGCCGTGCCTCGCTGCACGAGGAGCCGCGCGGTGAGCGTGGCGCACCCACCTCGTGCGACGGCGTGGGTGGTGGGCAAGCATGCCGCCGACCCCGCCGTCGCCGGCGAGGTGCGGGGCTGGGCAGCTAGAGGTGCCAGGTGACACCGGTCGGGGTGACGGCGGCGGTCAGGCCGCGCTGGTGGACGACGGTGTGGTGCCGACCGCAGAGCAGGGCGCCGTTGGCCAGGTCGGTGGGCCCACCGTGGAGCCAGTGCGTCACGTGGTGGGCCTCACACCACATGGGCGGCACGGTGCAGCCGGGATAGCTGCACCCCTGATCACGGACCGCGAGCGCCCGACGCTGCGCCGGGGAGAAAAGGCGCCGGACGTAGCCCAGGTCGAGGACCTCTGAAGGGGCACCGAGGACCATGGGCACGACGCCGGCCTCACAGGCCAGGCGTCTCACCGCCGAGGGTGACAGCGCCGCATCGGTGTCGAGCATGCCGACACCGCGCAGGGCGTCCATCAGCGCCTCGAGGGACATCGTGATGACGAGCGTGGCTCGCGGCGATCGCGTGACGCCCTCCGGCGAGGCGACCCCGCGGCCGATGATGTCGAGCAGGGCGTCGGCACGGCGCGCAGCCGCGGTCCGCGGATCGGTCTCGCGGGTCGCCGAGGCACCGGAACTCTGCGGATGGGGACCTCGATGCTCCCGCGGGGCTCCCCCTGCTCCCCCGGCGCAGCCCTGGCTCGCCGGTGGGTCCGCTGCCGAGGATGCGCTGGCGGGGCCAGCCGACCAGGGCGTCGACGAGTCTGCCGCCTTGCCAGCCCTTGACGCGTCCCCGTCGGCGGCGAGGTCGGGGCGGGGCCGGGACAGCCGGTCGATGGCCGCCTCGACGATCGCGGCACCCTCGGGGTCGAGGCGCAGCTCGAACACGGTGAACCCGGCGCACGAGCGAACCTTGCGGAACGACCGTCCCAGCCGGAGCCCGGCCTCCTCGGACTCTCGCTCGGCCGGCGGCTTGAGCGTCGCTCGGGCGTGCGCGATGAGCCGAGCGAGCTCGCGCGCGCTGAGGACGTCGCTCGCCTCGACCATCGACGCGACGATCGCGTCGAGGTGCTCGGGGTCGGCGATGCGTGCGACGTCGTCATGGAAACGGATGATCGCTGCGGCGTGAGCGACCGGGATCTCGGCCGCTGCGACCCTCTCGGCGAGTCGGGCCCAGCGGGGCTCGTTCATCGCGGCACCCACCCGCGTGACCGCCGCGGCCGCAGGCCCGTCGAGCCCACCCCCGCTGCCGTGCCCCGCGACCCCGGCGCCGGCCTGGAGACGCAGCCAGTCCGTGCGTGACAGGCCCTCGTCGGCCCCGAGCCCGCGGGCGTCCGCCTCGCGCGCCAGGACCGCGGTCAGCGAGTGGCTGAGCTCTCGCACGGCCTGCGCCTGGCCGATGACCTCGCCGACCTCCCCCTCGGGCAGCGACCACGTCGGGAAGTCCCGAGCCAGCTCGCGCAGCGTCTGTGCCATCGAGCGCAGCACGTCGACGAGGCTCGTGGCCGGCGCGATCGGGGCTGCTGTGCTCATGATGATCACACTACGGGGGACCACTGACAATGCACTACGTCGTCACACGCTAGCCTGCTCTCACAGCCCTACAAGCGAGGAGCCCGATGCCCGACACCAATCGCGGCGCCGACCGCACCAAGGTCCTGTCCGTCCGCCTCACCGAGGAGGAGCTCGCGGCGCTGACGGCTCGGGCCACCGAGATCGGAGTCGGCCCGTCCACCCTCGCCCGCACCTTCGTGCGCCAAGCTCTGGCAGCCACGGCCACCAACGCAACCGGAACTGCAGCCGCAGGCACGCCCGCCACCACATCCGCTGCCACTGCCTCGCTTTCCCTGCCCGCCGGTAGGGAGTCCACCCTCGAGGCCCATCTCCGAGCCCGCCTCGAGGCGCTCCTCGCCGCCGACCTCGAGACCCGGGTCGAGGCACTCGAGCAGCGCGCGGACGCATACCGAGCGGACGAACACTGAGCCGGCGAAGGCAAGTTGTCGAGAGCGGATCGTACGAACGCTGAGCCGACGAGCACGGCGCGGACGAGCACGACGCGGCGGACGAGCACGGCGCCGGCGAGCGCAGAGCGGACGAACACTGAGCGGCGGAGCCGAGCGCCGACGAGAGTGGAGCGACGAGCACTGGGCGCGCCCTCACGGGGGTGCACACGGCATACGCCATCGTGGGCCCAGCGGGCACGAGGACGAAGACGTGGTCGTCCTCGGCGCGCACCCAAGCAGGCCGGCGCCGCCCGCCTCAGGGAGGCGAGCGGCGCCGGTAGGTCACGAGAGCGCCTGAGCGACCCTCACTTCTTGGAGATCCGGATCTGCAGCGCCTCGATGCGCAGCGACAGGCCCGTGGTGCCCGCCGTCGCCCCGTTGGAGACCCAGCTCATCCACCCCTTGTTCTGCACGTAGACGCGGTAGTTGATGTTGTAGCTCGTGGCGAGGTTGCCGGTGAGCTTCAGCTGGATCGCCTCCATGCGCAGCGAGCGCCCCACCGTGCCGATGACGGCGCCGGGGGCCTGGTAGCCCATCCAGCCGATGTTCTGGACGTGGGCGTTGCCCACGACCGACCCTGTCGTCGTCGTGTTGGTGTCGGTGATCTTGATCGCCTCGGCCCGCAGGGAGCGCCCCGTCGTCCCGACGAACTGGCCGGTCGACACGGTCGGCTGCCAGCCGATGTTCTGCACGTGCGCCGAGTAGCGCAGCACGGGCACGTTGGCGCCGTAGGCGTGGGCGAGGTATGACGCGCGCTGCGCGGCCCACGTCCGCAGGAGCGCGACCTCGGCAGCCCACGTCGACTTGATCGGCGAGTGCCCGCCGTTGAAGGCGATCACGGAGGTCTGGCCGAGGATGTTGGGCCAGACGACGAAGTTGTGGGCGGCCGACTGGAGCAGCTGCTTCTGGTACCCGTCGATCTTCGAGGGCACGGCGTTGACGGAGGCCTTGAGCGTCTCGTACGTCGTGTTGGCCTGCGCCGCGAACGCCTGGTTGCGGAAGAGCTGCGTCCACCAGTCGAAGGGGCCGTTGCCCTTGACCGTCAGGAGCTCGTTCTTGACGTAGTCCTCGGTGGGGTTGCCGCCGCGGTTGGCGGTGGCGTAGTTGCCGAGGGAGATGTCGTAGTCCCAGACCGGTCCGGCGTGCAGCTTGTCGGTCGGGCCGTCCTTGTAGAAGAAGACGCTCGACGACGCGACGTCGGGGTTCTCGACGAACTCCGAGACGAAGTAGTACTTGATGAACGAGTCGACGTCGATGAGGGCGCTGATCTTCGCCCAGTCCGGGCTGGGCGCGTAGAGCAGCCCCTCGAGGGTGTTGATCGTGCTCCGGACGTCGTTCCAGCCGGTCTGGGTGTCGGCGTCGAGCACCACCCCCGGGTCGTTCTTGAACCCGACGTAGGAGTCCTTGAGCGTGAAGATCGACTTGCTCTTGGCCGTCGTGAAGTGGAACGGGTCGGCGGCGCCGTAGTGGCTGTCCATCTCGACGAGGACACCCTGCGTGCTGGTGAGCGCCACGTGGTTGTCCGGCTTGGTCGCGTCGTACTTCGTGACGGTCACCTTGTCGGTCAGCAGGTAGCTGCCGAGGTCCTTGCCGTCGACGACGAGGTCGACGAACCGGGAGTCCGGGGTGGCGAACATGCCGAACTGGCGGGCGAGCTCGAGGGTCGTCCTGTTGCGCATGAGCGACGCGTCGGCGCGGTTGGCGATGAGGATCCACGTCTTGCCCGGGAGCATGCCGAGCACCGCGGTCTTCTTGTCGAACTTCAGCTGGTACGACTTCTTGTCGAGCGTCCAGGTGAAGTTGCCGTGGCCCTTGATGGTGGGGCACCCGACGCCGTCCGGAGCGGTGTCCGTCGGCAGCGTCGTGCACTTGAGCGTCTGGGTGGTCGTGCCGTCGGCGATGTCGACCTGGCTGGCGACGGGAACGTCCTTGTTGGCGTGGATGAAGCTCAGTGAGTCCTTCGCGGGCAGGTCCGTCAGCGTCACGTAGACGGTCGGCAGGTCCGTGACCGTCGCCGGTGGCGTGGGCACCGCTGCGGTCGCAGCCACGGCGGGCGCCACCAGGGCCAGCGTCGCGAAGAGCGAGAGACTCGCAATTCGTAGGTTTCTCATAGCCAAAAGAATGCAGCGATCATGAATGTGCGAGATCGGTTTGGAAATTGTCGACCAATATCTCACCAATGCATTTCACGACATAAACGCAATGTCGTATTCATCGGGCATGGAGCCTGATTCTTTGCTGAATGGCCTGTGGGCATTCGCTGCACATCTCCTGATCAAAAGCACCTTCGGATCAGGGAGGTCGACGGGTGTGGCGTGGCTCACAGCGGCAGCACGGGCGCGTCCGGAATGCCCGCCACTCCATGATAGTTGGTTGAAGCGTGAAGCAACTTCGTATCGTCGTGTCCAGCACCCGCCCCGGCCGCATCGGCCCCAAGGTCGCGGAGTGGGTGGCCTCGCAGGCTCCCGCCTCGGACTGGGAGGTCGAGCTGCTCGACCTGTCGTCGCTGCCGTTCTTCGACGAGGAGGACATGCCGCGCAACGGCAACTACGCCAAGGCGCACACCAAGGACTGGGCCTCCAAGGTCTTCGAGTCCGACGCGATCGTCGTCGTGACGCCGCAGTACAACCGCAGCTTCCCGGCCCCCATCAAGAACGCGATCGACTACCTCTTCGCCGAGTGGGACGCCAAGCCCATCGCGCTCGTCGGCTACGGCTGGAGCGGGGCGACCGACGCCACCGCCGACCTGACCAAGGTGCTCGAGCACGTCAAGGCCGACGTCGTAGGCGCGACCGGCCTCGTCTTCACCCAGGACGTCTCCCCCGCCGGCGACCTCGACGTCACCGACGAGCGCCGCGCGGAGCTGGGCGCGCTCCTGGACGCGCTGGCCGCCAAGGTCGACGAGCCCGTCGGCGCCACCGCCTGACCGCACGCACTCCCGAAGGGGGCCGCCCACCTCGGGCGGCCCCCTTCGCCGTCCCTCCGGGCCGGCCCGTCCCTTCGTCGTCCCTTCGCCGGCCCGTCCGGTCGTCGTCCCTTCGTCGTCCCGATGGCGTATGCCGTGTGCCGGCGTCGGTCGACCGGGCTCACGCGAGCGGTGGCGAGCTCGCCAGCGGGACGCGGGCCCACGGCATACGCCATCCAGCGAGCCCCTCGGGCGGGCGACGCGTGACGCGGACCCCGCCGGACGCACTACCGTCAGGGGGGTGAGTGAGCAGAACACGCAGACCGACGCCCCCGAGACCGACAGCCCCGAGGTCGAGGCGGGTGCGGTCGAACCCGAACGCGTGTCGTTCGCCGACCTCGGTCTCGACGACAAGGTGCTGCGGGCGCTGCGCGACGTGGGCTACGAGTTCCCCTCCCCGATCCAGGAGGCGACGATCCCGGCGCTGCTCGAGGGGCGCCACGTCGTCGGCCTCGCGCAGACGGGCACGGGCAAGACGGCCGCCTTCGCGCTGCCGATCCTCAGCCGGCTCGACCTCAAGCAGAAGTCGCCGCAGGCGCTCATCCTCGCGCCGACCCGTGAGCTCGCGCTCCAGGTGTGCGAGGCCTTCGAGCGGTATGCCGCGCGGATGAACGGCGTGCACGTGCTGCCCGTCTACGGTGGCCAGGCCTACGGCGTGCAGCTGAGCGCGCTGCGCCGCGGCGTGCACATCGTCGTCGGCACCCCGGGCCGCATCATGGACCACCTCGAGAAGGGGACGCTCGACCTCAGCGAGCTGCGCTTCCTCGTGCTCGACGAGGCCGACGAGATGCTCAAGATGGGCTTCGCCGACGACGTCGAGACGATCCTCGCCGACACCCCGGACGACAAGCACGTCGCGCTCTTCTCGGCGACGATGCCGGCGCAGATCCGCCGCATCTCGAAGAAGTACCTCCAGGACCCCGTCGAGATCACGGTCAAGTCCAAGACCTCGACGGCGCCCAACATCACGCAGCGCTACCTGACGGTCAGCTACCCGCAGAAGGTCGACGCCCTCACGCGCATCCTCGAGGTCGAGAACTTCGAGGGGATGATCGTGTTCGTCCGCACCAAGAACGAGACCGAGACGCTGGCGGAGAAGCTGCGGGCGCGGGGCTTCTCGGCGATGGCGATCAACGGTGACATCGCGCAGAACCAGCGTGAGCGCACCGTCGACCAGCTGAAGTCGGGCAAGCTCGACATCCTCGTCGCGACCGACGTCGCCGCGCGCGGGCTCGACGTGGAGCGGATCAGCCACGTCGTCAACTACGACATCCCCACCGACACCGAGTCCTACGTGCACCGCATCGGCCGCACCGGTCGCGCGGGGCGCAGCGGCGACGCGATCTCGTTCGTCACGCCGCGCGAGCGCCACCTCCTCAAGGCCATCGAGCGGGCGACGCGGCAGTCGCTCGTCCCGATGGCGATGCCGAGCGTCGAGGACATCAACGCCACGCGCCTGACCCGCTTCGACGACGCCATCACGGCAGCGCTCTCGGGCGACAAGATCGACGTCTTCCGCGACGTCATCGCGCACTACGTCAACGAGCACAACGTCCCCGAGGCCGACGTGGCGGCGGCTCTGGCCGTCGTGCTCCAGGGTGACGAGCCGATGCTCCTCGACCCCGAGCAGGCCCGTCCCGCAAGGACGTTCGACGACCGCGGCCCTCGTGACCGGCGCGACGACCGCCGCGACGACCGGCGTGACGACCGCGGCTCGCGTGGCCGCAACGACCGGGGCGACCGCGGTGACCGCGGCGATCGGGGCCCGCGGCGCGGCGCGTCCGGCCCCATGGCGACCTACCGGATCGCGGTGGGCCGCCGGCACCGCGTCGAGCCGCGCCAGATCGTCGGCGCCCTCGCCAACGAGGGCGGACTGGGCCGGAACGACTTCGGGCACATCGACATCCGCGCCGACCACTCCCTCGTCGAGCTGCCGGCCACGCTGCCCCCGGGCACGATGGACCGGCTGCGCGCGACCCGCATCTCGGGCCAGCTCATCGAGCTGAGCGAGGACCGCGGCCCCCGCGGCGGCGGCACGAAGAAGCCGTACACCAAGCACCCCCGCGACTGAGCCCGGCAGCGTCGGCGCGCTGACGGCATACGTCCTCGATGGCGTATGCCGTCAGGTCATCCCCGCAGACACCCGCGGACCGCGCCGCGTCGGGTCAACCGAGACGCGCGACCGTCGCGGTCCAGCTCCCGCGGGTCAGTCCCCGAGGGAACGTCACGCCCGGTGTCTGGAGCAGTCGCGGCAGCGCGAGGATCGGAGCCAGCGTCTGGTGCTCGCGGTAGTCGGCGGTGATGGCCGCGGGGGCGACGCCCACAGCTGCATCGTCGACGTCGGGGTGACGTTCGTCGTGACGGTCGGGACGTAGCGCTTCGGCACGAGGGCGCGGGCGCCCGCTGCCGTCACCGCCCGCGGGATGGACAGCTCGACGCAGTCCGACTCGGTCGTCGTCAGCACCGTGAGGTGTGTTGCTCGGCCCTGCAGCCCCGGCGGTTCGTCGGCGCCATCGGCGTCCGACGCCCTCGCCGGGGCTGCTAGACCTCCCACCCCGAGCAACATGCAGGCCGCCGTTGCGATGCGCGCTCGATGCCTCATCGGTGCTCCTCCCCTGACCGCGTCCACCACACCCGTTCTGGACGTCGAGATCGAGCCACGCGTCACAACCTCCCCTGACGGCCGCCGTTCGTGTCATTGTGATGAGCGAGGACTTCGCGGCATTAGTGCCTCTTCGGACACCTTGACGGGCGCCGCGACCGTCACCGTGACAAAACCGTGCACCAGGACCGTGCACAAGGACAGGGCGCGCGGGGGCCGTCGGACCTCCCGCAGGAGGGGTTGAGGTGTCGGACCGTCGCCGGCTCGCGGCAGCCACCGCACGTGACCTCGCGGTCGCCGCTGCCCGTGGCGAGTCCCTGGCGCCATGGCTGCCGGCGGTGGTGGAGGCACTCCGGGCCGAGTCCGGCGTCGGTGTCACGCGGATCGACCGTTCGGGTCCGAGCGTCGGGATCTCGGTGGAGACCGCCGGCTCGGAGCCGGTCTCGGTCGAGCTCGCCGGCCTGGCGGCCGAGGTGGCCGACCAGCACCCGGCCCTCCTCTCGCTGTCGCCCACCGAGGCCGTGCGCGTCAGCGACCTCGTCGTCATCAAGGACTTCTGGCACACCGAGGTCTACGAGCGCATGCACGGCTACCTCGACGGGCGCTACCCGATGGCGATGCTGCTGCACGCGTCGCCGACGGAGGTGATGTTCATCGGCGCGCACCGCTCGTCGTCGGACTTCGGCGACGAGGACGTGGAGGCGCTCGAGCTCATCCAGCGACCGCTCGCCGCGGCGCTGGCCTTCCGTGCCGCGCTGGACGCGACGACGGCCGTGCTGCGAGACGAAGGCGGCCCTGCAGCTCTCGAGGTGGGGATCACGGGGCCGGCCGCGCTGTGCGCCGACTACCGGCCGACGCGCCGCGAGGCCGAGGTGCTGACCCTGGCCGCCGCCGGCTGGACGAACGTGCGCATCGCCCGTCAGCTCGGCATCGCGGAACGGACGGTCCGCAAGCACCTCAGCTCGGTCTACGAGCAGTCGGGGCGCAGCGGGCGCGCCGCTGCGGCAGCCTGGTGGGCGAGCCTGCAGGACAGCGACTGAGAGGGTCCGTCGCACGTGTCGCGCGGGCACCCTCGGCGGGGGCACACGGCATACGGCACAAGTCTTGGCACGTCACGCCTATCGGTCATCTCACGACCAATGCGACGCTGAATCCCTTGTTGCACAATTCGATTCAGTGATTGCCGTGGTTTCGATCATTCACACTGCACGGGGTGGACGGCCGGTGTATCCAAGAGGGAGCCAGGGTGAGCGATGCGGCCGGGGGGCCTGCGCCTCACCCAGAGGAATTCCTCTGACGAGGGAGTCCGGTCGGATGCGCTGTCGGGGGTCACGCGCGGGGGACGTCGAAAAGCCGGGGGGCGAGGCTCGGGGGCGGAGCTCGGGGACCAGCGTCGGCCGGTCATGCCCCCGACCAGCGGGGTGTGACCTCCAGCTCCACGGAGGAGGGGCACGACCCATGACCAGACCCACAGCGACTCGCCGTCGCTCCATCCTGTGTCGGCTGGGGGTGGCGATCAGTCTCATCGCCGCCCCGGCCGTCGCCATCGCCGGCGCACCGTCGGCCCTCGCCGGGCCGACCCCGACGACCCATGCCATCTCGACGACGACCAACCCGGACGTCGACGGCACCGGACACTGCAAGAACGGGAACGAGGCCGTCAACTGCAACATCTACGACGGGAAGGAATTCGTCTGGCTCACCGGCCTGCCGGCCAACGCCGGGCTCGACTCGGGCAGCTACTTCTTCGCCGTGCTCGTCCCGGGCGGCCAGGCCAACCCCAACGACGGCGGGGCCAACAACCTCTCCGACGACTACGACGCCTATACCAACCGGACGTTCAGCATTGCAGACAACGGTGCCATCAGCTACACCGGCTCGCACGACATCGCGAACAACAAGATCCGCCTCATGCCGTACGCCGACACGACGAACCCGGGTGGTGTCTACATCCTGGCCGTCTGCTCGCTGGCCAACGGCTACCCCGTCGACCCGAGCACGTGCAAGTACGACGCGTTCAAGGTCGGCGAGTCGGCCAACGCCGAAGCCCCCACGATCACCAAGACGGCCGACGGCGCCTACACGAACAGCTACACCTGGGCCATCACCAAGGACGTCGACAAGACGCTCGTCCAGGGCGGCGGCAGCACCGCCACGTTCAACTACACCGTGGGCGTGACGCACGACGGCGGCACGGTGAGCGACGTCGGCGTCACCGGGATCATCACGGTGTTCAACCCCAACACCTCGTCCGTCCACATCGACGACGTCACCGACGTGTTGTCGGACGGCACCGTCTGCACCGTGACCGGCGCCGGCCCGCAGGACATCCCGGCAGGCGACACGGACTTCGCCTACACCTGCCAGCTGGCCGGGCTGCCTCAAGGAGCCTTGGACAACACGGCCGAGGTGGCGTGGTCCAACCAGAGCGTCGGCTCGGCCTTCCTGCCCGGCGACACGGCGGGCTTCACGTTCACGCGAGTCGCCTTCACCGGGACGCAGGTCGACGAGTGCGCCAGCGTCTCTGACTCGTATGCCGGGACGCTCGGGACGGTCTGCGTCGGCGACCCGAACCCGACGACGTTCACCTACAGCCGGACCGTCCCGGTGCCCGTCGACACGTGCGTGAGCTATGACAACACCGCCACGTTCACGACCAACGACACCGGAACCACCGGCTCGGCCAGCCAGACCGTCACCGTCTGCGGCAAGGACTACGGGCTCACGATGGGCTTCTGGCAGAACAAGAACGGCCAGGCCATCATCACGGGCGGCGCGTCCACCGCAAGCGTCTGCAACTCCGCGACCTGGTTGCGTCAGTTCGCTCCGTTCCAGGACCTGTCGGCCACCGCGACCTGCGCCAAGGTCGGGACCTACGTCACCAACGTCATCAAGGCCGCCAACGCCTCCGGTGCCAGCATGAACGCCATGCTCAAGGCCCAGATGCTCGCGACGGCTCTCGACGTGTACTTCAGTGACGCGGCGCTCGGTGGCAACAAGATCAGCTCGCCGCTGCCTCTGGGTGGCGTGAAGATCGACCTGACCAAGGTCTGCTCGGTGCTCAGCCTCAGCGGCTCGTGCACCGGGTCGATGATCAGCACGAGCAGCGCGTTCGGAGGCGCCACGTCGATGACGGTGAGCCAGCTGCTCACCTACGCGTCGTCGCAGTCGAACGTCGGAGGCAGCGTCTGGTACGGCCAGGTCAAGAAGACGCAGGAGCTGGCCAAGGACACGTTCGACGCCATCAACAACAGCCAGGCCCTCGTCGCTCCGTGAGCACGGACCGGCGACGGGTCACCGTCGCCGGTCTGCCTGACTGACCCGCGCACCGCCTCCCGGACGGCCTTCCCCTCCGGGAGGCGGTGTCATGAGATGGCGTATGCCGTGCGCCGCCTCCCGACAGCCGCGCGCTTCACGGGAGGCGGGTAGACGTCTTCTCTTCGCCCGCGACCTTCGCTACCGAGATGCCCTCACTCGGCGTACGTCAGCGAGGTGCTCGCAGGAGGATGTACTCGGATCCGCGTTGAACCACCGACCAGCGGGCCTGTGCCGTGAGCGCCTCGACGACCGGCTGGCCGGTGCCCAACAGCGCGTAGGTGCACTTCGTCTTGCGCACGTAGTCCTGCCAGCCGGGATCGGCACTCTGGAAGTCCACGTGCTCCTTGACGTGGCCGGTCGCGTATATCTCGGTGCGACCGTCGATCGTTGGCCGCACGTTCGGGTGGCGCCAGATGAGCCAGCCGCCGATCCCGTAGTCGTTGCAGACGACGGTGCCCTGCGGCAAGGCCGAGAGGGGAGCATCGAGGTCGTTGGCACCCCAGGTGGGCACCGCCGCTCGCGTCGGCAGGATCAGAGCTGCGACGAGCAGCGCGAGCGTGGTGAGACCGAGGGTCAGACCGATCTCGCGGCGGGTCACGGGCTCCCGGTCCGGAGGCAGCAGGCTCTGCACGGTCGCAGCCGCGACGGGCGCCACGATGGCGGCACCGATGGCGACGGTGCGGCTGTAGAGCAGGGCCAGCCCTATCGCCAGGCCCACCAGGAGGATGTCGGTCCACCGGGCGCGCTCTCGCGACCGCGCCCACACGAGCAGCACCGCGCCGGCGAGGACGAGGAAGGCGATGAAGCTCGGCTGGTGCAGGGACGGCGGCATCCACTCCTCGATGTACTGCGTCGTCTCGTTGACGGCGAAGGGTGAGAGCAGCAGCGAGGGCCCGGTGGGGGTCAGGGCCGCGACCACCAACGATCCCAGCGGCACGAGCGACAGTCGGAGCCACTGCCGGCGGGTGACGGCGCGGTCGAGAGCGACACCGGCGAGCGCCACGACGCCGATCACGACGCCGAAGAACCACATGCCGTGCGTACAGGCCCACACCCACGTGACCGGTATCAGCCACCAGCGCGGTCGCCCGTCCGCGGCCGAGCGCAGCCACGCTGCGGTGAACGCCACGGCGAAGGCGAACGAGAGCAGGTGCGGTCGCAGGGACAGGCTCTGGCTCATGGCCACGAGGGCGACGGAGGTCACCGCAGCGGAGGCCAGGAGGGAGGCGCGGGCCCGAGTGGCCCTCCAGAGGGTGAGCCCGATGACCGCGCCACCCAGGGGCAACAACCAGGCGACGCCGGGAAGACCCAGCAGCTGCTGGGCGAGGCTCATCAGCAGCTCCGGGAGCCATTCGTGCAACCGCCACGGGTTGGTCGACATGGTGCTCCAAGGGTCCGGCCCGTTGAACGTCCACGTCTCGCGGAGCCGGTCCCCTGCAGCGAGGTGCCAGAAGGTGTCGGGGTCGCTGACCGGGCGGGCGAGCTGGACCACTGCAGCGAGGACGATGATCCCCGGCAGGGCCTGACGAATCCTCAGAGGCAACGGGCCGCGGCGACCCTCCACCGGCTGGGCGTCATCCACCTGCTGGCCGGCACCCGAGTCAGGGCACTCTTCCACAGCCGGGGTGGCGTTCTTCGTGTCACTCCTCACCGGGCGATCATCCCCGCTCGTCAACCGATAGGGGCCCTTTTGGGTGGATTGGAGAGATGCAGAGCGGGCGGCTTTCGCCTGCTGGCCGGGCGCCGGCCGTCGGCACCACGTCAGGTCGTCCGGACAGGAGTGGCCCCTTCGTGGCGCACACCGGACGCGAACCGCCCCTTGGCGGGAACCAGCAGACGCAGCCTGAGGGAGGGGCGCTCCACGAAGAGCCATGACATCCACGCCACCGGCACGGTGACGATGACCGAGAGCACGGCAAACCACAACGGTCCGACGGCGGCGGGGACATGGCGCACCGCCAAGAGTTGCTGCAACGGGAACGCGAACAGATAGACACCGTAGGAGATGTCGTTGCGGGAACCGAGACGTGTCGGTAGCCGAGCGCCCAACCAAAGCAGCAGGAACGCGAACGGAATCGGCGCGAGGGCGAGGTACCAGGCCCGATCGAGGAACTGCATGCCGACAACCACACCCAAGGAGACCAAGCCGGCAGCTGTCGAACGCGGGAGTCGCTCCCGCAGAAACCACAGGAGCACGCCTGCCGCGAAGAATGACCACAGCCGCGTGAGCTCCGGCGCGAGTTGGCCACCGACGCCCCATCCGAACTGGACGCCCACACAGGCTGCCAGTCCGGCACACACGAACGCCGCAGACCCCGCACGGAACCGCGGCACCACGACGAGAAGGCCGAAGACGACGTAGGCCGCTGCCTCGAACGGAAGACTCCAGGTCGACGCATTCCACAGTCCCTCGTACGCCACACCGGCAGGCGTTCCGTCGATGCCCATCTGTGTGGTGAAGAGCAGTGAGTTGTGGAGGACGTAGCCCACGGCGCTCCCCCAGGCGTAGCTCCGACCGCTGAGCCACGTGGACAGCGGCGCTACGACGAAGGCGGTGAAGAGCAGGAGCGCCCAATAGGCAGGCATGAGGCGAAGCGCACGGCGCCAGAAGAACGTCCGCGCGCTGGTTCGTACTCGACTTCCGGCGATGAGATAGCCGGAGATCGCGAAGAAACCGTCGACGGCGAAGCCCCCCATGTACGACCACGGGCCGGGCTGACCCGTTGCGGCCTTGAACGAGTGGTCGATCACGACGAAGGTTGCAAGGAGCAGGCGCAGCGCGTTGAGAGCGTTGTCATGCCCCCCGAGAGCCTGGTGCAGGGGCACCGCGTCACGCCCGGCCTTCGATGACATGGGCCAAGCGTGCCGGACCGCGACCGTCGCCTGCTCAAAACGCGAAAACCCTTGCGGTTGCAGGCCGCCCGCTTGATCACATATCCATTCAAAAGGGACTTATCGGTCGGCGAGATTTACCTCTGGCTTCTGCCGGAGTCGTGGCACCGCGGTCAGGAGCGCCAGCACCCCGCTGGACCACAGCGGCATTGCGAGCATCATTGCGACAGGGACAGCACTACGACGCCCTTTCAAAGCGCCCCAGATGATCACAGCCAGGGCAAGGGTGAGCCTGAGGCCCAGTGGGGGCAAGCCTGCCTGGGTCGGTGGCGTGGGCGCACCGACCACGAACTCCCACCACGCGACCCAGAGCCCTGGCGAGATGACGAAGGAGGCCGCGGCGACCAAGGCCGTGGCCAGTACGGCGACTGCTGCCTGACGCCACTCCCGCCGCACTGCGAACCAGACCGGCCCGAGGCCGGGGGTGATCTTGGTCAGCAGGGGGAAGGCCCACGCAGAAGGGAGTCGCAAACCCACCACGGCTGCCACGGCCAGGAACACCTCGATGTTCCCGATCAAGAGCACGGGAGGAGCGACGTAGGCGAGTAGGAGCCATCGCCAACGGGGCGCCAGCGGCCACAGCAGCCAGACCGTGGCGGCCATCAGCAGCACCGACCAGAGGGTCAGGAACACCGGCCACGGAAGCAGCGTCAGCGGGTAGATCAGCTGCGCGAACGCCGGCGAGTAGTTGAACGCGTCGGGCGAGCCCGGGGGCAGCGCGTACGGTCCGGTTCTCCACACGTTCCAGTACGCGTGTGCCGAGTCGGTTCCATAACTTGCCAGTCGACTGCCGAAGAGGATCCACACGGTGGGCGGAAGGGCGAGCCACAGGGCCGCGCGACAGACGTCGCGCAATGAGCGCTCGGTCGCCCCCACGGAAACCGTTGGCGCTGTCGGAGAGTCCGAACCGACCATCACGCCATCGGGCCGTCTCTGGGGATCCGAAGGTGGCGTCACCGCCCACACCTCAACAACGAGTACCCCTGAGTCTGCTCCACCAGAGACCACCCGCCTGTGGTCCGCATGGCCTCGAGCACAGGAAGCTTCACGGGAAGGAGCGCATACGAGCAACCCACACGAGCGGCGTAGTTGCGCCACCCGGCATCTGCGGCCATGAAGCCGAGGTAGGCCTTGATGTGGTCGACCGTGTAGAGCTCGACGCGAGTGTCCATCGTGGGCCTGAGCCCTGGATGCTGCAGCATGATCCAGCCGCCATCGGCTTGGTCGTTGCAGACGACGGTCCCTGCCGGGAGGCGGTTGAGGGCCTCGTCGAGGCCGTTGGGCCCGATGCCCGGGGTCGCCGCGACCGTTGGGAGGAGCAGCGCAGCGAGGAGGAGGCTCCCCAGTGCGAAGGCGGTCACGGCACCACGCTCTCGCCTCGGCCGATCTGGTGCAGGCTCGCTCAACAGATCCTGAATTGCCTTGGCAGTCAAGGGAGCCAGGATCACCGCACCCAAGCCCACCGTGCGCGACCATGATGTGACGAGCACCAAGGCGAGCGCTCCGAGAAGGACTGCAGTCCACTCCTGTCGCCACCGGCGCCGGAGGCGGACGACGATGGGGACCACGAGCGAGAGCGCAGCAAGCGTCGCGGGCTCGGTCAGGCTCGGCCGCTGCCACTCGGAGATGTAGGCCGTCACCCCCTCGACCTGGAATGGTGAGCTGAAGAGCCGGGGACCGACGGGCGTCAGCGCCGCAGCAGCCACGGACAGCAGGGGGACGAGCCCGAGCCGGGCCGCCCCACGAACCGAGACGCGGCGCTCGAGAGCCATCCCGACGATGACCGTGGCACCGATGACGGGTCCGACGAACCACATCCCGTGACTGCACGCCCAGAGCCACGTCAAAGGGATGAGCCACCACCGCGCCCGTCCGTCATCGCGCGTGAGCAGCCATGCGCTGGAGGTCACGGCCGAGAGTGCGAAGGTGACGAGCTGCGGTCGCGGCGACAGGCTCCCGCTCAGCGCGACGAAGGTGAGAGCGAGCACGAGTGCGCTGACCAAGGGTGACGAGCGTCGACGGCAGGCGCCCAGCACGGCCAACCCGACGAGCACGGAGCCGAGGCACAGCAGCCACGCCACACCAGGCAGGCCGTATGCCGCATGCGCCCACTGCATGAGCACCTCGGGGAGCCACTGGTTGAGGATCCACGTCTTCTCCGTGGCTGCCCCGAACGGGTCGTCGAGGACGAACTGCCCTGTGCTCAGGAGGTGCTCACCGGCCACGACGTGCCAGAAGGCGTCCGGGTCCTTCACCGGCCCGAGCGGCTTGAGGGCAAACAGCGCGATGACGAGTGGGGGCAACAACCAGCTGATCCGCGCCAGGGGCGAGCGGCCGTGAGACTGGGGGACGACGCCGGCCCCCGCGTCGGTGGCGACGGCCACGGCTGTCGTCAGCCGCCGAAGGCCTGCATCATGCGGATGCCGCCGGGGCCGATGATGACGATGAACAGGGCCGGAAGGATGCAGAACATCAGCGGGAAGAGGATCTTGATGGTGACCTTCTGCGCCTTCTCCTCCGCCTTCTGGCGACGAACGAGGCGCATGTTGACCGTCTGCTCACGCAACACGCCCGCGATGGGTAGGCCGAGACGGTCGGCCTGGACGAGCGCGGTGATGAAGTTCTTGACCTCCGGCAGGGTGACGCGGTCGCCCATCGAGCTGAAGGCCTCTCCGCGAGACTTGCCGATCTGGATCTCCGACAGCACGCGAGCGAACTCACCGGAGATCGGGCCCTCCACGTTGCGGGCCACCTGGAGCAGGGCGGCGTCGAACCCCTGACCAGCCTCGACACAGACGCTGAGCATGTCCAGGGCGTCGGCGAGGCTCTTGCTCGTCTCCTCCTGTCGACGGAGTGCGACGTTCTTGAGCAGCAGGTCCGGCAGGAAGAAGAGCGCGGCTCCGCCGATCACGCCGTAGAGCAGCGCGTTGGGCAGCTGGAACTTGCCGTAGAAGGCCCCGAGCACGATGCCGAGGATGAGCGCGGCACCCTTGAGACCGAGGATGCGCTCGACCGTCCAGCCAGCAGGGTTGCCCGCTTGGTCGAGCAGCTTCGTGTAACGGTCGTCGGCGCCGCCAGGAGACAGAGCGCGGGCGAGACCCTTGGTGCGCTCGAGGATCGGCGTGACGAGCCGGTCCTTTGCCGCCAGGTCGGTCGTCACGACTTCGCGTCGGTCGACCGACTGGTCGATGAGCAGGAGGGACTTGGCGACCCCGCGAGGCTCTCCACTGCTGAAGCCGACGCTGAGGACGGCGATGAGCAGGCCGACGGCGAAGAGCCCAGCGGCCAGGTAGACAGGGTTGACGTTCACGGTCACACCTCGATCTTCACGACTTGGCGCATCCAGAGGATGCCGACGCCCAGCGAGATGATGCCGCCGACGCTCATGAAGAGACCGACGGTCGTCGTCCACAGCAGGCTGACGTAGTCGTAGTTGACGCGGGTCATGTAGATGAAGATGAAGATCGGGAGCGCCACAAGGATGTAGGCGGACAGGCGTCCCTCGGCCGAGAGGGTGGCGACCTGTCGGTGCAGGGACTCCCGCTCGCGAAGGGTGCCGGCCGTCGTCCGCAGCGTGTCGGCCAGGTTGCCTCCGACCTCGCGCTGGATGCGGATCGCCATGACGGTCCAGTGCATCGACTTGCTCTCCATGCGGACGGCCACTCGCTCGAGGGCATCCGAGATGTCGGTGCCGATCCGGGTCTCGGCAAGGGCGCGGCTGAACTCCTTGCCGGCGGGTTCGGCCGCATCTCTGGCGACGGCGTCGAGCGCCTGTGGCAGACCGAAACCGCTGCGGAGGCTCGTTGAGATGAGCAGCAGGATCTGGGGCAGCTGCGCCTCGAACTTGCGGGCCCGTCGCGATGCGGCGAAGCGCAGGCCGAACGGCATGATGAGTAGGCCGAGGACCACGCCGAAGATGAGCCCCACCAACTTCGCCTGTCCTGCGAGCACCATTCCGAGAGCGGCTCCGACGATCACGGCAACGACGCGCAGCACCAGCCACTCCCCCGCCCGGAAGGGCAGGTCGGCGCGCTCGATGAGGGCCATCGTCTTGCTCGTGGACTTCCGGTCCTTCATCACCCGGTCACCCATGTCGAGCAGCTGGGCGGTGATGGTGCTTTGCGCAGCCTTCATCTCCTGCCGCGACAGCGCGACGACGTCACCGACGACGTAGGAGTCGATCGAGGCGACCCGCCGCTCACGCTTGGTCTCCAGCGTCGGCATGAGCGAGGTCCCCAAGGCCAGGAGTAGTCCAAGAGCCAGAAGGCCGCCCGCGATGTACGGGGTTCGGTCGGTGATCGGGACCGGACCGAGGCTGGCCGCAGCAGGTGCCGGCGCCGCTACAGCGGGTGCCTGGCTCGAGGAGCCCGATGGCCGGGGCGCTGCTGCGGAAGCGGCCGTGAAGGTGACCTCACGGCTGAAGCCGAAGGGCGTCTGACCAGCGACACCCGAGATCTCGTAGCTGTGCGGCCCCGTCAGCGGCTTGGGGATCGCGGACGAGAACTGCACCTGTCGGTTGAGCGCCTGGGCGGATGCTGCGAACGCGGCCGAGACGCCGGCGCTGTTGTCCGCCGCGACAACGGTGCCGCCGTTGGCGTCGGCGAACGCCTGGAGGGCCTTGGTCGCCTCAGGGTCGTTCGTGTTGAAGCGCACCACGTCGACCCGGATGCCGCCCGCCTTGAGCTTGGCGACCGCGTTCTTGAGGGCGAGCGCCTTGTTGTCGGCCATGGTGTCCGCGCCGTCGCTGAGGAGCACGATGCTGCGATCCCCCGAGCCACTCAGCACGGACGCGGCGCTCTGCATCGCGGCATACAGGCTGGTGTCCCCACGGGACTCGAGGCCGTTGATGACCCGCTGTGCCGCCGCCCGGTCCAGCGTGGGAGCGAGGTCGACACCCGCGGTGTTGGCGAAGGAGGCGACGCCGACCTTGACGTCGGCGGGGACGGTCCGGAGGTAGATGGCCGAGGCCTTGCGGACGGTCGCCATGCCCTGGGTGCCCATCGAGCCGCTCGTGTCGATGACGAGCATGGCCCGACGGTCGAGCTTTGCAGCCTGCTTGATGGTTGCCGGGAACGCCTCGTTGTCGACCTTGAGCTTGAGCGACGACGGGTTGAGCTGCACGTCCACCTTGCTGCGCAAAGTGATGACGCCGGTGACGGTCGAGCCCGAGCCGGAGGAGGTCGCCTTAACGTTGCTGAGACCGACGGACACGTCGTCTGCTCTCGCAGCTCCCGCAGGCAGCAGAACCAGACCGGCCGCGACGGCGGCCAGTCCGCTGATGAGTCGACGCGTCCCGAGGCTCACAGCACCGACCGCGAGAAGAGCGAGACGGGCAGCTCGACGCCCACATCGGCGAGGTCGGACGTGAACTTCGGGCGGATGCCGGTGGGCATGAGGGTGCCGAGGAAGCGCCCGTTCTCGTCGCGACCCGCGCCGTAGTTGAAGGTGAAGATGTCCTGGAGGGTGATGACGTCGGACTCCATGCCGACCACCTCCGAGATCGCGACGATGCGGCGCGAGCCGTCCTTGAGGCGCGACTGCTGCACGATGAGGTCGACGGCGCCGGCCACCTGCTCGCGGATCGCCCGGACGGGGAGGTCGACACCAGCCATGAGGACCATGGTCTCGAGACGAGCGAGGCTGTCTCGGGGGGTGTTGGCGTGGACGGTCGTGATCGAGCCGTCGTGGCCGGTGTTCATGGCCTGGAGCATGTCGAGGGCTGCGCCGTCACGGATCTCACCGACGATGATGCGGTCAGGACGCATACGCAGCGTGTTCTTGACGAGCTCGCGGATCGAGACGAGACCACGACCCTCGATGTTGGCAGGACGGGCCTCGAGACGCAGCACGTGCTGCTGCTGGAGCTGGAGCTCGGCGGCGTCCTCGATGGTGACGATGCGCTCGTCGTGCGGCAGGAAGGAGCTGATGACGTTGAGGGTCGTCGTCTTGCCCGAGCCGGTGCCGCCGCTGATGATGATGTTGCGGCGGCCCTTGACGCAGGCGTCCAGGAAGTCGCGGACGTTGGGCGTGAACGTGCCGAACGAGATGAGGTCCGCGGCGGTGAAGGGGTCGGCAGAGAACTTTCGGATCGTGAGCATCGAGCCGTCGAGGGCGATGGGCGGCACGACGGCATTGACACGAGAGCCATCGGGCAGACGGGCATCGACCATCGGGCTCGACTCGTCGACGCGGCGACCCACACGACCGACGATCTTGTCGATGGTGCGGCGCAGGTGCGTCTCGTCCGAGAACCGGGCGTCGACGGGGTAGATCTTGCCGGCACGCTCGATGTAGATGTCCTCGGCGCCGTTGACCATGATCTCCGAGACCTCTGCGTCGCGCAGGTAGGGCTCGAGCGGGCCGTGCCCGAGGATGTCGTCGGAGACGTCCTGGGCGATCCGGGTGCGGTCGGCGTGCGAGAGCGGCGTCTGCTCGGAGTCGATGACCTCCTGCAGCGTGGTGCGGACCTGGGAGGCCAGCTCGCTCTCGCTGAGGTTGGGGTCGTAGAGGCGCGGCCCCAAGGACGCGACGAGCGCTTGGTGCACGCGCTCCTTGACGCCGGCGAACGGGTCGACACCCCGACGACGGACCGGCGCCGCACCGTTGGTGATGCGGACCTGACCTCCGTTGGGCGCTGCCGGCTCGTTGATCTGGTTGGACTGACGCGCCCGCTCGAGGCGGTCGGCGAGGTTGCTCACTTCTTGCCCCCGAACAAGCTGAAGCTGCGCTTGGCACCGTTCTGAAGGTCCTCGCCGAACCGGCGCCGGATCTCGTTGTCGGCCAGGTCGCGGATGGCGAGGGACACCGGGCCGCGCGGGTCGTCGAGCACGATGGCGACCCCGCGGTTGACCGACGCGGGCACCGTCAGGCTGTTGGGCACGTTGGCCGAGATCGGCGCCTTGAGCGCCGCCTCGACATCGTCGGGCTTGAGCCCGACCTTGGCGTCGGCACGGTTGAGCACGATCGTCCGCGACTCCTTGGATGCTCCGAGCGTGTCCAGCGTGTTGATGGCGATGCGGAGGTTCTTGACGGCCGGGATGTCGAGAGTCGCGATGAGGATCGTGAGGTCGCTGACGTCGAACGCAGCGAGCACGTGCTCGGTGAATGACGGCGGCGTGTCGACGATGACGTAGTCGTACTGGCCGCGAGCCACACGAAGAAGCTCGATGACGACGTGGGACGGCACCCGGTCGGCGTCTGCTGGGTCTGCGGGCGCGGCGATGACGTCGAGGCCGCTCTCCTCGTGGCGAGTGACGACCGACTGCACGCCCTGGTCGTCGAGGTGACCGCTCATGGCCACGACGTCCCGCACCGAGCCGTGGGGCATGAGCTGGAGACTGATCGCGACATCGCCGAACATCAGGTCGAGGTCGACGAGCAGCGTCTTGGCACCCGTGGACGCGAGGTAGACGGCGAGGTTGGTCGACATCGTCGTCTTGCCCACGCCGCCCTTGGCGCTGAAGACGGTGATGATCTTGCCGTCGCGGCCACCGACGTTGGTGCCGTGGCCGCTCAGCTGCTGCGTGAGCGCCACCGACCGGCGGACCGCGTCGGCGAGCGCCGTCTGGTCGTCGGCCTGGACGACCTCGCGGACGCCGCTGCGCAGGGCCTGTGCCAAGGCAGTCACATCGAGTCGGTGGCGGAGCAGGATGACGCCGAGCTCAGGACGGTCGATGCGCTCGCGCTCCGCGAGCTCGCACGCGGAGTCGAGGTCGATGTCGGGCCCGATGACGACGAGCGACTGGTTGCGGTCCTCCTCGAGCGCGCGGCTGACGCGCGGTGCGGAGTTGAGCTGTAGCGCGTCGCCGCCGAGGGCGAAGCGGTACGTGTCGATGGCTGCCGGATCGTAGTCCCAGAGAATGGTCATTGGCCGGTCACCGCATCTCGGAGCTGGAGGTCCGTGACCTCGAGTGAGCTGTCCATCTTCACGTCGGAGCCGCGTAGGCCGGCGTAGAGCTGTCGGTTGTTGATGCCGTGGATCAACAGGGTGGCGTCCGCCGGCTTGACGGCGACGGTCACGAGGTAGCCACCGGCTGCCCCTGCCGCTGTCGCCGGCTGGCCTTCCGCCGGCGGCGCGGCAGCCTGGCCGGCCAGTGGCGCATCACCCATGGCGATGACGAGCACGTCGGGCATGAGGAGGCTGGTGCCGTGAACCTGGTTCTCGTTGAGGATCTTGGCCTCGGGCGTGTTGCGAAGGTCCTTGATCGTGTAGCTCTGGAAGAGCGCGATGTGCGAACCGGGCGTGACGAACTTGCCCACCCGAGCAGGGTCTGACAGAGACAGGGAGACCGCCAGCATTCCGCTCGGGACCTCGATGGCCTTGGTGCCCGCAGGCTGGTTGCCGAAGCGGGCCGCGAGCAGGTACTCACCCGCCGGGATGTCAGAGGTCGCCAGCAGTGCGTTGTTGTCAGCGTTGATCTCCTGAAGGGCGCCGGCCGGGACTGCCTTCGCCGAGACCGAGGTCTGCGCGATCAACCCGGTGCGCTGGGCGTCTTTCAGCGTCGTGCCGGCCGGGACGGGCTGTTGCGCCACCCACACCGGGGACGGCGACTCGGCCGCGATCGCTCGGGCGTCGGCGTTGCGGGCGTAGGTGATGACGAGGAGGCCACCACCCACAGCCAGGGCCAGCGCCACGACGATGGCGAGAATACGACGGTTCATACGGAGATCCCCCCAGAGAAGAAGTTCATGGTGTGTCAGCGGCTGTCAGCCGGCGGGCTTCACCACGGTGATGCCGTAGTTCGGGTTGGTGGGCGTCGGGGGGATGATGTCCCCTACCGGGATGAGGTCCTTGAGGAACCAGCCCGAAAGACACCGCTGCGACGCACTCGTGCCACAAAGGGTATTAGGCGGCCTGATGCTGACCTGGCTCCCGTAGGTCAGGCGCCAGCCGGATAGGTAGAAGGCTGCGAAGCCGGCGATGTGGTAGTAGGTGTTGCTTCCAGTGCCGGAGTTGCAGTTGTCACCTGCGATGGGCTGCCGACCGGGGTCTGCGTTCATCATGCAGTCAAAGATCGGGACGTAGAGCACCGTCCCGCGCAACGGATCAAACAGCGAGGTGCTGCAGCCGTTGTTACCGGTATCGCCGTGGATCCAGGCGTTGTCTGTCACAATCCCGGTGCACGACCCCGTGAGCCCGTCGAGCCACGCGAAGCCGCCCGGCGCGGTGCCGCCAGGGCTCGAGGTGTCACACGTCGTGTCGTTGCCCTTCGAGTAGATTGTGTCCTCGGACGTCGGCCAGTCGGGACGAGAGTCCGTGTTGGAGTAGCCAGGCCAATCACCCGAGGGGAAGGGCGGATAGTTGGTCGCGCCGGGGTAGCCGACCTGCGTTGCCCAGTCGCATTCTGACATCGCGAGTGGCACCACGCTGATCGAGCTGGGTCCGCCGGGACCCCACGCGGCGCGGGCGCAGGCCGGAACGGGGCGGCTAGCGGACGCACCGATCGCGCTACCGAACGGGGTGCTGGCCGTGTTGAGGCTTCGGATCTCAACGTAGGACAGACCACTCGAAGCTGTGGTCACCGGCAGGCAGGCACCTAGGTCGGCGGTATTCCCAGCAGCAGAGCACGTAGGCGTGATGGGCACTCCTGCCGCGGCTCCCGCGCTTGAGACGCAGAATGAGTCGACGACCGCGTTCGGTGAGTTGGCGCCAGCGAGGGACGCGAGCGCCGTCTTGACGTTTGCGGTCGAGCAGATCGTCGCGTCCCCTGTGGCGCATGCATTCGCCAACGCCATCGACGTGGCATCAGCCGCGTTCTGCACCGAACGACGCTGGGACATGACTGAACCGACATCCGCACTTATGGCCAGCATCCCGGTGACCACCCCACACGAGACGAGCACCGTGACAATGAGCGCAGCTGCCCCACGGTCACGCCGACCCGGCACCGCACCACGCTTCAGCCGCCGCATTGCATGACTCCCGTCGCACTGATGGTGCCGTCTGCGAGGTTGCCTCGCATGATCTTCATCGCTGGTCCCAGGACGATCCACTGGAAGGGCCGTGAAACCGTCACGGTCGCCTTCACGCTCGACCCGTTGGTCGAGGGACAAAGGTTCGACGCGATCACCGCGTCGGCGACTCCCGGAAGCGCAGCCGATACCCGCGCCGGCACCTCGGTCGAGGGGGCGGGGGTCGAGCCGATCGGCAGCACCACGGCGGCGCGAGCACCTTCACGTGCCGCGTTGGTCAGCTCGATCTGAGTGAAGTAGGCCCGGCCGAAGTCCACGATGCCCGCCACCACGAGGAACAGCACGGGAAGGACGATTGCAAACTCCACGGCCGATGCGCCGCGCTCACTTCTGGCCATGCCAGATCGCCCTCCCCAAAGTTTGTTTTGCGTCCAGTGCCCCCCGGCGTGGACGTGAAGCGAAGTCTCAGATCTGCGCCGCGACGTTGTTGAACGTCGTCGACAGGTTGTTGCCGAGCAGCGAGACGGCGGCGATGATCACGACAGCGATCAGGGCGACCATCAGGCCGTACTCGACGGCGGTCGCACCCCGCTCGGACCGGAGGCGGGTCTGGATCTTGGCAGCAAGCTTGGTCATCTTCTTCTCTCCCTGGTGATGAGCACGAAAGCCCGAACTACAAGATGTGAGCTCGCAGGACCCCACCACGAGCGAGACGTGGGCGCGACGCTGTTCCCCCAGCCCCGCGCCCACGACCGAACGGTCAGACCTTGGCGGCGACGTTGTTGAACGTCGTCGAGAGGTTGTTGCCGAGCAGGGAGACGGCGGCGATGATCACGACAGCGATCAGGGCGACCATCAGGCCGTACTCGACGGCGGTCGCGCCGCGCTCCTTGTTGAGAAGCGTCTGGACCTTGGCAGCAATCTTGGTCATGGTGAAGGGTTCCTCCCAGTGATGCAGGGCCACCCGATGTGCCCCCCGCTGGATGGAAGATTAGGTCGCGCAACACGCCGTGTCTTGAAAATGCTTGAAGTTCACAACACCTTCCCAATCTGCGCCTTTCGGACATCCGGAGATGGCACGGTTGGAACCTTCCGGACGCCGGCCTCGGTGCACGCCCGACACACTGGGGACGGGCAGGTTCGATATCCATGACGTCGACCAGGATCGGAGAGCAGGAGTGGTGGCTCAAGGCACGCTGACGGCAGCTGGGCACGTCCAGCGCCGACAGCCAGGCATCGGCATCACGATCGGTTGGATGGTCGTGGCCACTGCCCTCTACCTGCGCTGGAGGGCATCTGCCACATGGAATTACGTCGATCTGACGGACTTCTACCACGGTGGCCTCTCGGTCATCGACGGTGTCGACATCTACGCTCCGCGGCCCGGGGTCCTGGCGTTCAACTACCCCCCGTTCGCCGCCGTCGCATTCGTGCCGCTCGGCCTCGTCGGCCTGACGGCGTCGAAGATCGCCTTCACCGTGGCGACCCTCGTGGCCTACCTCGTCAGCCTCGTCGCCATCAGGAGGGCGCTCGGCGCCCACTGGTCCCCGGTTCTCCTCGTCGGCGCCGCCGGCCTGTCACTCGAGCCCGTCGTCCGCACTCTGGTACTCGGTCAGATCGGCGTCATCCTCATGGGTCTCGTCCTGGCGGACCTCTTCCTCGTGCCCGCACGATTCCGCGGCGTCCTCATCGGCCTCGCGGCAGGGATCAAGCTCACGCCCGCCGCCTTCGTCGTCTACTTCGTCCTGCGCCGCGACTGGCGTGCCGCCGCCGTCTCCGCCGCCACGGGGGCCACCACTATCGGCATCGGCTGGCTCGCGGCGCCGGCCTCCTCGCGCGCGTACTGGCTCGGGGGCTTCGACAAGTTCGACCGGTTCGGCGACCTGGCCTTCTCGCCGGTCAACCAGTCCGTGCGCTCCTTCGTGTCGCGCGTGGTACCGACTGGCCCGGGTTGGCCCCTGTGGGTCGCGGTCGCCGTCGCGGCAGCCCTCACTCTCTCGACCGCCCTCCTTCACGCACGGTGGGAGCAACGGGCCTGGGCCGCGCTGAGCCTGGCCGGAGCGACCCTCCTGCTGTCCCCGATCTCGTGGACGCATCACTGGGTGTGGGTCGTGCCGACGCTCGTCGCCCTCATCCACCGACGGCAACTCCTGGCTGCCGCCGTCATAGCGCTCGTCTTCTACGTCGCCCCCATGTGGGCGGTGCCGGAGACGGGTCCGCTGAGCGCCGTGCAGGTCCTCCTCGCCTACTGCTACCTGTCGGTGGCCGCGGTCCTGCTCCTGACGTCCCTCGCCAAGGCGCTGGTGGACCGACGGCCGACCCCCGCCGAGGACGTCACATGACCAGGACCGCACCAGCCGAACCGTCCACGGTCACAGTCCGGGAGGGAGCCGTGCCGGTGCTCGTCATCGTCGCCCTGGGAGCGGTCGCGGGAATCGTGGCATGGACCTCGGTCGTCGGCTCGGATGCGCTGTGGCTGAGCGCTCTCGGTGATGCCATCCGTGCCGATCGCCGCATCCCGGTCGGGGTGCCGTTCGCGGCCGCCCCCTCCGGAGACTGGGTCAACACGACGGCGCTCGGACAGGTCGTCTTCTCCGTCCTCCATCTCGGCGGCAGCCTGGGGGTCGTCGCCGGCCACGTCGTGGCCGTCACCTGCACCCTGTGGATGCTCGTCTCCGCTGCGACCAGGCGCGGCGCGCGCATCACCGGTCTTGTGGCCGCACTGCTCCTCGTCCTGGTCGGCGGCGCCGCCCCGCTCCTCATCGCTCGGGCACAGCTGTTGTCCCTGGTGCCGTATGCCGCACTTCTCGTCCTGCTCAGGCGTGAGCACGATCGACCCTCGAGGTTCATCTGGGCAGCCGTCCCCCTCGTCGCCCTGTGGGGAAACCTCCACGGGGCAGTGCTGGTCGGCGTCGCCGTCCTCGGCTGCTACCTGATCCTGTCACGCTTGCGCCGTGACCCGCGGACAGCCGTCGGCGTGGGGCTCCTCTCCCTCGCGGCAACCTGCCTCAACCCCGGACTGCTCAGAGCACCCAGCTACTACCTCGGCGTCTTCGGCGGCGCCGCCATGAGCGACGACTCCGGGATGTGGAGCCGACTCTCCCTGTCCAACCCGTTCGACCTCCTGCTGCTTGTCGCAGCAATCAGCTTGGGATACATGGCTTTTCGTGGGAGACGACCGGCTTGGGAGTATGCCGCCGTGCTGGGTCTCGGCGGAGCGACCCTCGTCGCGGCGCGCCACGGCATCTGGCTGCTCCTCTTCCTGTCCGTCCCCGCAGCCCTGGCGCTGACGAGAAGGCGGGGTGACGCCGCAACACCGAGGGAGCCTGCTTCCCGTCGGGTGTCCGCGGCCACCGCGCTGGCGTGCGCCGTCGGCGTCGCTGCGCTGCTCACGGTCCGGGCCGCGACGTTCAACGCCGCCGACGATGAAGCGTCACAACTTGCGACCGCGACCCGTGGACAGGTCGTCCTCGTCGCAGAGCCGTTGGCCGAGTCCCTGGCGGCGGCGGGCACAACGGTGTGGGTCAGCAACCCGCTCGACGCGTTCGAACACGCCGACCAGACGGCATACCTCGCGTTCATGGACGGCGACGCAGATGGCGGAGCCCGCGCCTTTGCTGGTGCAGAGGTCGTCGTGGCTCTCCCCGGCTCTTCACAGGAACGTGCGGCCGTCACCCGTGGCTTCACCGCGCAGCAGCGGGTGGGCTCCTACCTGCTGCTGCGGCGGGGTTAGCTGCTCGCGATCGCCGACCGCCCCGGGGCTAGCGACAGGGACTCCTCGGGAGCATCCTCGATGGCGCTGCCGGACAGACGGCTGTCACCTGAACCTCGCAGTCGTCGCTCGAAGGGCCGCTCGACGAGGACGTGGAGCGCGAACGAGACGCCGACGACTGCGAGGATGACCAGAGCGCAGCCGAGCAGCGACCCGTAGACCCCCCTGGAGGCGAGAAGCGGCTGGGTCAACCCCATGACCAGCGGGTGCGCCATGTAGACGCAGAAGGACCACTGGCCCAAGCTCACGAGTGTGCGCCCCTGCAGCGGCGAAGGGGCCCCCACGAGGTCGACACGAGCGTTGGCCGCGATGAGCATGACGAGGCTGGGAACCATCGCGAGGGACAACGCCCATCGGTCCTCGAAGCGATAGCCGATCGCGACGGGGAGCAGCAGCACACCGAGGTACGAGACGACGACGAACACGGCGGCCCAGCGGACTCGCAGGCGCGGCACCCAACCGCGGGTCAGGGCCATGGCGGCCAACGATCCGGCGACGAACTCGACCATGCGGAACGCCGGGAGGTGGAAGAGCCACGCACCCCACTCGGGGTCGTGGCGCTGCACGGCCACACCGACGACGTAGGCCAGACCGATGGACACACCGCCGACCACCAGAGGGCGTCGGACCCGGAGCCAGAGCAGTCGAACGAGGAACGGGAAGGCGGCGTAGAAGAAGAACTCGCACGACAGAGACCACGAGACACCCGAGAAGGACCGAACGACGGCATCATCGGGAGACCAGGCTTGAACCAGAGTGAGGTTCGCTGGGAGGGCACCCCAGTTAGGCGCCCCCGTCCACGGCAACATCGCGAGTGCAACAAACAGCAGGTGCATGGGGTAGATGCGGGCGAAGCGTCGTCGGTAGAAGCGGGCAGCCGTCGCGTCGATGTCCCACGAGTACGTCAGCACGAAGCCGCTCAGGACGAAGAAGAACGTGACCCCGACGTAGCCCGCGGCGGCGAGCCGGCCGACATCCCCAAGCCCTGGCGCGACCGCGGACAGGTGGAAGACCACGACGAGAAGCGCCGCCGCGAAGCGCAAGCTCGTCAGTGATCGTAGGTGCGCGCTTGGTACGGCGGTCATGGTTCCCCCTGCCTGGCGAGCCCTCGGCCCGCGCAAGACCCTCCGGCGAGCCCATCGCTCGTCGCATCCCCGGCGCTGACACTAGGGGTCACTACACGAGGTTCGCGGCGAGTTCCCGAAAGGTCCGATTCGTCCGACGGGAAACGGAGGCCCCTTGTCCCGACTGTGGTCATCACACTTCCGGAGTTCCTAGCGGCTTGTCCGATTCGTCGCGATAGCGTGACCGAAGGAGTGCCCCAAGCAGGACACTCCGAAGCACACCAGGGACGGGGATCCTCTTCATGGCTCGACACGATGTCGACGACAGCGTGCACGAGACCGTGCGGTCGGATGTGGTTGGTGAACCGGTCGCTGAGTCGTTGACGCGGCGCTGGTGGCTCTGGCCCCTCGTGATCTACCTGGTCAACCGCGCTCTCAACGCGGTGATGATGATCGTCGCCAGCCGGTCCGCGATCTCCCTCGAACAGTTGGTCGGGCTAGGCCATCGCCATTTCGGTACGGATGCCGGCACGGCGCCCCTTGGATACCTCGCGACCGCCACCAACTGGGACGGCCAGTGGTACTGGGAGATCGCTGCACACGGCTATCCGTTCGAGCTCCCCTCCGACGGTGCGGGACACGTCCAACAGAACGCGTGGGCCTTCTTCCCGCTCTATCCCTACCTCGTTCGTGTCGTCATGCTCGTGACGCGGCTCGACTTCCCGATCGCGGCCGTTGGGGTCTCGCTCGTCTGCGGAGCGATCGCCATGCTCCTCGCCTACCGCATCGCGCACCGACGCTACGGCCACGTCGGGGGGATCCTCGCCGTCGTCGGCCTCAGCACCTTCATCTGTTCCCCGGTCTTCCAGATCGCCTACGCCGAGGGTCTGGCGCTCGCACTTCTTCTCGGAGTGCTCCTGGCGGCCGTGACGAAGCGTTATGCGGTGGCGGCCGGCCTGCTGCTCCTCCTCGCTCTCACCCGCGGTGTGGCTGCGCCCCTAGTGCCGACGTTCTTCCTGTACGGGGCCTACCTCTGGAGAAAGGGACGGCTCGCACGACGCGACACAATCGGCCTCCTGAGTCTTACTGCATGCGCAGGGTGCCTGACGTTCTTGTGGTTCGCCATCGCCGCATTGGTCACCGGTCGGCCCGACGCTTACGTCTTGACGCAGAAGGCTTGGAACCCCGAGCTGACCGTGGTCCCGGTGATCCGGTTCATCGACCGCAACAGCGACGTCGTCGGCGGGGCCGCAGGCGCGGCGGTCATCGTCGTCGTCTGGGCGGCATTCCTGATCTGGTTCCTGACCAAGGGGCAGAAGGAGCCGCTCCTGGCGATCTGGAGCGCCATGTACGTGGCCTACCTGCTGGCCGTGACCGACTGGAACTGGAGCAACGTCCGTTACTACCTGCTGGCGCTGCCCATTCTCTGGCCGCTGCTCAGACCCGCTGCCGGAGAACAAAGCCCCGCGCAGCGAGTTGCCGTCTACTCGCTGGTCGGCGTGCTGGGGCTCGCGTCGCAGTGGTGGTACATCCGCTACTGCATGACGATCTCCCCGCAGCTGGTGCAGGTCCCCTGAGGCGCCACAGCCGGAGCCGGAGCCTACTCAGCTGATGGCGGCGGACGCCGCCGGCTCGAGCGCCGGGGGCAGCGCGGCCGTCTCGACCAGGGTCGCCGGCGTCTTGAGCTTGCGCCCCAGGGTGACGTAGGCGAACTGCCGCGCATAAGACAGTACCCTCGCTCGCACCCGCCCTCGGAACAGGTCGCCCCGGCTCAGCAGGCCTGGGTGCTCCTGCGCGAGCGTCTTGTGGAAGTCCACGACCTCCGTGTACTGGCTGCGTGCCAAGGCCTGGCTCCACTGGGTGTCGCTCAGCCGGAAGGTCGCGAGCGGCTCAGACAAACCGATGAAGTCACCCTGCAGAAGCACCCGAGTGTAGGTGTGCTGGTCGAGCACGTAGGAGAAGGAGCCGTCCCAGCCTCCAGCCCGAGTCAGGCTCATTCGGTCCAACAGCACGCACGCAGGCTCACCGAAGGGGTTGGTGCCGGACCGGATGGCCTCCCGGATGGCGTGGCGGCCACCTACCCGAGCCACCAGGCTCGGCAGCCCCCAAGACCTCAGCACGACCTCACCGGACGCCGTCACGACATCGCGCCGCGATGCCACCATGACGGCTCCTGGGTTCTCCTGCATCGCCTCTACCTGACGCTCCAGACAGGTCGGCGCGAGGATGTCGTCGCCGCACACGAGCTTCAGGTACGTCCCCGACGCAGCGTCAGTGGCGTGCTGCCAGTTGTGCTCAGGCCGGCCGCTGCGCTCGAGCGTCAGGAGCCTGACGCGGGGTTCGGCGGCGTACGCCTGAAGAATCTCCCACGTGCCGTCGGTGCTCGAGTGATCACTGATGATCAGCTCGAAGTCCGTGAAGGTCTGCGCGAGGATGGACGCCACGGTCGCGCCCACGAAGGCTGCACTGTTATAGGTAGGGACCACCACCGACACAGTCGGCCTCGCCTCAGATGCGTTCACGCGGGTGCCCCCCTGGTCAAGTTGGCACAAGCATGGCCAGCTTCCGCGAGCAACTGCTCGACCGGCGACGCGATGGTCGGTCGGGGGCCCAGTCGGTGTTCACCAGCACTCGATACACCCCTGACCGCGTGACACCCGGTGCGCCCGCCTCACTGGCGAAAGCATGCACCGCTGCGATCACGGTGTCCGCCGAATGGGGAAATGCCTGGCCATGTCTGGCTTCCACGAGCACCGCGGGACCCTGCGGAGCGATCTCTAGAGATCCGGTGGTCCTCAACACGACAAGGCCTCATTGTCCTACCAGACGATAACTGCGGCACCCCTGTGCTTGGATATGCGATGCGATGGACGAGGGACTGATCGGCGATATTGACGCCATCCGGCCGCCGACTCTCAGGAGAGGAATAGGAACATGAAAGGGTCGGGCATCGCATTTGGAAGAGCTCTCGGCGACACGACCCTCAGTCGCAAGGAGCTGCTCACTGTCGCAGCCTGTGCTCTAGCCGCTGCGGTCGTATACACCTCCTTGGCGGCGTGGCACGGCGCCTTGGGGGCTTCCCGAAGTGACGACTGGGTCTATTACCGCTCCGCGTACGCGTTTGCTCGAGACGGGGCGTTCAGCGCTGACCCTTGGGCCGACACAATGCTCGTCGGCCATGTCGCTCTGGCACAGCCCGTCATCTGGCTCTTCGGACCGTCCATCACGTATCTCCAACTCATGGTGGCGATTCTCGGATCCCTTGCGCTTCTAGGCACGTACTGGATCACTCGAAGCTATCTTTCTCGCCGCCAGTCGGCGCTGGCCACGGGCTGCCTCGCATTGGGACCGATTTACGGGACTCTCAGCGTCTCCTTCATGACTGATATCCCCGCTTTCGCCCTCGAGGTGCTTGTCTTGCTGACCGGACTGAGATCAATGCGGAGAGGTCGATTGTCCTTCCCTTGGTTCATCACGTCGCTTTGTCTAGGTTTAGTCGCATTCAGCATTCGGGAGTATGCATTGGCCGCTCCCGCGTCCGTCGCGCTGATCGCGCTGCGTCACGTTTCAGCCGTCTCACGGACTCAGATGAGACGGGTTATGACGCTTTCCCTTCTCGGACTGCTGGCTGCCGCCTGCACCTACCTTTGGAGGCATTCACTCCCAGGGTCGAGTCACGTTTCGCGACCCTCGCAGACGTTCTTGATCTCGGTCGCATACGGCTTGTCCACGATATTCACAGTATCTCTCTTTGTCTTTCCGACCACCTTTGTCTTGTCCCCTCGAACTTGGGGCACAGCGGTTCGCGTCCGGCCTCGTGCATCTCTCACAGCTGCAGCCGCAGTCGTGATCGCGTGGGCATGGCTGCTGATGAGCAACGGCTCAATCATGATGGGTAACATGTTCACGGCGCAGGGCTCCTATCCGGACACCTTGCCCGGGGACCCACCCGTCCTGCTGCCCGAGGCTGTCTGGATAGGGCTCAACATCCTGAGTTTGTACAGCCTCCTGATGCTTGTGGCTGCGGCCCTGACGGCAAATACCGAGGCGTCGGGCGGTACCGCCAATTCGAACTCCACATCGACGTCAAGGGCCGGACTCCAAATGTCCCAAGCATTCTGTCTGCTAATGCTGGGTGAGCTTTTGGTTGTGAAGTTTGCAACCCCCGGAGTGATCACAGACCGATACCTTTTCCCCTTGATCCCATTCGTAGCCGCCATCGCGCTCTCACACGCGGCACGTGCTGGCCTTTTCATTAGGAGCTCGCGCGCGATCGGTGTCGCTTCACTAGCTTTGCTAGCCCTGCTTGGAACGGCCGTGGTGGACGCGTCCGCAACTTTCGACGGCGCGAAATGGCAGTTCGCGACCTCTCTGGAGCGGACCGGCGTCGCGCCACAGTCCATAGATGGTGGGTACGAATGGTTCGGTTACCACCAGCCCGGACACATCGTTGACTTCGCTTTGGACGCCCCGGCGCGGAACTGGTGGAACAGGCTCTTCGACGACCAGCCCCCGTGTATCGAGACGCGGTATGCCGCCACTCTTTCCGAACGGGCTTCCGAAGCCAGCGCAGAACCAATCGTGGCCCGCTACCGCACACGTACAGGGCTCGGCGTCACCTACGACCTGGTCGCCGTTCGTCTGAATGCGCACTGTCTGTTTAAGAGCCGATGAGCAGCGATGGCGCGACTCATGGCGTCCCACCTACAGCGAAGAAGCTCGACAGGGCTATTCCGAGAACAGTCGATGTTCAAGGTCTTACTTTCGGCAATGGCGTTACGTAGGTGCGACCCCGGCCATAAGGCGCTTGGTTGCAGCTGACTGGCCACCAGGCCGCGAGAACACCGGACCATCGCACTGCCGTGGAAGATCTAACGTGCTTCGTCACAATTTCGAGTCTTAGCGAGCAACGCCTGGCCTACAGCGCGATCCACGCCGCCCCTGGTGTGTGTGACGTGAGGCCGCCAGTGGCTACCCGGGTGTCGGTGCTACCGACCAAAGAGCGGTCGGCCAGACCTCAACATCGCTCAAGAATCTGCTGCGCTCCTCGAAAACGAGAAGCGACTGTGCCCAAGCCAGCTGACCAACGCATTGAGTACCGTGATCGCCGCCTGAGCGGCGAGGACAGGAAGCCCGGCTACCTCCACTGCCAGCGGTAGGAGCAGGGCGTTGATGCCGAGGACCACGAGGTTAACTGACTCGAATCGCCATAGGTCGCGAATGACCGATCCCGAGACGTCAAACACAAGTCGCCGGTGCGTCATGAAGGCAAACAGGACCGTTGTGCAGTGAGCGAAGACGAGTGTCGTCATATATCCCACGTGCATGCCAACGAGGTATTGGTAGAACGCAAAGCAGACGAAGCCGAACACGGTGTTGAGGGCGCCGGTCAGAACGAACTTCACGCGCTTGTCGTTCAGGAGCAGACCGATGAACTGCTCGGACGCAGAAACCACCGGGGAAACGCTCAAGTGGACTTCCACGCTGCCATCAGCCTGTGCCGCCACGCGCCCTCCCAGAGTTCGGCGACGCTCCCGGTTCGGTGTCCGCCGCGGACCAGCATGCCTTCGCCGGGCCATCGTGTCCTCGGAATCAGAAAGTTGGGGGCCATCTCGCCTACATCGGCGGCGACACTATCGGAGACACTGCGAATCGATATATCGAGTTCCAAAGGAGATTCGTGGAGTCGACCTTGAGGGCCACGACTGTGCGGCTAGGGGTCTCGCAGTCAGACGGATTCCCGTACAAGGAGCCGAACTCCGAGGCCGTGCTCGTCATGGGGGACAAGAGAAAGCCTGCACGTGCCATGCCCAGAGGTAACCGATACGTATGGTCGACCCCGTCTGCGGTCCAGACGGTCAGGCGCAGAGGTTGCGACTTGTAGAGCGTCAGAGCCGCTAGCCCGAGCGTCGACGGGTCGATCTCGAAGGTCACAAACTGCAGACCGGAACTCGGCGACAGATCGACTCTCTGACCCAGGCGCGCTTCAGTCCCCCGTCCGGATGGTGGCGGAAGTGCTGCCGGTTGCGCAGGCCTTCGGTGCAGGATCACCTTGTCCCCAGCGAAGGTCGAAGGCTCGTATCGGCGGAGCAGCTCGACCCACGATGGACCATCTTCGGCACTTGGGTATCGATCATCGATCGCTTGGGGCGCAAAGATCACCCACTCAGGTGCCGCTCCTCCGGATAAGTGAGCGCGATTCCGTTCTGCGAGCTCGACTGAGTAGGCTGAATAGCTCTGAAATACCGGTCTCGGGGACCAGTTGAGAGATCGAGACAATACATCGGCCTGGTTGTAGGAATAGATATCTACCGTTCCGGCGAGCGCCGGCAAGGAGACATCCTGAGATATCGAGGCCACTGCACTGTTGTACTGAGTAGAAAGCGATGGGAGAGCGCCGACCGCCCTTCGGACGGCCGCGTCGGCAGACTCGACCCCTTCCAACTGGTGAGCCGGCAGAATGAGGGTCAGTGCACCCGCCCCGAATTCGACGCATACCACGGCGAGCACAATGAGGAGGGCCGCCCCGGCGCTAGTGCGCACGTTTCGGTGTGACACTGCAAGCGCTGCGATTCCGATCCCCAAGAGGGCCGAGAACGCAATGAGGAGGTGTTCGTCTGCTCGCACGAAGCCTTGCTTGACGCCTGTCGCGACGGTCGCCGCTGCCACCATGGCGAGGATGACTGAACCGATTCCGCCGATGCCCCGGATGCGTGCAAATCCAGCGCACATCGCCAGGCCTGCTATCCCCAGCAGTAGGAACGCGGGGAGCGCGCTCCAGGGGTCTCCGAGACTCATCGCGTCGGTGTAGCCGCTTGCGAGCTCGACTTCAGCGCCCGCGAACGAAGGTAGGGACTGCAGTCGCTGACCCAAGAGCAACCACAGGACGGCGACGAGGAGGGGGGGCAGAGCCAAAGAAATTACAGGCAGCCGGCCCCGTTTCAGGCAGAGGAAGAAACTCGCCGCGTAGGCCGTCAGCGCAAGAACTAGCATCGAACCTTTGACGACAACCATGACACTGATAACTAACGCGACAGCTATAAGCCAAAGCACGTTCTGTCGCCTGGACTCGCGCGCAAGGGCATTGGCGAGCCCCATGACCGCGAGGAGTGGCGCAACGAGGAGCAGTCCTTCGCGCTCGGGCAGACCAGCCAAGAGGGTTGTGGCGACAGCGGCATGAAGCCATCGCTCTTCATTGCAGGTCATCCGAAGTGCCGCCCACATGACGATGGCGAGCAGAAGGCTCAGCCCGACCGTCCAGATGTATGTGCTCGGGTGGTACATCGTGGTCACGACGCTTGACGCGGGACCACCTGTGAAGACCAGGTCTCGCCCAAAGGACATGTCGTCCGCAACAGCTGCGTTCAACGCCCACTGCCACGAGGGGTCGAGTGCCGAGTCCGGCATGGCTGGTTGGAGCGGCACCAGACGCAGCGCGAGAAAGAGCAGGGCCACGAGCGAAAAGATGCTTCGCCGCGGGGCGCTTCCTCGCATGCGCCAACGCGCCGCGCCGTCGGGCACGAGTTCCACTGCCGCTCCCCTTCGCGTGGCTTCAAGCCTGAATCACCAGGTGGACGCCAATTTCACCAGTTCCAACCACGCTGTCTTGTAGGTTCGCGCAAGTTGGTTCTGTCCGTTCTGAGGGGAGACTGGTGAGCGCTTCTGCGACCGATCACGACCGAAGAGATCCGCGTTGGCCTCTCCTGCTGCTGATCACCTTGGGATCCGCTGTCCGCGTCCCACAGCTGAGTCACTCGCTCTTCGAGCCGCATGCCTTCCGACAGACTCAGACCGCCTTCGTCATCCGGGAGTACGCACGCCACGGAGTCGATCTTCTGACGACCCCGCTACCGGTCTTTGGCGCGGGCGCCGATGTACCCATGGAAATGCCCATCTTCCAAGGAACGGCTGCGCTGATCGCCGGGTTGGGCGTCTCCGCGGAGACCGCCGGCCGCATCCTCGGGCTTGTGGGCTTCCAAGTGACGTGCGTGCTGCTCTGGGTGCTCGTCCGACGCTGGTTCGACGCGGGAACGGCCACTGTGTCGGTGGCGTTGATGCAGTTCCTGCCCTTCGGGCTGGCCTGGGGAGCGAGCTCACTCATCGACTTCAGCTCCGTGGCGTTCGCACTCGGGATGCTGGTTTGTCTGGACAGCTACGTCCGCACGGGCCGCGCGGGTCAGCTCTTGCTTGGTGCAGGCTCCGCTTGGATCTGCGCCCTCGTCAAGGTGACTACGGCCTTGCCGTGGTGCGTCCTGTTGCTCTTCGCGTTCGCATCTGTCCGTGACGTCAGGCGGCCGCTCGCTCGAATGGGGACGGCCTTGGCCCTTGGGCCTGGCATAGCAGTCATCGCTGCCGCACTCTGGACCCGATTCGCCGACGACGTCAAGAGGGGGCAACCGGCCACTCACTTCTTGACCAGCGGAGAGCTCGCTGCATGGAACTTCGGCGACCTCGCGAGACGGACGTCCGAGTACTCATACTCCGGTCTCGGCTTCCACGCGTTCCTGGAGGTCGGGGGGCCACTTGGCGTTGGGGTGGTTGTCGCAGCCGTCGGGGCGCTCGCCGGGCTCGGCTCTCGCTGGCACCGGTGGGGGCTGCTCGCGTCTGCGGCCAGTGCACCGACAGTGTTCTTCAATCTCTACGTCGTGCACTCGTACTACTGGATTGCCGTCTTCCCCATGTTCTGCACCCTCGTGGCCCTCAGCATCGTCAAGGCGGCTGGCCGGCTGTCGTCCTCAGCCTCTGGCCGGGCCAGGCTCGCCGCACTGACGACCGGACTGATGATCGTCGCGGCAGGGGCAGCTCCCATAGGGTCGTTCGAGGTCTTCCAGTTCCTTCGCTCCCCGTCCACACCGGAGCTTTCGGTGCGGCTGGCCGCTATCACGAGACCTGACGAGCAGGTTCTCGTGATCGGGTGCGACTGGGACCCCACACTCCTGTACGGAGCAGACCGCAGCGGGTTCATGATCCGCAACACGACACCCGCGGCCTTGCCCCCGCCCGGGTCGATTCCCGGTTACAGCCATCTGGTGAGCTGCGACGACACCCTTCATCCAGACGACTATCTGCCCGAAGGCTGGAGAGCGGCGCCGACCTCCGACCCCGCACTGTACACAGTCGAACGCATTGCTCCGTGAGCGCTCGCTCAGGACGCACCGATAGGGCGACGGCCCGGCTCTCGGCTTCGGATCTCTAAAGAATCCCGGACGCGACGGCCGAGCGGATCCACGGGATGGTCTCGTCGAGCATGTCGCTGAGAGTCGTGGTCGCCTCGAAACCCAGCACGTGCTTCGCTTTGTCGACGCAGGGGACGCGCTTCTGCACGTCGTGCTCGAACGCGTCGTCGTGAACCAGCTGCAACGGGCGGTCGCCGTTCACCTTCGTCCAGATCGCCTGGGCGAGCTCAGCAACCGTGGTGCCCGTCGCCGTGGAGAGGTTGAAGTCCTCGTTCGTGGCACTCGGGTGGGCGACCGCCGCAACGATGCCACGCGCCAGGTCGCCACCGTAGGTGTAGTGGCGGACCTGGGATCCGTCTCCGAGGATGTGGAGGGGGTCCTGCCCCTTGATGACCTTCTGGACGAGGTCGGGCACGACGTGGCTCATGGCGAGCGGGACGTTGCCGGACCACACCTCGAGGTCGCCGAGGGCACGGCGCTCCCCGATCCCCACGCAGTTGAACGGCCGGAGGATGGTGAAGGGGAGCTCGTACTGGTCCCAGGCCGCCTGGGCGAAGTACTCGACAGCAAGCTTCTGGAAGCCGTAGCTCGACCTGGGCGGCGGCACGAGTCGTTGGTCTCCCTCGGCCGAGGGCCAGCGATCGGTCGACTCGAAGACCATCGAGGAGGACAGGTAGGTGACCTTCTTGAGCGGCGCGCCCTCACGCCGCACGGCGATGGCTGCGTCACACGTCGACGCGATGATCCGCTCGTTCTGCGCGAGCAGGTCATAGGCGTACTTGTGGAAGTACGTGATGCCACCGATGAGCGCAGCGCCGGCGATGACGTGGTCGACGTCCGCCATGAGTCGACGCATTAGGGCGGTGTCCTGCACGTCCCCCTCGACGAACGAGTAGCGCTCGTGGTCGTCGTAGGAGTGACGGACCGGGCCGTACTTGGAGTAGTTGTCGATGCCGACGACGTCCCAGCCCTGCTTGAGCAGCTCCTGCACGACGTAGCCGCCGATGAAGCCGGCGGACCCCGTGACCAAAACCTTCATCGTGAACCTCTCACCTTGGAGCTGACTCGAGCGCGCACGCTCTCCTGCGCGACTGCCGGGCCGAAGGCGAACGCGTACCAGTAGAGGTACTTCGGCAGCCACGCCCTGATCTTGAAGTTCGATGCCCCGACCTCGCGGTCGAGCCAGATGGTCGGGATCTCAGCAACCGGTCGACGTGCTCGGCGAGCCTTGGACACGAGCTCGATCGCGATCTCGAAGCCGGATCGCGAGTCGATCCCGACCTCACGCACGAAGGCGGTGTCGTATGCCTTGAAGGCGTTCGTGACGTCCCGCGTGCCCACGCGGGCCAGCAGGTTCAGGCTGCGCCCCGCGGTCTCCGACATGAGCCTCTTGCCGACGGGACCGCCTCGCTGGGCACCGCCGGGCATGTAGCGCGACGCGGACGCCACGACGAAGCCGCGCTCCACCAGGCGCACCATGTCGTCGATGACGCGGACGTCGTCGGACCCGTCGGCCATGGTCACGACCACGCAGGCCGCCTCCGCGTGGTCGATGCCGTAACGGACGGCGTTGGCGGGCCCACGACCGTAGTCCTGCACGAGGACCCGGGCATGCGGCATACGACTGATCTCGTCGGCGGCCGCTGCGATGGTGGTGTCGGACTCGGAGTCCACCACGACGAGGATCTCGTGCGGCAGTGAGACGGCATCGTCGATGCGTCTGAGGGCGAGGGCGATCGACTCGTGTTCGTTGTAGGCGGGCAGGACGATGGTGGCTCTCGGAGCCGTCATACGAGGGTCCCGTTGCCCTGCAGGTCCCACACGTCGATCACGGGCTTGTCCGTCACGAGCGCCTTGTACTCCGAGTGCGGGGCGCCGATGACGATGAGGTCGGCCTGCTCGAGCACGACGTCGAGCGGGCTGAGTGACGGATCACTCGTGACGTAGGGGTCGGTGGTGAGGACCCGCTTGGCACGGAACCGGAGCGTGCGCTTGAGCTTGTAGGACAGGCTCGAGCGCGAGTCGTCCGAGCCGGCCTTGAACGCCATCCCGAGGATCCCGACCGTCATGTTCTCGAGGTCGAAGCGCGCCGCGAGCCGGTCGACGACGTAGAGCGGCATGCCCTCGTTGACGAGCATTGCCGAGTGCCCGAGCGCAAAGGTGTTCTTGGCAAACGCGGACAACTGCATCGCGTCCTTGAACAGGCACGGACCTGCCGCGAACCCGGGGCCCGGGAGGTCCGCGGCCCGCGGGTAGTCGAAGGTGATCGCCTCACGGATCCGCGCGAAGTCGAGACCCGCGTCGTTGGCCATCTCCCAGAACTGGTTGGCGGCGGCGAACTTGATGTAGCGCCAGGTGTTGGTGAAGAGCTTTGCGAGCTCGGCCTCCTCCGGCGTCACGACCATGCACTGCACGTCGAGGTGGTCGAAGACCGCCGTGGCCCGCTCGGCCCCGTCGAGCGACATGGCTCCCACGATCTGCGGGAGCGTGCGCAGCTCGCGGAGCGCGTGTCCTTCGAGGATGCGCTCGGGACAGAAGACGACAGGGGCCTTGACCCCCCGCTCCTCGAGCATGCGGCCCACAGACCTCGTCACACCCGGGTAGATCGTGCTGCGCAGCATGACGAGCTGGTTGTCGTTGAGGTACGGCAGGCACTCCTCGATGGCAGCGACCACGGCGTTCGGGTCTGGGTTGAGGTGGTCGTCCACCGGGGTACCGATCACCACGACGACGACATCGACGTCGGCGATGGCGCGAGCGTTCGTCGTGGCCGAAAAACGGCCCGCCGCGCGCACTGCGGTCAGGGTGTCCGCCGCGCCCTCCTCCTGGAAGGGCATGACTCCTGAGTTGACCCGCGCGACCGCCTCGGCGTCCACGTCGAGGGCCACCACGTCGCAGTCCGCCGCGGCGAGCACGAGCCCTAGAGGCAGCCCGACATGGCCGCAACCGCCAACGATGCAAATCCGCATTCGTCCCCCTGAATATCCCTGTGGAGGGATCTCCAGGCCCCTCAGCGGTGGAGTATTTCCCAGATTCGCTCAGGTCCGCAGGCAAATGGCGGAATCCTGACGGCACCACCTCGGGCCCGTCAGACCGACACTCAGTGCCGGGCGCGCCTACGTCCGAAGAGCGTCGACACGCGGGAGCCACGGTGCGCCGCAGCCATGGAACGCGCCGCCTCGTCCTCGCGGAGCTGGGCGAGCATCGTCTTGGGCTTGGGCGGCGGCCAGTCCTGGGCGCGCGGGTCCTTGGTGTCCATGTAGTACTCGGTCCAGCCGTAGTCGTCGCGGTAGCGAAGCGTGCCGTCGCCGACGTAGTACCAACCTGCTGGCTTGTCGTTCATCGTCAAACCCCCACATCACTCACCCGTACGGGAGCCCCCCTCCCGTGGCTCAATCTAGAGCCGGCGACCGTCCCTAATCCACCGATGTCTAATTAGTCCGATTTGCCGTGGGCGCAGTGGATTCCGCCGTTCGGACACCCTGCGCGCTCCTGACAGGCCGGCTCCGCGTCGGCGCCTCGGCGTCCGGCTCCCGGAACGCCCCCGAGACCGGCGCGGCCCGGTCGATAGGATCGGGGTGGCTCACGGCGACGACGCGAGTGGCCATGGTGTGCCGGGAAGTCTGGTCGGCGGCCCATGACCCATCCCCTGAAGGGACCCCAAGGTGAGCGACCCGCACCCCACCGCCACCCCGCCGACACCATCCCGAGGCGACGCCGGCAACCGGCTCCTCGGACGCGGCAGCTGGCGCGAGGCGCGCTACGTCGCCGACCTCCTGCGTGCCGAGACGGTGGGCGGGGCGATCCTGCTCGCCGCCGCCGTGGCGGCACTCGTCTGGGCGAACTCGCCATGGCGCGACGGCTATGCGAGCCTGCGCGACACGGTGATCGGCCCGCACGCCCTGCACCTCGACCTGTCGCTCGCGACCTGGGCCGCCGACGGCCTGCTCGCGGTCTTCTTCCTCGTCGCCGGCATAGAGCTCAAGCGCGAGTTCGTCGCCGGCGACCTGTCCGACCGTCGCAAGGCGGCACTCCCCATCGCTGCGGCGGTCTGCGGGGTCGCGCTGCCCGCGATCCTGTTCGTCGTCACGGCCATGCTGATGAGCCGGGGCGACAGCGCGAGCGAGCTGGGCGGCATACTCCGCGGCTGGGCCATCCCGACGGCGACCGACATCGCCTTCGCCCTCGCGGTCCTCGCCGTGATCGGCACTCACCTCCCGAGCGCCCTGCGCTCGTTCCTGCTGACCCTCGCCGTGGTCGACGACCTCATCGCGATCACGATCATCGCCGTCTTCTACACCGACACCGTGAACCTGCTGTGGCTGCTCGCGGCCGTCGTGCCCCTGGCGGCGTGGCGCCTGCTGCTCAAGCGGAAGATCACCAATCCCCTCGTCCTCGCCGTCCCTGCCCTGCTCGCCTGGGCCTTCGTCCACTCGAGCGGCGTCCACGCGACCGTCGCGGGTGTCCTGCTCGGCCTGCTCGTCCCCGTCAACCGCGAGGTCGAGGACGACCCCGACCGGCACTCGCTCGCCGAGCGCATCGAGCACAAGATCCGCCCCTTCTCAGCCGGCTTCGCCGTGCCGGTCTTCGCGTTCTTCGCCGCTGGCGTGACCGTGGTCGGAGGCGGGTTCGGCGCCGCCGTGCGCGACCCTGCGGCGATCGGCGTCGTCGTCGGTCTCGTCGTGGGCAAGGCCGTCGGCATCCTCGGCGGCACCTGGGCCGTGGCTCGCTTCACGCGCGCGGAGCTCGACGAGGACCTGGCGTGGACCGACGTCCTCGGCCTCTCGGTGCTCGCCGGGGTCGGGTTCACCGTCAGCCTGTTGGTCGGCGAGCTCGCCTTCGGCAGCGGCTCGGAGCGCGACGACCACGTCAAGCTCGCGGTCCTCTGCGGCAGTCTCATCGCAGCGCTGCTCGCTACGGTCGTCCTGAGGATCCGCAACCGCCACTACCGACTGGTCGAGGCCCGAGAGACGGCTGATGCGGACCAGGACGGCGTTCCGGACGTGTACGAGGAGGGGGCGCGCCTCGATCCCGCCTGATGGTGGCTGCCCTGCGCGTTCGGGTAGGGACTGCGCAGTAGGGTTGCACCTGGTAGGCGCGACCGCGTAGTCACCAACGAGTACCGAGGAAGTGAGCCGATGAGCACGGATCCCCGGCAGGAGCGGACACTGGGCCAGCTGGTCGCGTCTGCGACCCAGGACCTCTCGACGCTGGTTCGCAGCGAGATCGCCCTGGCCAAGGCCGAGGTCTCGGTGCAGGTCAAGAAGGCCGGTCTGGGCGGAGGTCTGCTCGCAGGAGCAGCCGTCATCGGCTTCTACTCCGTCTACTTCATCTTCACCACCATCGCCGAGGGCATCGAGGCGCTCGGCCTGCCGCGATGGCTCAGCTTCCTCATCGTCACCGTCTTCATGCTGCTCGTCGCGGGCGTCCTCGCCCTGCTCGGCGTCAGGAAGATGAAGACGGTCAAGCCGACTCCGGAGAAGACGATCGCCGAGGCCCAGACGACGGTGGCCGCGCTGAAGTCGGCTGCAGAGCACCCGGGCACGACGGTCCCGGCCCCGCGCCCCGAGTGGGACCGCAAGGATCTGCCCGCCGTCGCACCCGTCACCTCCTCGGGCAACGGCTCGGCAGCGAGCGCGCCGAACCCGTCGCGCGACGCCTGACGCCACCTCCTCCCCTCACCCATGTCCGTCGACGCTGCCTTCGTCAACATCGACGGACCCTGGGAGCACCGCTACGTCTCCGCCAACGGCGCCCGCTTCCACGTCGCCGAGATGGGCGAGGGGCCGCTCGTGCTCATGCTCCACGGCTTCCCGCAGTTCTGGTACGCGTGGCGCCACCAGATGGTCGCCCTCGCCGCCGCCGGCTACCACGTCGCGGCCATGGACCTGCGCGGCTACGGCGGCAGCGACAAGCCACCCCGTGGTTACGACACCTACATGGCGACCCTCGACGCCGCGAGCGTGATCCGCGCGCTCGGTGAGAAGGACGCCGTCGTCATGGGTCAGGGGCTCGGCGGCTGGATCGCCTGGTGCATGCCGACCTTCCGACCCGACGTCACCCGGGCCATCGCCTCACTGTCCATGCCGCACCCGCGGATCATGCGGCATACGACCTGGTCCAACCCCAAGCAGCGCCGGGCGTCGGGCTGGATCGCCGGGCTGCAGAAGCCCTTCGCCCCCGAGCGGGAGATGGCGCGGTCGCATGACTACGTCGCGGGCCTGCTTCGGGCGTGGGCCTCCCCGCTCGGCACGTTCCCCACGACCGAGGACATCGCCCGCTACGGCGACGGCATGATGATCCCCTTCGTGGCCCACTCGGCGGCGGAGCACTACCGCTGGCTCGGACGCTCGTCGGTCCGCCCCGACGGACCGCTCTTCATGCGCCGCATCCGTCACGCGATCCGCGTCCCCGTGCTGCAGCTGCAGGGCGCCGAGGACGGCTGTGTCATCGCGGGCGTCAACCACGGCTCCGGCGCCTTCGTCCCCGGCGAGTTCCGCCAGGTCAAGGTCCCGGGCGCCGGGCACTTCCTCACCGAAGAGGCCCCGGACCAGGTGAACGCCGAGCTCATCAAGTGGCTCGGATCCCTTGCCTGACATGGAGCTCGACCTCCCGGACGCCGGCGGAGTCACGTGGTCGGTCTGCGTCCGTGACGGATCAGGGATGCCGCTTGCCTCGGCGGGTGCCGACCTTTCCTTGCGCACGGCGTCCGTCGGCAAGGTGCTGCTCCTGATCGAGACGGCCCGGCTCATCGCCGCGGGCGAGGTCTCCCCCGACGAGCCACTGACCCGCTCCGTCGACCTGTGGGTCGGCGACTCCGGCCTGTGGCACACGCTCTCGGTCGAGGCACTCCCGCTCATCGACGTCGCAGCCCTCGTGGGCGCCGTCTCCGACAACCTCGCGACCAACGTCCTGCTCCAGCGGGTGGGGCTCGCCGAGGTCGCCGCGCGCGCCACGGCCCTCGGCCTGCGCGCCACCGCGCTGCACGACCAGGTCCGTGACGTCCGTGGCGTCGACCACCCTCCGACCCTCTCGACCGGAACGGCCGCCGAGCTGAGCCAGCTCATGAGCCGGCTGGCCACTGACACCGCGGTGGGTCCTGACGCGGATCGACTTGTGCGGCAATGGCTCTCGGCGAACGTCGACCAGTCGATGGTCGGCTCGGCCCTTGTCGAGCAGGGCGGGCTCGACCCCATCGCGCACCACTCGTCACTTGAGCTGCCGACCACGCTGTGGAACAAGACCGGCACGGATGCCGGGGTGCGGGCCGACGTCGGAGCCGTGACGACGGGCGACCGCACGGTGACGTGGGCCGCCATCGCCAACTGGGAGCCCTCGCCCGGCACGACCCTCGACCACCTCACGGTCTGGGCCGTCCTGCGCGGGATGCGCCACCTCGGCGAACACGTCCTGAACCAGGTGCGGGAGTAGGGCTCCGACGTCAAGGCCGAGGGCGCCCACAGCCCTCATTGATGCGCCTTTTTTGCCCGATTTTGTACGCATTGGGATATTTCGAAAAATGCAATTCCTCCGCTTGCGGAGGCAAAAGCATGAATCCCTAATAGCGCGTCAAATTACCAACCTAAACTCCGCGTCATGTGCCAGATGGGGAGGGCCGGTCATCGAGGACCAGCCCGCGAGGTGAGCGCTTCCAGCTCCATCCCCACTCTCCTCGGATGGGCCACCGGCGCAGCGGTCACCGCCGCGATCCTGGGCACTCCCTACCTCCTCTTCGCGTACCACAGTCCCGACCTTCACCTCGTCCTCGACTCCCTCGACACGGGTGTGGCCCTGCTCGTCGCCTACCTCCTCCTGGGCAGATACACACGGACGGGCCGTCTTCAGGATCTCCTCCTGGCCGATGGGCTGCTGATGCTCGGACTGGCAGGCATCGGGCTGACGTTCGCGCTGCGACTGCTGGGCCTCGATGATGACCGTGGCGGCGTGTGGCTGCCTGTGGCCACTCGGGTCGTCGGTGCCGCACTGGTCCTCGCCGCCTCCCTGACACGTGCCCGTCGACCAGCAGGGCCATGGAGTCGTCCACTGAAGCTGCTGCCGTGGGGCACGGTCCTCGTCGGGCTTCTCGTCACGTGGGGACTGCGAGACTCGCTGCCGCTGGCTCTGGCTCAGACACCACCGGCCTCGGCTCAGCATCCAGTCATCGCGGGACACCCGTGGCTGCTCGGCGCGCACGCCCTCACAGCGCTGAGCTTCGCCGCTGCCTCTGTGGCATTTGCGGTCACGGCACGTCCCGGCGCTGGAGGTCGCGACGAGCTGATCCGGTGGCTGGGACCCGCGTTCGCCCTCGCCGCCTTTGCGCGCCTCAACTATCTCCTTTTCCCCTCGCTCTACAGCGACTGGCTGTACACCGGCGACCTGCTGCGCACCGCCTCGTATGCCGTCCTTCTTGTCGGCGCTGGCCGCGAGATCCGCCGCTACTGGACGATGCAGGCACAGGCTGCCGTCCTCGAGGACCGGCGCCGCCTCGCTCGCGAGCTGCACGACGGCGTCGTCCAGGAGCTCGGTTACATCAGGGTCGAGACCCTGACGATCACTGGGGACCCGAGCAGGCGCGAGCGCATCCTCGCCTCCTGCGACCGGGCTCTGGACGAAGCCCGGGGCGCCGTCGACGCGCTGGGCCGAAGCGGCGACGAAGCCCTCGGCTTCGTCCTGCACCGTGCCGCCCGCCAGGTCGCGGACCGCTACGACGCGAGCCTCGAGGTCGAGCTGGACGACTCGGTCCAAGCAGACGCGGATCAACGTCACGCCCTCATTCGGATCACGCGTGAGGCGGTGTCCAACGCGATCCGGCACGGTCGTACGGACCGCGTGCGGTTGCGCCTCGACCGCAATGGTCAGCAGCGCCGGCTCGTCGTCCAGGACGAAGGCGACGGGTTTGACCTGGCAGCCGTGCGTGGACACACGGGGGGCTACGGGCTGACGAGCATGGAGGAACGGGCTTCATCCGTACGCGGCGCCTTGAACATCGACTCCGCGCCGGGCCGCGGCACCACCGTGGCGGTGACCTGGTGACCGCCCTTCGCGTGGTCCTCGCCGACGACCACGCGCGCATGCGCGGTCGCGTGCGCGATGCCCTCGAGCAGACCGGCTGCGAGGTGTGCGGGGAGGGCTCAACCGCAGAGGAGGCCGTTCGGCTCGCTTTAGAGCTCCGCCCCGACGTGGCCCTGCTGGACATCCACATGCCCGGCAGCGGCATACAGGCAGCTGGAGACATCGTCCGCGGCGCCCCCGAGGTCGTTGTCGTCATGCTCACGCAGTCGGCCGAGGACGACGACCTCTTCGACTCTCTGCGCGCCGGCGCGTCCGGCTACCTCCTCAAGGACACCGACCCGGCGACGTTGGCAGACAAGCTCCGTGGCGTCGTCGACGGCGAAGCCGCCATGCCGCCTCGGCTCGTCGCGCGCATCATGGACGAGTTCCGCGCGCCCGCCAAAAGGCGGTTCGGCCGTCGCAGCACAGCGGCCGCCAAGCTGAGCGCTCGCGAGTGGGAGGTCATGGAGATGCTGGGCCAGGGTCTCTCAACAGAAGAGGTGTCGCGACGCCTCTTCCTTTCGGCCACGACCGTGCGCGTCCACGTGTCGTCGGTCCTCAAGAAGCTACGCGTCAAGGACCGCGAGAGCGCCTTCAGGCTCCTGCGCGGCGAATGAGGCCCAGCCCCTCGTCGACGAGCTGCGTCAGCGCGTCGATGAGCGCATCCGCCTCGTGCAGCGTGTACTCCTCACCGCCCACGAGCACGTAGGGTCCATCCGCATGCAGCGTCGAGGGATCGACCGTCGTGCAGAGCCGCAGCGACGTCCCACTGACCAGCAGCTCCCCACTCACGTGGATCGCGTCGTCCTCCGCGTGCCGTATGCCGTGTCTCTGCACACACCATGTCGGGCAGTCGGCGGGCCGAGCCGCCTTCGCCTGCTTCGTGGTGGTGGTCATGCCATCCCTCTCTTCCGGAGATGCTGGCCGTTGGGAGAAAGGGCCCCGCGTCGTGTGACGCGGGGCCCTCCCCTGTCCTCCTCATCCCCGCGAGGGGCTCAGGAGCGGTACCTCAGCGAAGGCCGATGTTGACGTAGTACGTCTGGCCGTCATCGAGCTTCACACCGATCTGGTAGTAGTTCCCACCAGTGCTCGGCGTCTTCCAGTTGTAGATGTACTGCCCGGTGTCGTACTTGAAGGTCGAGCCACTGTCCGCCGTGACGGTCTGGACCGTCTCACAGATCGGCAGCGACATCGCCCCACCCTTTACCGGCGTCAGCCAGACCGGAGCTGTCGCCGACTGGACCGCCTGGCCGGCAGCGTTCATCAGCTGGAACTTGACCGGGATGGTGCTGCCGGCCTTGAAGACGCTGGTCGAGGTGCCGACCTGGTGCGCCGTATCGTTGATCGGCTGCAGGAACCCGTCGAACCTGTAGACGACCTTGTAGCTGCCCGTCTGGCTGACGCTGTTGCCGGCCTTGTCGGTGGCGGTCGCCGTCCAGCCGAACGTGCCCACGCCGTTGGCCGTGCCGCCGGTGACGGTCACCTTGCAGGTGTCCAGGCCGGAGAAGCTGTCGGTCGCGTCGCACGTTGCGGCCGGGGCCGCACCGAGCGTGTAAAACCCGTTGGACACGTTGACCTTGGTGATCGTCGGGTTCTCGTTGTCGATGTTGATCCCCGTCACGGAGCCAGTGCCTACGTTGTCGGCAAAGTCCTTCGCCGACCCGTTGGCGGACTGGCCGGCCCCGTTGTTCGACAGCGTCACGTCGTCCTGGCAGGAAGCCACATCCGACAGGGCATCGGCGCAGGTGAAGTGGACCTTCACAGGGCTGACGTACCAGCCGTTCTTGCCGATGGTGCCACTGACGACCGAACCGCTGATGGACGGCTTGGTCTTGTCGAGCTTGATGGTCACCGAGTCAGTGCCCGTGTTGCCCGCAGTGTCCTTGGCCGAGCCGTTGACGACGAGGCCGGTGGTGCTGGTCTCGGTGCTGATCACCTGGTCCGGGGTGACGCTGCCGGCGGCAATGCCCGAGCCCGGGTCGGTGTCCGTCGCGTCGAAGTGCACCGTGACGTCACTGTTGTTCCAGTCCGACGCGTTCGCCTTCGGATTGACCGTGTGGGTCACCGTCGGGGCGATGTTGTCGTACTTCAGCGCAACCGCTTGGGAACGCTCCACGTTGCCGGCGTTGTCGACCGCGTAGTAGCTGACGCTCGCCGTACCGGTGCCGCTCAGCGGGACGCTGACCGACGTGCTCGCACCCGCCGCCACCTGCTCGGTTCCGCCGTTCACGGTGTAGTGGATCTCCTTGACGCCGGACGGGCCGACGTCGGTGGCGTCGAGCAGGACCGCGGCGGTGGAACCAGTGCAGTAGCCGTTGGTGGCCGTACACTGGTTGTCCGCCTTGGTCTGGGGCTCGTGACCGTCGATGTTGATCCCGGACACCGTCTTGGTGTTCGTGTTCCCCGCGATGTCGACGGCGTTCTCGCTGGTCACGCTCTGGTTGACTCCGTCACCGGAGACCACCGCGTCGGACGGGCAGTGACCTACGCCGGAGCCGGCGTTGCCATCGGCCAGAATCGGGTCGGTGCAGCTGAACCCGACCGTGACGTCGCCGCGGTACCAGCCGGCGGCATTCTTGCCGGCGGGAAGCTGTGTCGTGATGTCCAGCGGGGTGCGGTCGATCTTGACGCCTGCGATGGAACCCGTGCCCTCGTTCCCGGCCTTGTCGCTGATCTTGGCCGAGGCGCCTAGGTAGCGGCCCTCGCCCGTGATCGTGCTGTTGGCCGGTTGCGTGGCCGGGTCGATGCCAGAGAGGCCATCGACGCCGGCCCAGGAGACCGAGACGTCGCCGCGGTACCACTCGCCACCGTTGGAGTCACCCGTGGGGGCGCCGGTCAGCGACGGAGCGGTCTTGTCGATGCGGATCTTGTCGACCGTCACGGAGCTCTTGTTACCGGCCACGTCCTGGGTGTCGCCCTGGATCGACTGGTTGTCACCCTCGCTGGACACGGTCTGGTCGGGACCACAGCCCACGATCCCGTTGATGCCCGAGTCGGTGTCGGTGCAGCTGAACGTCACCTTGACGTCGCTGTTGTTCCAGCCGAACGAGTTGGCCGGGGTCCGCGTGGCAATGATGGTCGGCGCGATCGTGTCCACCTTCACCTGGACGGTGTTGGTGCTCTCGTGCGCCTCCTCGTTGCCGGCGAGGTCGACGCTCCAGTAGGTGATCGTGTGCGTGCCGGTCGACAGGTCGGCCGTGAACGGCTCGCCGTAGGTCTGCCTCTCACCACCGTCGATCGTGTAGTACGTCGCCGCGACTCCCGAGCCTCCGGCCTTGTCAGAAGCCTGGAAGGCGACCGGGATACCACTGGTCACGAACCAGCCACTGTCCGGCGAGATCGGGTTGATGACCGTGGTCGTCGGAGCCGTCTTGTCGATGCTCAGGATGATCGGTGCACCGGCCGTCTCGATGTTGCCCGCATTGTCGATGCTCCAGAAGGCGATGTCGTGCGTGCCCTCGGTCCCGAAGGCGAAAGGGCCGGCATACGTCTGGGCGTCCCCGCCGTCGACGCTGTAGTAGGTGGTAGCCACCTGCGACAGGTTGTCGTGTCCAGTCAAGGTCACCGTGACCGCGTCGCGGTACCAACCGCTGGCCGGAACGTCCGGCGCTGTGGCGGTCGTCGTCGGCGTGGTGGTGTCGATGTTGATGCCCTTGACGGTCGTGTTCGTGACATTGCCGGCCAGGTCACTGATCGAGGCGCTGGCGCTCAGGTTCTTTCCCTCACCGGAGATCGTGCTGTCAGCCGGGCAGCCCGCGTCCAGTCCGGAGCCGCCGCTATCCCCGCAGGTCCAGGCGACCGTGACGTCCCCTTGATACCAACCCTGGTCATTCGGGTTCGCCGTGGCCTGCCCGTCAAGGGTCGGCGGGGTCTTGTCGACCTTGAGGGTAATGCTGTTACCGCCCTTGTCCTCGACGTTGCCGGCCTTGTCGGTGCTCCAGTACGTCACTGTGTGCGTGCCGTTCGTGCCGATGACGACAAGGTCGTTGTAGGCCTGCGCCGCACCGCCGTCGATCGAGTAGAACGTGCCAGCCACGCCGGACAGGTTGTCGCTGCCGTCCAGCGAGAAGCTGACGTCGGCGTTGTACCAACCGTTCTTCACGGTGCCCGACACCGACGCAGAGGTCGAGGGAGCCGTCCGGTCGATCTGGATGCCGCTGACCGTCGTGGTGGTGCTGTTGCCGGCCTTGTCGGTGCAGGTCGCGGTGGCGGACAGGTTGCCGCCGTCACCCGTGACCTCGGAGTCAGCAGGCTGCGCGGCCGGACCCGAGAGAGAGTCGGTGCAGGCCCAGCCGACTGTCACGTCGCCCGCGTGCCAGCCGCTGGGGAACGAGCCGGCGAGCACCGGCGGGGTCTTGTCGATGTTGATGCCCGACACGGTGGCGTCTGCAGAGTTGCCCGCGGCGTCCGTTGCTGTGCCGGTGACCGTCTGCGCCGCACCCTGACCGAGCACCTTGTCGGCCGTCGTCGAAACGACGCCCGACCGGTCGTCGTTCGCGGTGAAGCGAACCGTCACGTCGTTCTTGTACCAGCCGTCGGCGTTCGCCTCGCGGTCCGTCGCGCCCTCGATGACGGGAGCCGTCTTGTCGATGCTCACCAGCGCGGTGTCCGTCGCCGAGTTCCCCGCGCCGTCCTTGACCGTCCCCACGACCTCCTGGCCGGTGCCCTCGGTGGTCACGGTGGCGTCGCCGGCGCAGCTGGCGATGCCCGAGCCGCCGAGGTCGGCACACGTGAAGCTCACCGACACGTCCTTGTTCGTCCACGCCCCGTCCGTGTACGACGTCGGAGTGAAGCCGTGGCCGATGGTCGGCGAGGTCTTGTCGATGAGAACGTGGACGGTCTTCGCGGTCTCCGCGTTGCCGGCCACGTCGGTGCTGAAGAACGTCACCGTGTGGTCGCCCTCCGTGGACAGCTTGAAGCTCGTCCCGGTCTGCTGCGCGCCGCCGTCGACCGAGTACGTCGTCGAGGCGACGCCGGAGCCGTTGTCGGTGGCCGACAGGGTGACGTCGACGTCGCCGCTGACCCAGGTGTTCGACGTGCCACTGATCCCCGTGTTGGGGGCGGTGCGGTCGATCTGGATGCCGGAGACCGTCTTGGTGGTGCTGTTGCCGGCGTTGTCGGCGCAGGTGGCCGTCGAGGAGAGGTTCGAGCCCTCACCCTTGACCACGTCGTTGCTGGGTGCGCTCGCGACCTTCGAAAGGACATCGGTGCAGGTCCAGGTGACGGTCACATCATCCTTCTGCCAGCCGCTGGGGAACGAACCGCTGAGAACCGGCGGGGTCTTGTCGATGTTGATTCCGGTGACGCCGGCACTTGCCGAGTTGCCCGCGGCGTCCGTGACGGTGGCACTGGCGCTCTGGTCCGCACCCTCGGTGAGGACCTTCGAAGCTGGAATGCCGCTGATGCCGGACAGCGCATCGCTCGCGGTGTAGCTCACCGTGACGTCGTCCTTGTACCACCCGGCGGCGTCCTTGGTGCCGTTGGCGGTCGCGGTGATGGTCGGGTTGGTCTTGTCGAGCTTGACCGTCACGGAGTCGGTGGCCTTGTTGCCGGCCTTGTCGGTGGCGGTACCGCTGACGAGCGTGCCGTTCGTCTCGGTGCTGATCGTCCTGGAGGTCGTGGTGCTGCCGTCCGCGACGCAGGACGCAAGACCCGAGCCGCCAGTCTCGTCCGCGCAGCTGAACGTGACGGTCGCGTCAGCCTTGTTCCACCCGGCCGCGTTCGGAGCCGGCGTGACAGAGTGGCTGATGGTCGGCGCCGTCTTGTCCGACTGCGGAGCGGTGGACGTTGCGGTGGCGGTGTTGCCCGCGTTGTCGGTCGCCGTGCCGGTCACCGTAGTGCCGCCCGGGACGGTCTTCGAGGTCGAGGCCGGGCTGGTGCCGTCGGCTACACAGGAGGCGATGCCGGAACCCTGACCGCCGGAGTTCGAGTCGGCGCAGGTGAAGGTGACAGTGGTCGTTCCATCGGCGTTCTGCGTCTGCGCAGCCGTGATGGTCGGTGCAGCCTTATCGACTCGGACCGTCACGGAGCCACTCGCGCCCGCATTGCCGAGGCGATCGGTCTGCCCGGGCGCGGTCATGATGCTGATGCCGTTGCTGGAGACGCTGTCGGTCTGGAACGGCTGCACAACTGACACTCCTGAGCCGGTGTCCGTCGCCGTCCACTTCACCGTGACGTTGTCCCTATTCCAGCCGGCTGCATTCGCGGCAGGGGTCAAGGCCGCGGCAACGACGGGGCCTGTGTTGTCAAGCATGTACGAGCCCTGCACCGTTGCCGATTGGCTGGTGCACTTCCCCTGCTTGTTCATCGGCGAAGCAGCAGCAGTGACAGACTGCACCCCCTCCCCGGCAGGAGCTGTGGCGGTGAACGTCCACGACGTCTTGGCGGTCGCCGACTCCGCGTGAGCGGTGATGGCCCCCGCGACGTCGACGCACTGCGTGTCGCTGGAGGTGGTGACCGTGAGAGTCAGCGCACCCCCTTGCTTGGCATACAGCGTTCCGTTATTGGAAACTGTTCCGTTCCCACCGGTAAAGACCGCGCTGGCCGCCGAAGCGGCGAAGCTCGGCGTCACATTGATGCCACCGATCACCAGACCGGAGACCGCGGCCCCCGCGATAAGCCGCCGCGCGACTCCCCTTGCACCCCGTATGCGACGTGGCTGCGCCACGCGGGGCGCGCTCCTCCGGACGTTCATCCCTGTTTCCCCTCATCTGAACAACACGTGTTGGCGTGCGTCGCCCCCGCGGCACACAGGGAACGTAAGAGGGATTCGGGCAGAGTCTGACCGGTTTGGCATTCAACGAACCAAACGCCGGGCGTCTCCACGCTCAGCGCCCGCGTTCAAATGTCTAAACGCCAGCGATATCAGCGCATCCAACCGAGGGTCACCGGGTGAACGGCCTGCTGTTCAGTCCTCCGGAGCAGCGGGGATGAGGATCGTGAACGTCGCTCCCCCACCCGGGGTGTCGGCGACGTCGAGCCGGCCGCCGTGCGACCGGACGATCTGGGTCACGAGGGCGAGGCCCAGGCCGACGCGTCGGCCTCCCGAGCCGCCGTCGCCCCGGGAGAAGCGTCGTGTGAGCCGGTCGATGTCCGCGACCTCGACGCCCTCCCCGTGGTCGATCACGTCGACCCGCACCTGGTCGCCGGCGACGGACGACCGCACCTCGACGCGGGATCCTTTGTCGGAGTGGGCGATCGCGTTGTCGACGAGCGCCAGCACCGAGCGCCGCAGGCTCGGCCCGACGCCTTCCACGACGCGCGCACCGGCCGCCGCACCAACCGCACCACCGCCCCCAGCCGCAGCCCTGACACCGGCGCCCTGACCGCCCTCGTCGACGAGCGTGACCCCGTGCTCGGCGGCATACGGCATGAGCGAGGTCACGACCTCGGACGCGAGCGCCCCCAAGTCGACCCGCTCGGCCACCTCGTCGACGTGCTCGAGCTGCGCCGAGAGCAGCAGGTCGGACACGACGTCGGCCATGGCCTGCGTGTCGTGGACGAGCTGGTCGACCTCGGCGAGGCGGCGCGCCGCCGCCGGGTCGCCACCACCGGCCGCGGCGTCCACCGCGACGTGCCGCCTCAGCATCTGGGCCCGGGTGCTGATGACGGCGAGCGGCGTGCGCAGCTCGTGCGAGGCGTCGGCGACGAACTGGCGTTGCAGCTCCATCGCCTCACCCAGCGGCCGCACTGCGCGCCGCCCGGCGAGCAGCCCGGTCAGCGCGGCGAGCAGCACGCCGACGATGCCGGCAGCGATCGTCGACATGAGCAGCCGCTGCTCCTCGCCCGTGTGGAGCCGGAAGTCGTAGACGGCGACGTAGCTCGCCCCCTCGCGCTGGTCGACCCACGCGGGCCACATCCGCCCGCCGGCCTCGAAGCTCGTCTGCCCGGACATGTCACGGCCGTAGGCGACGACCTGCGCGAGAAGGTCCGTCGGCATCGTCCGCGTCGCCTCGTGACCCGAGTCGGTCAGCTTGACGAGCCACATGCCCGGCGGCGAGTCGACGACGTCGTCCGCCGTGCGGGCCGTCGTCTCGGTACGCGACCGGATCTCGGAGAGCTGCTGACGGTCGAAGATCACCGCCGTGCTGATGATGGCGAGCAGCACGACGAGTGCCGTCGTCGCGCCGACGCGCAGCGCCACCGACCGTGATGCCTTGCGCAGCGGGTCGTCTCCCGCCAGCGACCTCGGCGAGCGTCGCGTCCTCACGACGCGCCGAGCCGGTAGCCGACGCCGTGCACCGTGTCGATGACCGACTTCCCGAGCTTGCGCCGCAGGTAGTAGACGTAGGTGTCGACCGCCCCCAGGGTGTCGGCGTTGTCGAAGGCCGCGGTCAGCAGCTCGTCGCGGGTGAAGACCCGCGTCGGCCGGCGCGCCAAGGTCTCGAGCAGCCGCGCCTCCCGGCCCGACAGCATGACCTCGCCGTCCTCGCCGACGAGCCGCTGCTCGCCGACGACGAGGCGTCGCGCCCCGACGGTGAGCTCCCCGGCCGCGCCGCCGACCGGCCGCAGCATGGCCCGCAGCCGCGCGAGCACCTCCTCGACGTCGAACGGCTTGACGACGTAGTCCTGCGCCCCCGCGTCGAGCCCCTCGACCCGGTCGGCCACGGTCCCGCGTGCCGTGAGGAAGAGCACGGGCGCGGTCAGCCCCCGCGAGCGCAGCCGCGTCACGAGGTCGACCCCCTCGATGCCCGGCAGCCCACGGTCGACGACGAGCACGTCCCAGTCGTCGACGAGCCCACGGTGCAACCCGGCCTGGCCGTCGCGGACGGCCGTCACGGCATACCCCTCCTCGTCGAGCAGCTGGGCGAGCATCTGCGACAGGTCGGGGTCGTCCTCGACGAGCAGCAGCCGCGGGCGCAGCACCGGAACGGTCATGAGTTTCACCCTTTCTGCGACGTCTCATAACTTTCTGAGATCGCCTGACCACGATCGTCTACGTGAGCACCACCATCGCACCACACCGCGGGACCCCGAGCCGGGTCCGTCGAGCCCTGCGTGCCGGCGCGAACTTCCGCCGCTGGCAGGCCCGCACGGGCGACCTCCTCGAGACCCTCGCCATCGCGAGCCTGCTCGCCGTCGTGGCGCAGTTCCTCCTCGGCGGGGGCAGCCACGACCTGGTCGCCGGCACCGGCAGCACCACGCTCATCGCCGTCGGGCGCCTCACCGGCCTCGTCGCGATGAACCTGCTGCTCATCCAGCTGCTCCTCGCGGCGCGCGTGCCGTGGATCGACCGCGTCTACGGCATGGACCGCTCCCTCAAGGCGCACCGCATCCTCGGGCGCGTCACCGTGCCGCTCGTGCTCGTCCACGTCGGCGCCATCATCCTGGGCTACGCGGCCCGTGACGAGCTGCACGGCCCGTTCGGCCCGGTCGTCGAGTCCTTCCGCCTGCTCACCGGCGGCAGCGACCTGCTGTTCGCGTTCGTCGCGACGGCCCTGCTCGTCGTCATCGCCGTGACCTCGGTCAGCATCGCCCGCCGCCGGCTGTCCTACGAGTGGTGGCACCTCGTGCACCTGACCTCGTATGCCGCCGTCGTCCTCGCCGTGCCGCACGAGCTCTCGATGGGCTCGGACTTCACCGCCTCGCAGTGGGTCTCCACCTACTGGTGGACCCTCTTCGTGCTCGTCGCGGCCAGCGTGCTCTGGTGGCGGCTGCTCGTGCCCGTCATCCGCAGCCTGCGTCACCAGCTGCGCGTCACCGACGTCGTCGAGGAGGCCCCCGGCGTGTGGTCGGTGTGGATGAAGGGACGCCACCTCGACCGCCTGCCGGTCCGTGCCGGGCAGTACCTCAACTGGCGCTTCGTCAGCCCCCGGCTGCTCGCGACCGCGCACCCGTGGTCGATCTCCAGCGCCCCCGACGGCCGTAGCCTGCGCATCACCGTGCGCGAGCTCGGCGACCACTCCAGCCGCCTGGCGCACCTGCGCCCCGGCACCCGCGTCCTCTTCGAGGGTCCCTACGGTGCCTTCACCTCACGCCAGCGCGTCCGCCGGCGGGTCCTGCTCCTCGCCGCCGGCATCGGTGTCACACCGGTCCGCTCGATCCTCGAGGAGCTCGTGCGCCACGGCCACGCCGGCCCCGGCGACGTCACCGTCGTCTACCGCGCCGACGACGCCTCGCAGCTCGCCCTCCGCGACGAGCTCGAGCACCTGACGCACGTCGGCGGCCACAAGCTGCACCTGCTCCTCGGGCCGCCCGTCCAGGGTTCGTGGCTGCCCGCAGCCCCCGGCCACCGCAACGGGGAACCGTCGTCGGACGCGAAGCGGCTCGCCGGGCTCGTCCCCGACCTGCGTCGCCACGAGGCCTACGTCTGCGGCCCCGGCCGCTGGATGGACCTCGTCCACCACAGCCTGCTCGAGGGCGGCATCCCCAAGTCCCACATCCACGACGAAAGGTTCTCCTGGTGAGGAAGGCAACGACCGTTCTCGTCGGCCTGGCCGGCATCGTCACGATCAGCGCGTCCTGGGCCACCGGACTGACCCCGAAGCACGCCACCGTCGCCGGCGGCGTCCACGTCCTGTCCGGCGCCAAGGCCGGCACGCCCGTCGCGGCCGCACCGCCCAAGCCGTCCGGCAGCTCGACCTCCACCAAGTCGTCCGGCAGCTCCACGTCGAGCGGGTCCAAGTCCGGCTCGTCGTCCAAGGCCCCTGCGGCGCCCCAGTCGGGCACCGTCGACGGCGCCGTCGTCGGCACGCAGTACGGCTCGGTCCAGGTGCGGGTCAGCTTCACGGGCAAGAAGATCACCAACGTCCACGCCCTCCAGCTGACCGACAGCTCCGGCACCTCGGTGTCGATCAGCGCCGGTGCCGCACCGATCCTGCGCCAGGAGGCCCTGGCTGCGCAGTCGGCCAAGATCGACACCGTCAGCGGTGCGACCTACACGAGCGAGGCCTACCAGCAGAGCCTCCAGTCGGCGCTGGACGCCGCCCACCTGGGCTGACAACCCACCCCGAACCGCACCCCCAGGGTGCCTGAACGCGGTCCGCCGACCTTCCCCTGTGGTCGGCCGACCGCAGCGGCCCACCGACTTTCCCCTGTGGTCGGTGGGCCGCACCTTTCCCCGGAAGCCCTCTGTCGTATGCCGGGTGCGCGCCTCGACCTGTCGTCGCTGACGAGGCCTGCTGGCTGGGAGTTGCATGAGAAGGACGCAAGTGAGGCATACGGCGCACATCGGCCTGCGATGATGCGCGCACTTCCACTTCTCACAGGGGCTTCTCCATGCTCAGTCGTCGGCCTGTCGCCGCGGCCCTGGCTCTTGCGCTCGTCGCACCCGTCACGGCTCTCGTCACCTCCTCCACCGCCACCGCAGCACCGACCCCGTCGGCGAAGAAGGTCGCGGCCAAGCACCTGCCTCGTCCGGCCCGCGGCACGCACACCCGCGCGCACGACCCACACACGGTGCTGGTGAAGTTCAGGCCCACGGCCGCCGCGACCACGCGCGACAGGGCCCTGAGCAGCCGAGGCGGACACGCCGGCGCAGCACTGCCGGGGACCGGCTTCGTCCGCGTCCACACGAACGGCTCGGCTGACGAGCTGGCGAGCCGCCTCGGGGCAGACCCGTCCGTCGCCGAGGTCACCCTCGACTACGTGCGCCAGGCGTCCGCCACGCCGAACGACCCGGCCTTCGCCTACGACCAGGACTACCTCAAGACAGTCCGCGTCCCCACCGCATGGGACCGCTCGAAGGGCTCCCTCAACCAGGTCGTCGCCGTCATCGACACCGGCGTCGACGGCACGCACCCGGACCTCCTCGGGCGCACCGTCGCCGGCTACAACGCCATCACCAACGCCCCGATCCCCGCCGGCGCCGCGAGTGACGACAACGGCCACGGCTCGATGGTCTCGGGGATCATCGCCGCCGGCACCGACAACGGTGAGGGCATCGCCGGAGTGGCCTGGACCGCGAAGGTCATGCCGGTCAAGGTGCTGGACGCGAACGGCGCCGGGGCCGACTCGGACGTCGTCGAGGGCATCAACTGGGCCGTGTCGCAGGGCGCGAAGATCCTCAACCTCTCGCTCGGTGGCGACGCGGACAGCCCCGTCCTGCACGCGGCGGTCACCAACGCCGTCGCGCACGGTGCCGTCGTCGTCGTCGCCGCAGGCAACTGGGGCGACGACGTGCCGCAGTACCCCGCCGCCTACCCCGAGGCGGTGGCCGTCGGTGCGACGGACACCTCCGGAGGCCTGACCGACTTCAGCAGCTACGGCCCGTGGGTCGACGTCACAGCGCCCGGCTGGGGCATCCTCTCCACGACGGTCGCCGACGCCACCGGCAACGACAACTACGCCTACGGCGACGGCACCTCGTTCTCGGCGCCGATCGTCGCAGGCGTCGTCGCGCTCATCCGCACGCAGTCGCCGACGCTGACCCCGGCGCAGGTGCTCGCTCGACTCAGGTCCACGGCCCGCGACGCCGGGCCACGCGGCGTCGACCCCTACTACGGCGCTGGGGTCGTGGATGCCACCAACGCCCTCGGCGGCGGCTGGGCCCCCGACTTCACGCAACCCGCTCCCGGAGCCGGAGAGCCCAACGACGTCCCGGCGCGGGCGACCCCGTTCACGGACTTCAGCTACGGCACGTACGGCACCCTGGACGTCGAAGGTGACGTCGACTGGTACACGTTCACGTCGACCTCGACGCGCGCCGTGCAGGTCCGGGTCAACCCGTCCTCCTACAACCCGGACAGCCCGCAGAACCTCGACCTGGTCCTGTCCGTCTACAACGCGGATCTCGCCCTCATCGGGACGGCGGATGCCGGGGCGGCCGGCGAGAGCGAGTCCCTCACCTTCATGACCGGCCCGGGGACGTACTACGTCACCGTCCGCAACTACAACGGCGCCCGTGACCCCCGCGCCTACGACCTGCACGTCACCGACACCGGCGCCGGCCACTTCGACCCGGCGGTGCAGGTGCCGGTCCCCACCGGCGGCACGGGCCCGGTGGCCGTCGGCGACGTGACCGGCGACGGGCTGCCGGACATCATCGCCGGGGGCTCCTGGGTGGGGTCACCGGCCTTCGCCAACCAGCTCTACGTGGTGCCACGGCAGAACGACGGCACCTGGGGAACGCCCCAGGGCCTGCAGACCGTCGACTCGTCCCTGGTCAGGAACCTCGTGGTCACCGATCTCGACCGCGACGGCCACAACGACGTCCTCGCCGCCACCGCGGTCGGTGTCCAGGTGTTCGCCGGCAACGCCGCCGGCACGCTGGACCCCCCGGTCACCATCGCGGGCACCACCGGCGCGAACGCCGTCGAGGTCGCGGACCTCGACCTCGACGGCAAGCCCGACCTCGCGGTCTCGACGGCCTCGGACGTGGCCGTCCTCAGCCGGGACGCCCAGGGCGCCTGGCAGCGGACCGCTGTCTCGGGCACGGGCGGCACGCAGCTCCGGGTCGGCGACCTCGACGGCGACTCCCGGCCCGACCTGGCCGTCGTCGGCACCACTGGTGTCCGGGTCCTCCACCACCGGGCCGACGGCTGGACGGAGACCACCCTCAGCATGCCCGCCGCCAACTCCTACGCCGCCGGGATCGAGATCGCCGACGTGACCGGGGACGGCCGCGCCGACCTCTCCGCCGTCTACGGCACGAACGCCCCGGCGGCGGGGCTGGCCGTCTGGAGGCAGACCGACGGCGGTGACCTGGCCGCCCCCACCGTCGCACCGCTGAACAACTCCCCCACCCCGCTCGAGGCCGCCGACATGAACGGCGACGGTCTCCAGGACCTCGTCACGGTCCACCTCGGCTACAACTTCCTCAGCCTCTTCGAGCAGCAGGCGGACGGCACGCTCGCCCCCGCCAGCACGTCGTACACGACCCAGGGCTCCGGCAACACCGTGACGTCGCTCGCTCTCGAGGACGTCACCCAGGACGGCCGGCGCGACGTCGTCGTCGGCACGAGTGACGGCGTCGACGTCCTGCGCAACGCAGGCGGCGCCACTCCGGGTGGGGAACGGTCCTGGGTCCGGGCCACCTCGGTTCCTGACTTCGCCCAGCGCGTGTCGCTGTCCGCGGCGCCGTCCGTCAGCTTCGCGCGCGACGTCGCGCCGGCCAGCGTCAGTGCCTCCACGGTCAGCCTGCTCGACGGCCGCACCGGAGCGCCGGTGCCGGCCGCCGTCACCTACGACGGGGGCACGCGCACCGCGACGATCTCGCCCTCGACGCCGCTCCACGACAACGCGCCCTACCGGCTCACGGTCTCCGGCGTGACCGACACGTCCGGCGCGACGATGGGCACGGCATACTCCTCCACCTTCCAGACGGTCGACGTCGCGCCGCCCGCCGTGGGCTCGTTCACGGCCACCGGAGGCGTGCGGGCGGCCGCGCTGGCATGGACGGCACCGGCGATCACCGACCTCGACCGCTACGTCGTCCGGATGGCCGCGGGGACGACCCCGCCCGCCAGCCCCACCACGGGCACCGGGGTCTACTCCGGCACCGGCACGAGCGTCACCGTCCCGAACCTCGTCCAGGGCTCGACCTACAGCTTCAGGATCTGGGCCCAGGACCGGACCGGCACGCTCAGCGCAGCATCCACGCGGACGCTCGTCGGGACCGCCGAGACGATGTCGTCCAACGTCACGTCACTGACGTACGGCGGCTCGGCGACGCTGACCAGCAGGCTGACGCGGCGCGACACCGGCGCCGCCATCGCCGGAGTCCCGGTCCAGCTCAGCTGGCGCAAGGTCGGCACGACGACGTGGAACCTGCTGACGACCCGCACGTCGAGCTCGACCGGCACCGTGTCCTTCACGCACAAGCCGTCCACGTCCGTCGAGTACCTGTGGACCTACCGCGGCTCCACCGGCTTCGTCGGCTCGAGCAGCTCGGTGGTCCGCGTCGGCCTCAGGACGGCTGTCACGAGCACCGCGAGCCGGACCTCCCTGCCGCTGGGCGGTTCGTTCTCCCTGTACGGGTCGGTCTCGCCCTCGCACGCCGGCCAGAGGGTCTACCTCCAGCGGTATGCCGGCAGCGGGAGGTGGACGACCGTGACGAGCACGGTGCTGACCTCGACGAGCGCGTACTCCTTCGCCATCAAGCCCTCCGCGCGAGGCACCTTCACCTACCGCGTCTACAAGGCCGCCGACGCCGACCACCTGGCGTCCTACGGCCCGAGTCGCGCCGTCAAGGTCACCTGATGCCGTCCGCTGCCGCTTCGATGTATTCCGCGGTCACAGGTGACCGCGGAATACATCGAAACGCGGAGGGTCAGAGCAGTCAGAGTCGTCAGAGCCGCCCGTAGCGGCGCTCCGGCCGGCCGGTCGAGCCGTAGCGCAGCTTGACCTCCGCCTGCCCGGTCGAGACGAAGTGCTCGAGGTAGCGGCGAGCGCTGACGCGCGAGATCCCCACGACCTCAGCGCATTCCGTCGCCGAGAGCGTCTCGTCGGCCGCTCGCAGCGCACCCTCCACAGACTCGGCGGTCTCGGCACTGAGCCCCTTCGGCAGCACCGCGACGGGTCCCCGCCCGACCGGCTGCGCCGACGTGAAGGCGGCATCGATCTCCGCCTGCGTCAGGTCGTCACCGAGGTCGCGGGCCCGCTCGGCGGCATACGTCAGCAGGCGCTGCTCGAGGTCGGCGTAGGCGAACGGCTTGAGCAGGTAGCCCACGACGCCCTGGCGCACGGCCGCGCGGACGGCGTCGGCCTCCTTGGCGGCGGTGATGACGAGCACGTCGCACGTCTCACCCGCGGCCCGCAGCCGCGTCACGACGTCGAGCCCGAACGCGTCGGGGAGGTAGAGGTCGAGGAGCACGAGGTCTGGCCGCAGGGACCCCACGAGGTCGAGGGCCTCGGCGCCGGTGCGGGCGGTGCCGACCACCTCGAAGCCGTCGACGCGCTCGACGAAGCCCCGGTGGATGCGGGCCACCATGAAGTCGTCGTCGACGACGAGCACCCTGGTCATCGCCTCTCCTCCTCGCTCGCCGGGACGGGCACCGCCTCGACGGTGAGGCGGGCGACGAACGTCGCGCCCGTCGGGGTGCTCTCCACCTCGACCTCGCCGCCCCGACGCTGGCAGATCAGCCGCGTCAGCGCCAGCCCGATGCCTCGCTCCCCCGCGCGGGCCGCCTTGGTCGTGTAGCCGTGGGTGAACACCTCGGTGACCACCTCGGGGGCGATTCCGGGCCCGGAGTCGACGACGCTCACCTCGAGCGAGCTCGCGTCCTGGCGGATCGTCAGCTCCACCCACTTGTCGTCACCCTCGGACGAGGCCGCGGCGTCGATGGCGTTGTCGACGAGGTTGCCGACCACCGCGGCGACGTCGGCGGAGTCGCGCGCCCCGATGCGTCCCAGCGACGTGTCGTCCGAGACCCGCAGCTCGACCCGGCGCTCGGTGGCCTGCGCGGCCTTGGCCATGACGAGCGCCGTCACCGCCGTGTCGCGGATGCGCCGGGAGACGGTGAGGTCGAGCTGCGCCCGGTGCTCGCTCACCGAGTCGACGTAGCCGACGACCTCGTCGTACTCCCCGAGCTGGATGAGACCCGAGATGGTGTGCAGCTGGTTGGCGAACTCGTGCGCCTGGGCCCGCAGCAGCTCGGTCGTGCTGCGGAACGAGCCGATCTCGCGCTCGAGGTCGGCGAGCTCGGTCCGGTCGCGCAGCGTCGTCACCGACCCGAGCGGGCGACCGTCCTTGGCGACCTCCATGCGGTTCATGACGAGCACCCGTCCGCGGCGCAGCACCACCTGGTCGCGCTGCACGCCCTCGGCCGCGTCGTCAGTGACACCCCGCAGCACGTCGCGCAGACGCGGGCCGATCGACAGGTCGTCGAGGCGCATCCCCACCGCGTGCTCCGGGAGGTCGAGCAGCCGGTGGGCGACGTTGTTGACCAGGGTGATCCGCTCGTTCGTGTCCAGCGCAACGACGCCCTCGGCCAGCCCGAAGAGCATCGCCTCACGGCTCTCGGCGAGCCCGGTGATCTCCGCCGGCTCGAGCCCCAGGGTCTGCCGCTTGATCCGTCGCGCGAGCAGCCACGAACCGACGCCGCCGAGCACCAGGGCGATGCCGAGATAGGTCGGGAGGTACGAGGAGTTGCCGAGCAGGCGATCCCAGGCTGACGGCATACGCACGGCGATCATCACGGTGCCGAGCTGCGTGCCCACGGGCAGCTGCGGCTCCTTGACCCTCGGGTCGGGCACCGAGAGCAGCGGGCTCTGCGCGACGATCATCCGCTCGCCGCCGAGCTCCATGACGCCCGTCCAGCTCGCCCCGTCGGCCACCGCCCGCGACCCGAGAGGCATCGGCGCCCGCTCGAGCGTCGGGTCCGACGACACGCGTACGACCTCGGCCGGGTCAGCGACGCTCATCGACGTGATGTTGTACTGCGTCACGATCGTCTGCACCAGGCTCGGCAGCACGTTCGGCACCCCACCGGGCGACATCTCGGTCCGCACGATCGGCGTGCTCGCCAGCTGCTCGGCGACGGCCGACACCCGGCGCCCCTCCGTGCGGGTGAACGTCGCTTCCGACTGCGACAGCGAGACGAGGGCGACCGACACGAGCACGCCGAGCAGAATGAGAAGCTGCACGGCGAACAGCTGCCCCGTGAGGGTCAGCCCGCCGAACCATCGGCCGAAACGGCGCCTGCTCTGCTTGACCACAACGAACTCAACCTTCATTGGTGACACAACGGCGACACCGCTCCGGGACGCGGGCACGATCATGCCGTTCCAGCCCAAGAACGCGAAAGAGATCTCAACGATGAGCACTCACCACACTGCCCGTCCCGGCACGCCCGGCACCCGAAGCCCCCGCCCCACCCGCAGCCGCCGCATCGGCGCCCTCGTCGCCCTGGCTGCCGCCGGGAGCCTCGCCCTGTCGGCGTGCGGAGCCACCGCCAAGAAGGACGACGCCGCCACCGGTGCGGCCGCCGGTCCCGCGACGGGCCTGCAGATCATGGTCCCCAACAGCCCCGGTGGCGGCTACGACACCACCGCCCGCACCGTGGCGCAGGTCATGGAGAACCAGAAGGTCACGGGCTCGGTGCAGGTCTTCAACCTGCCCGGTGCCGGCGGCACCGTCGGCCTCCAGCGGGTCGTCAACGAGAAGGGCAACGGCAAGCTGGCCATGCAGATGGGCCTCGGCGTCGTCGGCGCCGCCTACACGCAGAAGAGCAAGGCCACACTCAACGACACCACCCCGATCGCCAAGCTCATCGAGGAGGCCGGCGCGATCGTCGTCTCCAAGGACTCGCCGTACAAGGACCTGAAGAGCCTCGTCGACGCGTGGAAGAAGGACCCCTCGAAGATCAACGTCGGCGGCGGCTCCAGCCCCGGCGGTCCCGACCACCTCCTGCCGATGCAGCTCGCCAAGGCGGTCGGCATCGACCCGACCAAGGTGTCCTACATCTCCTACGACGGTGGCGGCGAGCTGCTCCCCGCGATCCTCGGCAACAAGATCGCCTTCGGCGCGAGCGGGTTCGGCGAGTTCCTCGAGCAGGTCAAGTCCGGCTCGGTGCGGGTCCTCGCCGTCACGAGCGACAAGCGCATCGACGCCCTGCCCGACGTGCCCACCGTCAAGGAGTCCGGCATCGACTTCACCTTCACCAACTGGCGCGGCATCGTCGCCCCGCCGGAGATCTCGGCCGGCGACAAGCAGGTCTGGGTCGACGCGCTGACCAAGATGCACGGCTCCGACGCCTGGAAGGCCGAGCTCGAGAAGCGCGGCTGGACCGACGCCTTCGAGACCGGCGACCAGTTCGGCACCTTCCTCAAGGCGCAGGACCAGGACGTCGCCGACATCCTCAAGGGCCTTGGGCTGACGAGCTGACATGTCCGACACGACCCCTGACCGCACGCACACCGACACCGCGGCCCAGGACGTCGAGACACAGGGCGGGGACCGCGCGCAGTACGGCATGTGCGCGGCCCTCGCCGGCCTCGGCATCATCCTGCTCGTCAACTCGGCCCAGCTCGCCCCCGTGGCGAGCACCAACGACTCGCTCGGCCCGAAGGTCATCCCCACCGTCCTCGGGATCCTGCTCCTCATCACCTCCGTCTTCTACGCCGTCGACATCCACCGCGGCGGGGTCGGGGCCGCCGACGAGGGCGAGGACGTCGACCTCAGCGCGAAGGCCGACTGGAAGACCGTCGGGCTGCTCGTCGTCATCTTCGCCGCGAGCGCCGCCTTCATGGAGCCGCTCGGCTGGGTCATCGCCGGCACGCTGCTGTTCTCGGGCAGTGCGTATGCGCTCGGCAACCGCCACGTCATCCGTGGCCTTCTCGTGGGGCTCGCGATCTCCCTCGCCACCTTCTACGCGTTCGCCATCGGGCTCGGGGTCAACCTGCCCGCCGGCATCCTCCAAGGAATCCTCTGATGGACAACCTCAACCACCTGCTCGACGGGTTCGTCAACGTCCTGACGCCGCTGAACCTGCTCTTCGCCTTCATCGGCGTCGTCGTCGGCACCGCCGTCGGCGTGCTGCCCGGCATCGGCCCGGCCATGACCGTGGCACTCCTGCTGCCGATCACCTTCGCGCTCGACACGACCCAGGCGCTCATCATGTTCGCCGGCATCTTCTACGGCGGCATGTACGGCGGGTCGACGACCTCGATCCTGCTCAACACGCCTGGCGAGTCCTCGTCGGTCGTCACCGCCCTCGAGGGCAACAAGATGGCCAAGGCCGGACGCGCTGCCCAGGCTCTCGCCACCGCGGCCATCGGCTCCTTCGTCGCCGGCACCATCGCCACGGCTCTGCTCGTGCTCGTCATGCCACAGGTCGTCGCGTTCGCCGTCCAGCTCGGCTCACCCGAGTACTTCGCCATCATCCTGCTGGCCTTCGTCGGCGCGAGCATGGTGCTCGGGAGTTCCCGGCTTCGCGGGTTCGCCGCCCTGCTCGTCGGCCTGTCCATCGGCGTCATCGGCATCGACAAGGTCACCGGCCAGCAGCGCATGACCTTCGGCATCCCGCAGCTCGCGGACGGCATCGACATCGTCGTCGTCGCCGTCGGGCTCTTCGCCGTCGGCGAGGCCCTGTGGGTCGCCGCCCACCTCCGGCGCAAGGCCGGGGGCGTCATCCCGGTGGGCCAGCCGTGGATGGGGCGCGAGGACTGGAAGCGCTCGTGGAAGCCGTGGCTGCGCGGCACCGCCCTCGGGTTCCCGTTCGGCGCCATCCCCGCCGGCGGCGCAGAGGTCCCGACGTTCCTGTCCTACGTGGCCGAGCGCAAGCTGACCAAGCACCCCGAGGAGTTCGGCCACGGCGCCATCGAGGGCGTTGCCGGGCCGGAGGCCGCTAACAACGCGTCCGCCGCCGGCACGCTGGTGCCGCTGCTCGCGATCGGCCTGCCGACCAACGCCACCGCCGCGATCATCCTCACCTTCCTTCAGGGCCGGGGCCTCGAGCCAGGCCCGCTGCTCATCGAGAAGCAACCGGTTCTCGTGTGGACGCTCGTCGCCAGCCTCTTCGTCGGCAACACGCTGCTGCTGCTGCTCAACCTGCCGATGGCGCCGCTGTGGGCCAAGCTGCTCCAGATCCCTCGGCCCTACCTCTACGCGGGCATCCTCTTCTTCGCGACGATGGGTGCGTGGGCCGTCAACGGCCAGGCCTTCGACCTCTACCTGCTGCTGGGCATCGGCCTGGTGGGCTTTGCGATCCGCAGGTTCGGTCTGCCCGTGCTCCCGCTCATCATCGGCGTCATCCTGGCCCCGATCGCCGAGCTGCACCTGCGCCGCTCGCTGCAGCTCTCGCACGGCGAGGTCAGCGGCCTGCTGGGCGGTCCGGTGGCCTGGGTCTGCTACGGCATCATCGCGCTCACCATCCTGTGGCCGCTCATCGCCCGGGCGATCCGCAAGGCCCGCGGCGGCAACGGCGGCCCGGGCGAGGGACTCATGGCCGAGCTCAAGGACAAGGTGGCGGCATGATCCTCCTCGGCTACATCCCCACGCCGCAGGGCGAGGCCGCCCTCGCCGCCGCGATCGGCGAGGCTACGGCGCACGACGAGTCGGTGCTGGTCATCAACATGTCGCGCGACGACAAGCTCGTCGACGCCCACCGTGCCGAGAGCTCGACCCTGGACCGTCTCGACCGCGACCTCGCCGAGTCGGGAGTGGCCCACGAGGTGCGGCGCATCGAGCACGGCACCGACCCGGCCGACCAGATCATCGGGGTCATCGAGGCCGAGCACCCGCGGATGCTCGTCATCGGCATCCGGCACCGGAGCCCGGTCGGCAAGCTGCTGCTCGGCTCGACCGCGCAGCGGCTGCTGCTCGACGCAGCCTGCCCGGTCCTGGCCGTCAAGGCGGACTGAGCCACCCGGCATACGCCCGGTCGAGGTGATGACGGCAGCCACGATGCTGCCGTCATCACCTCGACCCGCACCCGGCCCCCTGCCCGTTCGAGGTGATGGCGCCCGTCACCCGGCCGGCGTCATCACCTCGAACCGCGGCCCGGATCAGGCGGGAGGCCGGGAGACGCCGACGTGGCGGGAGACCTCAGTAGAGCCCGCGCGCCGGTAGAGCCCGATGGCCGGGCCGCCGTCCTCGGCGACGATGACGAGGCGCCGGACGGCGGGGTCCTCGAACGCCCACGCACCCGCCGCCCGCACGAGGGCGGCGGCGAGGCCCAGTCGGCGATGGCTCGCGAGCGTGACGACGTCCTGGTAGCGGGCGAGCTCCCCCAGCCGCACGATGCCGAGCCGCGCGACGAGCCGCTCGCCGTCGAACGCACCGAACCACCGGGCCCGACCCGAGTCCGCGAGCGCGCGCTGCGCAGCCACCCGGCGCCGCTCGAAGACGAGCCGGTCCTCGCGCTCGCCTGCAACGGTGTCGGAGCCGCCGACCTGCGCGGACTGCTCCCAGTCGTCGTCGTGCTCGAGCCTGCGCACGCGCATGCCGTCGGGCACGTCCCCGGAGACCGGCACCGACGTCGTGGAGAGGTCGACGTCGACCTCGACGTCCCAACCCCGCTCGGCCCACCCTCCGGCGTCGCCGCCCTCGGCGCCGAAGGCCACGGCACGGTGCCGCGCCTCGGGCAGTTCCGCCTCGAAGCGAGCGACCCAACGGGCGACCTCGTCCGGCCGAGGCAGACCCTGCACCAGCACGAAGTTGCCCCACCAGAAGGTCGGGTTGGCCTCGGTGCGCACGACGAGGTGGTCGCCGTGGTCGGTCACCGTCGAGCCCTGGAGCCGGAGCAGGTCGAGGTCGGTCACGAGGCCGGGACTGTCGATGCGCACCCCCGGATCATCCCCGACCCCACCCGTCGAAAGGCCAAAGTCTGCGACCCCTGACACGTCGAAAGGCCACGAACGGCCCCCCTCACACCGTCGAAAGGCCACGAACGGCCCCTCCCACACCATCGAAAGGCCACAAGTGGCCCCCGCCCAACCGTCGAAGGGCCAAAGTCTGCGGGTCTGCCCCAGTCGAAGGGCCAAAGTCTGCGGGTCCGCCGCAGTCGAAAGGCCTAAGTCTGCAGGTCCGCCGCTGCCGAAAGGCCAACGTCTGCGACGCCGATCGGCCTCTCGACCTAGACCACACCCGCGAAGTCTGGCCTCTCAACGAGACCGCACCCGCGAAGTCTGGCCTCTCAACGAGACCGCACCCGCGAAGTGTGGCCTCTCGACGAGACCACACCCGCGAAGTGTGGCCTCTCGACGGTTCAGCCGGCGACGCAGGCGCCGGTGTCGACCTCGGAGCCCGCCGCGGCTGCCTCGTCGAGGAACGGCTTGGCCTCGGCGAGCGTCAGGGCGTAGCCCGTCGCGTCGTCCTCGAGCGACTTGGCGAAGATGACGCCGACGACCTGCCCGTTCGTGTCGAGCAGCGGGCCGCCGGAGTTGCCCGGCCGCACCTTCGCGGCGAGGGAGTAGATCTCGCGGACGACGCGCTCGCGGCCGTAGATGTCGAGGCCGCGGGCGTCGAGCTGGGCGCGGACGCGGGCCGAGACCACCTGGTAGGGGCCGTCGAGCGGGAAGCCCGGGACGGCTGCCGAGTCGCCCCGCTTCAGCTCGCCGCCGAGCGGCAGCGGTGGCAGCAGGAGCCCCGGCACGCTGAGCACGGCGAGGTCGCGACGCGGGTCGAAGACGACGACGCGCGCCCGGAGGGTCTGGTCGCCGCCCTGGACCCGCACCTCGTCGGCGCCGGCCACGACGTGGGCGTTGGTGACGATGCGTCCGGGCGAGAGCACCCAGCCGGTGCCCTCCTGACCTCTCTGGCACGACTGCGACTGCGTCGTCACCTTGACGACCGAGCGGCCGGCCGCGCGGATCGCCTGGGACTGCGCGATGGCCGGGTCGGGTGCCTGCACCGGCGTGATCGGCTCGGGCGCGAGGCCGCCGAAGACCTGCGGGAAGCCCTGGCTCGACAGGAAGCCGCGGAAGCTGGCGAAGACCTGACCGGTCTGCTCGGGCACGACCGAGTTCACGACCTGGAGCACCTTGGACTCGGCCATGGCCTTGGACAGGGACGGGTTGCCGGCCGTGCGCAGCGCCCCGCCGATGAACCAGATGATGAGGCTCGCCGCCAGCGTCACGACGACGGCACCGAGCGCCGCGTCGACCCGGCGCAGCGAGGTCTGGCCGACGCGGCGCCTGATCCGCGAGCCGAGCAGGCTGCCGAGGTACTGCCCCAGCCAGCCGAAGACGACGACGCCGAGGAGCAGCACGAGCACCCTCGTGCGGTCGTCGTCGGCCACGGCCTGCCAGCGCGCCAGCAGCGCCGGCAGCTGCCAGACGGCCAGCATCGCGAACGCGAAGAAGCCGACGAGCGACGAGACGCTCTGGATCAGACCCTGCCGATAGCCCGAGAAGGCGTAGGCGAGCAGGAGGAGGATCAGGGCGATGTCGAGCAGGACGCTGCCGGTCATGCGCGCCTCCCGGCGAGGTAGCGCTCGGGCAGCGGCCGCATGACGTCCGCGTCCCAGGGCTGCGAGAGGCCACCGAGCTCGAGCACGCTGCTGATGAGCCCCGCGGTGAAGCCCCACAGGAGCAGGTGGTCGAGGTCGAAGCCCGGCCCGACGTAGCCCGAGGGGTGCGTCACCGAGAAGCGGGTCGCCGGGTCGACGAGGTGCGAGACCGGCACGGAGAGCACGTCGTGCACTTCGGCCGGGTCACGGACCCCGATCGACGAGGGCCGGGCCCACCAGCCGAGCACCGGAGCCACGACGAACTGCGCCGGAGCGAGGAACAGCGAGGGCAGCTGGGCGACGACCTCGACGCCCGCCGGGTCCACGCCCGTCTCCTCCTCGGCCTCGCGCAGCGCGGTCGCGACGAGGTCGTCGTCCTCCGGGTCGCGCGAGCCACCGGGGAAGGCGATCTGGGCCGGCTGCGTGCGCATCGTGTGCGACCGCTCGATGAGGACCACGTGGTCGCCGTCGTCCTCGGCGCCCGCGGGAGGCGGCCCGAAGAGGATGAGCACGGCCGACTCCCGGCCGCCCTCCTCCGGGGGCAGGAAGCGCGAGAACCACTCCGGCGCAACGCTCTCGAGCCGCACGGCGAGCTCGTCCATCCACGCGGGGCGAGCGACGGCCCCCGCCCCGAGCGACGGGGAGGGGTCGATGGAACCCGACCTGCCGGCATACGCGATCCGGCTGACGACATCGGTCACTTCGGCGCCAGCTCGTACTTCAGCAGCTTCGCGGCCTTGTCCGGGTCGGTCTCGCCCGCACCGTAGCTCGGGCACCAGCGCGCGACGGGGCACGCCCCGCACGCCGGCTTCTTCGCGTGGCAGGTGCGGCGGCCGTGGAAGATCACGACGTGGCTGAGCATCGTCCAGTCCTTGCGCATGAAGAGCCGCCCGACCTCGTGCTCGACCTTGACGGGGTCCTCCTCCTCGGTCCAGCCGAAGCGGCGCGCGAGGCGGCCGAAATGCGTGTCGACCGTGATTCCCGGGATGTCGAAGGCGTTGCCGAGCACGACGTTCGCCGTCTTGCGGCCGACCCCGGGAAGGGTCACGAGGTCCTTCAGGCGCGGGGGCACCTCACCGTCGAACCGCTCGACGAGCGCGATACCGAGCTTGATGAGCGAGTCGGTCTTGGCTCGGTAGAAGCCGGTCGGCTGGATGATCGTCTCGAGCTCGGTGCGGTCGGCGTTCGCGTAGTCGGCGGCCGTCGGGTACTTCGCGAAGACGATCGGCGTCACCTTGTTGACGCCGACGTCCGTCGTCTGCGCCGACAGGATCGTCGCGACGAGCAGCTCGAGCGGGGTCGAGAAGTCCAGCTCACAGTGCGCGTACGGGTAGCGCTCGTGGAGGGAGCGGTACATCTTGCGGGCGCGGCGGGTGCGCGAGACGGGGGACTCGTCGGCGACCACGAGGGCTCGGGGGGACACGGACGACACTGTATGCCGCGGGGCTGTCACCCGCTTCCGGGTCCCGTTGTCGAGGGTTCCGCAAGAAGGAAACCCGCGGTGGGTACGTCGTGCCTGCACGAGAGGAGTCCGCCATGACCACGGACACGCGCACCCAGGCACCGGAGCCTGCCGACACCGTTCGGCTGCACGCTCCCGACGGCCACCAGGACCACCCGGGCCACCACGGGCTCGAGACCACCCTCGACCTGCTCGGGCGGATGGACCTCGCCCACGCCCCCGAGGCCGACGTGCTCCGCGCGATGGAGCTCATGGTCACGCACGCGGAGTTCCCCTGCCTCGGCGCCAAGTCCGTCTTCCGCCGCGGCAGCGTCGCCCACGTCGTGCTCGACGACATGGACGACCCCACCGTGCCCTCCCGGCTGCTCGAGCGGCTCGGCGCCTTCGCCGACGACATCGAGGACGAGAGCGGCTTCCACTCGTTCATCGCGACCTTCCGTGGCCCGCTGCCCACGACCGAGGCCGACTTCGAGGCATCCCTCTTCGGCCTGCTGCAGCGCCTGCACGACGCGGACGACCAGTCGTGGGCCGACGGCGTCGGCTCGGACCCCAACGACCCGCACTTCGGCTTCAGCGCCGGCGGCAACCCCTACTTCATCGTCGGGCTGCACCCGGCCGCCTCGCGAGTCGCGAGGCGCGCCCCGCTGCCGACCCTGGTCTTCAACCCGCACGGCCAGTTCGAGGAGCTGCGCGCCGAGGGGCGCTTCGACGGGATGCGCACCACGATCCGCCGGCGCGACGAGAACCTCCAGGGCTTCGTCAACCCGATGGTCGCCGACCACGGCGACAGCACCGAGGCGCTGCAGTACTCCGGCCGCCAGCACCCGGCCGGGTGGGAGCCGCCGCTCGAGGTCAAGCCGGTCACCGGCACCGACGTCCGCGACCTCCACACCAACACACGTATCGACAGCCACACCTTCACTCACCAGGGGAAATCGAATGACGATCTCGCAGGATGCACGCCCCAGCACGACTGACCGCCACTTCGGCCCCGGCGGCCCGGTCGTGCAGCCGCCCGGCGACTACCGTGACGGGATGACGCTGACGCGGCTCGACCCCCAGACCGGCACGGCCTTCCTGCTCCGCGCCGGACAGCGGCTCACGGTCGTCGACCCGACCGGCGAGCAGGTCAGCGACTTCTTCGCCGTCATGGACGACGACCGCGACGAGTGGTTCAGCTCGGGCCGCACCATCGACTACGCCAACTCGACCGCCGTGACGACCGGGAGCGTGCTCTACAGCAACCGCAGCCGGCCGATGGCGACCGTCGTCGAGGACACCTGCGGGCACCACGACATCCTGCTGACGCCGTGCTCGCAGCAGACCTTCGACCTGCTCTACCCCGAGTTCGAGGGCGCCTACCACCCGAGCTGCTTTGAGAACCTCGCGACCAACATGGCCGGCTTCGGCGTCGAGCCCGACCGGATCTCGACGACGCTCAACATCTTCATGAACGTCTGGGCCGAGCGGAACGGCGAGCTGCACATCGACCCGCCGACGTCGCGGGCCGGGGACCGCTTCGTGCTGCGGGCCGAGGCCGACCTCGTCGTGGGCCTGACCGCCTGCTCGGCGGAGAAGTCCAACAACGGCGTGTGCAAGCCGGTCGACTACCGCATCGACGACTGAGACCCGCTTCTGAGACCCGATACCTGAAACCCCTGCGGTGGCAGGGCGGCGGGCGGGGCGACGTGGCACACTGACCCCGTGGATCTCGACGTGGTGAGGCGTGCGCCCCTGTTCAAGGCTCTGGACGACGAGGCGGCCTCCGCCCTGCAGTCCGAGATGAGCCGGTCGCACATGGAGCGCGGCGACGTGCTCTTCCACGAGGGCGACCGCGGCGACACGCTGTACGTCATCGCCGAGGGCAAGATCAAGCTCGGCCGCACGAGCCCCGACGGCCGCGAGAACCTCGTCGCGATCCTCGGTCCGGGCGAGATGTTCGGCGAGCTCAGCCTCTTCGACCCGGGGCCCCGCACCATGACCGCCACGGCCGTCGCCGAGACACAGCTGCTCGGTCTCGGCAACGAGTCGCTGACGGCGATCCTCACCGGCCGCCCCGAGGTGTCCAAGACCCTGCTCGCCGCGCTCGCGCAGCGCCTGCGCCGCACCAACGCACACCTCGCCGACCTCGTCTTCACCGACGTGCCCGGCCGCGTCGCCAAGGCCCTGCTCGACCTGTCCGAGCGCTTCGGGCGGCCGGTCGAGGGCGGCATCATGGTCAGCCACGACCTCACCCAGGAGGAGCTGGCGCAGCTCGTCGGCGCCTCGCGCGAGACCGTCAACAAGGCCCTCGCCGACTTCGCCACCCGCGGCTGGCTGCGCCTCGAGGCCCGCGCCGTGCTGCTCCAGGACGTCGAGCGCCTCAAGCGCCGCGCCCGCTGACCTCCTTCGCGCCCCGGCTCCCACCCGTTCGAGGTGAACCCGCCGCAGTTTCGGCGGCGTGCCTACCTCAAAGCGCCGAACGACCAGCCGTCCGGACCGTTGACGACGACCCGGTCGGCACGCCCCGCCGCTGCCGCGACCACGGCCGCGTTGGCGTCGTCGTTGCGCGCCACCCATGCCTCGGCCGCCTCCGGCTCCTTGCCGAAGGTGACGTGCCGCGCGACGAGCCGTGACCGACGCAGCTCCTCGTCGCCCGCGACGAACCAGACCTCCGCCAGGCGGCCCCGGGCTCGCTCCCAGCGCGGCTCCGGCAGCAGCAGGTAGTTCCCCTCCGTGACGACGAGCCGCGCCGACGGAGGTACGACCATGGCTGCGGCCAGGGGCTGCTCGAGCGTCCGGTCGAAGCCGGGCGCATAGACCCACGAGTCCGGCTCGTCGACGACACGATCCAGCAGGTGCGCGTAGCCGTCGGCGTCGAACGTGTCGGGCGTCCCCTTGCGACCGCGCGCCCCGAGCCGCTCGAGCTGCACGTCCGCGAGGTGGAAGCCGTCCATCGGCACGTGCGCGACCCACCCGTCGCCCTCACGGGCGGCAACCGCCCCGACGAGCGCCTCGGCGAGCGTCGACTTGCCCGCGCCCGGCGCCCCGGCGATGCCGAGGACCACCCGGCGCCGCTCCCCGACAAGCGCCACGGCCGCCGTGACGAGCGCGTCGAGACCGAGGGTCATCGCCGGCTCATCCGTGCTCGCGGAGGTACTCCAGCTGCGCCTGTACCGACAGCTCGGCCGCCGGCCACACGCTGCGCGGCACGTCGGCATACACCTGCTCCACGACGGCGTATGCCGTCTGCGCACCTCGGGCGACCGCGTCCCGCACCTGGTCGAGCCGTTGCGCCCGGTGCTGGAGGTAGAAGGTCACCGTCGCGGCCGCGTCGGCGACGAACGGCCCGTGCCCGGGGAGCAGGCGCGTGACGGTGCCCGCCCGGGTCAGCCCCTCGATGCGGTCGAGCGAGGCGAGGTAGGACTCGAGGCTGCCGTCGGGCCACGCGACGACGGTGGTCCCGCGGCCGAGGATCGTGTCGCCGGTCAGCAGCGTGTTGTCGGCGGGGAGCACGAAGGAGAAGGAGTCGCTCGTGTGACCGGGTGTCGGGGTGGCCAGGATCTCGAGGCCGCCGACGCGGATGGTCTCGCCGGCCCACAGGTCGTCGTGGCCCCGGCCGAAGGCGCGCACCGGCGCCCCAGTCAGCTCGTGGAACCGGTCGGCGCTCTCGGCGTGGTCGTCGTGCCCGTGGGTCAGCAGGGTCAGCACGACCCGGCGACCGGACTCCTCGACCCGCCTCAGCACCGCCTGCAGGTGCCCCTCGTCGAGCGGCCCCGGGTCGACGACGACGACCTCGTCGGAGCCGGGCTCGGCGAGCAGCCACGTGTTGGTGCCGTCGAGCGTCATCGGCGACGGGTTGGGGCACAGCACGCACTCGGCGCGCTCGCTCGTCACGCCACCGTGCCAGGCGGGATCCGCCGCGGTGCCCTTCACGGCCCGCTCACCCCACCCACCACACGCATGAGCCTCACCTCTCGACGATCTCCATCGCGCCACCACCGGGGGCGTCGACGACCTCCGGCATGATGAGCGGGAGGGAGTCGCTGTGCACGACCACCGCTGCAGCAGAAGGGGCGTCGCGAATCTCCTCCACGCACATGACCGTCGGCGGCAGCATGAGGGCCGAGCCCCCGGCATACGCCTCCAGCAGGTCCGACGGGACGAACCAGTCGGCGTGGTCGGCCTCGGTGGTCTCGCCGTCGGCGACCTGGAAGGGCGGCATGAGCGCGGCGAAGAACCACGTGTCGTAGCGGCGCGGCTCGAAGACCGGGGTCAGCCAGTGCGCCTTGGCGACGACGAGGTCGGAGCGCAGGACGAGGCCGCGGTCGTGCAGCACGTCCGCCAGCGACAGACGTCGGTCGACGAGGCGCACGCGGATCTCGCGCCACTCGGGGCCGTCGACCATGACCAGCGGGCCGCTCGCCGAGGGGCTGGCGAGCAGGACCCCGCACTCCTCGAAGACCTCGCGGACCGCGGCGGCGACATACATCTGCGCCTCGGCGGGCGAGCAGCCCAGGCGCTCGGCCCACTCGGCCGGCGAGGGACCGGCCCAGGGCAGCCCGAGCTCGCCGTCCCGCTCGTCGACACCACCGCCGGGGAAGACCATCATGCTCGGCGCGAACTCCATCCCGGAGACGCGCCGCAGCATGAACACCTCGGGCCCCGTGGCGCCGTCGCGCACGAGCATCATCGTGCTCGCGCGGCGCGGGGGCGCCTCGTCCCAGCGCTCCCCCGCGAGCCAGCGGGAGGCCGCGTCGGAGATGCCGGGCGTCGTCGTGAGGGGGAAGCGCCGGTTGGTCCCGCTCACGCGTCCGTCACCGTCCCCGGTCACCGGGCGACGGAGACGATGACCTCGACCTCGACGGGTGCGTCCAGCGGGAGCGCAGCGACACCGACGGCCGAACGGGCATGAATTCCCTTGTCACCAAAAGCCTTGACGAGCAGCTCGCTCGCGCCGTTGATGACCCCGGGCTGGCCGGTGAAGCCCGGGTCGGAGGCCACGAAACCGACGACCTTGACGACACGGGTCACCGTGTCGAGGTCACCGATCTCGGACTTGATGGCCGCGATCGCGTTGAGGGCGCACGTCTCGGCGAGGGACTTGGCGGTCTCGGCGTCGACCTCGGCGCCGACCTTGCCGGTCGCGGCGAGGGCACCGTCGACCATGGGCAGCTGGCCCGAGGTGAAGACGAGGTCGCCCTCGCGGACGACGGGGACGTAGGCGGCGACGGGCGGCACGACCTCGGGTACGGTGAGGCCGAGCTCGGACAGGCGGTCTTCGACTGCAGACATGGTGCGGTGGCTCCTCAGGACTTCGGACGCTTGAAGTAGGCGACGAGGCTGGTGCCGTCGGGACCGTTGACGATCTGGACGAGCTCCCACCCGTCCGCCCCGAAGTTGTCGAGGATCTGCTTGGTGTTGTGGATCAGAAGCGGTGCGGTGAGGTATTCCCACTGGGTCATGGCCCTCACCCTACTCAGTGCGAGCACGGCCCTCTCGGGGTGCGTCGGCGACGCCGGTGGCACGATGACGCCCATGACGAGCAGCGCTTCGGCGACACCCGCCGGGACACCTTCAGGGACACCGGAGGCGGCAGCTGACGCGTCCCCGTCGGCGAGCGCCTCGGCGGCGACCCGGTCCTACGGCAGCGATCCCGCGCAGGTCTACGACGTCCTGCAGCCGGCCGCCGGAGCCCCCGCCGTCACCGGCACGGTCGTCGTCGTCCACGGCGGCTTCTGGCATGCGGAGTACGACCGCGAGCACGCCCGGCCCGAGGCCGCTGCGTTCGCGAGCGCCGGCTACCACGTCGTGCTGGCCGAGTACCGCCGAGCCGGTATGCCGGGTGGTGGCGTCCCCGGGACCCTCGACGACGTGCGCGACCTCCTCGCGTCGGTGGCAGCCCAGCCCGACCTGCCCAAGCCGCTGGTCCTCGTCGGTCACTCGGCCGGTGGGCATCTCGTCGCGTGGGCCGCCGGGCAGCCGTGGGCCCGCGAGCGCGGCATCGCCGGAGTCGTCTCGCTCGCCGGGGTCGTCGACCTCGGCGCGGCGGACCGGCTGCACCTCGGCTCGGACGCGACGCGTGACTTCGTCGGGTCGGGACCGGGAACCGCCGCGTGGACCTCGGCCGACCCGATGTCGACGCTGCCCCCGAAGGTGCCGGTGCGCCTGGTCAACGGCACCGACGACGACGTCGTGCCGCCGGAGGTCGCCGACGCCTACGTGGCGAAGGCGAAGGCCGCCGGCGCCGACGTGACGGAGGACCTCGTGCAGGGCGCCGACCACTTCGCCGTGATCACCCCCGACACCCCCGCCTTCCAGCGAGTCCTTGCGGCAGTCCACTCCCTCCTCTAGCCCCCTCTTCCCGCCGTTCGAGGTGATCCCGGGAGCGGTGTCGGTGCCGACATCACCTCGACACGGCGGTCGGGGATCCTTGGTTCGAGGTGATCGCGCACCTGACGTTGCTGCCGGGATCACCTCGAACGAGGCCGTCCACACCCCCGACCGCCACGGCCTCGCCATCCACAGGCCCGCGTATGCCGCTCGCTGGAGGCCGTCACGCCCGCGACATTGGGAGACGTGAGGGGTCCAGAACGTCGGCAGATCGCCCGTGAGCTCGCCGACCGCCACGGCGGGGTCGTGTCGCGGGCGATGCTCCGGTCAGCCGGCATCGAGCGACGCCACGTGGCATACGAGGTCCGCTCCGAACGATGGGTGGTGCACGGCGATGTCACGGTAGCGGTGCACACTCGTCCGCTGAGCCGCGAGGAGTCACTGTGGCGGGCCGTATGGGAGGTGGGGGCCGCCGTGACGGCCATCGACGGGGTGACGGCGTTGGAGCTCGCCGGTCTGAAGCACTATGACGATCCAGCCATCCACTGCTCCGTCGTCCACACGGCAAGAGTCACCTGGCCGAGCGGCGTGACTGCGCACAAGGTCATCCGTCGCGTGCCCGCCGAGGTTCTCCAGACGGGGATCCCGCGCACGCGGCCTGCTGTCGCGGCGATTCGGGCGGCTCACTGGGCCGTCAGCGACCGGCAGGCCGCCCTCATCCTGCTGATGACAGCCCAGCAGGGACTGGCCTCGCCGGAGGAGCTGCTGCGGACCGGCAAGCACCTGCGGGGCAGGCGGCGCAGAGCCTTCGTCAAGAACGTGGTGCGTGACATCGCGCTCGGCGTGCAGTCCTTGGGCGAGCTCGACTTCGCCCACCTGTGTCGCGAGCGCGGACTTCCTGAGCCGGACCGGCAGGTCGTCGTCCACACGGACCGGGGCCGCGTCTACCTCGACGTCCGCTGGCGCAACGGGCTCGTGGTCGAGATCGACGGCGTCCAGCACCGCCGTGCGCTGGCTGTGTCGACGGACAACCTCCGCACCAACGCCCTCGTGCTCAAGGGGGACCGCGCCCTGCGGATCGACCTCGTCGGCCTGAGAGTCTTCACCGACGAGTTCATGTCACAGGTCGCGCAGGGACACGCTCAGCTCGAGAGCGCCGCCGCGTGACACCCAGGGACACCCGGTCGAGGTGAAAGCGACACCCACCCCGGTCATGTCCTGTGAAGGGACATTCCTGTCAAGGGTGAAGGGTCATGCCTGACAGTCAGGGTTGGTGACTCGGTGGTAGGTCCGATTGCCTGGCGTGTGGTCGATGCGGGTTTCGGGGTCCAGGCGAACGTG